>CALMUT010000051.1 GCA_937872925.1 uncultured Myxococcales bacterium | reverse complement strand
GGGCGCGGGCGCGGGAGCGGGCGCGGGAGCGGGCGCGGGCGGGAGCGCGGGAGCGGGCGCGGGCGGGAGCGCGGGAGCGGGCGCGGGCGCGGGCGCGGGTTCAAGTGCGGGCAGCGCGGGAGCGGGCGCGGGAGCGGGCGCGGGCGCGGGCGGCGGCGGTGCGTCGGGGAAAAGCGGCTTGTGCGCACCGGGTGCGCCCTGCGGCGGGATCAACGTTTGTTACGAAGACTGCTTCAGTCAAGACTGCTGCGATCTGGTGTGCTGGTGCGAAAAAGACGGCACCCTGCAGTGCAATATGGACTGCACGAAATAGCGCTTCGACCCGCCCCTGGGGCCTAGTGGCCACCTTCGCGCTCCCGTGACGCTTCATCCCGCGCTAAGCTGGCGATCATGAGCAAGTTCCTCCTGGCCGCCAGCCTGGTCGCATTCGGTGCGTGTGTTGGCTGCGCTACGGGCGAAGCCGACCTCGACGATCTCGGCAGTGCAGGCTTTGCTGGATCCGCGGGCGGCGGCGGCGTCGCCGGAAGCGGCGGAAGCGGCGGGATCAGCACCGGCGGCTTCGGAGCGCTTCCGACCGGCGGGACGGGAAGCACGCCTGCAGGTGGCGGCACCTCCAGCGGTGGCGCCGGCGGCACGGGCGGCGGCGGAACCGGCGGCAGCAGCATCGGCGGCTCGAGCGGTACCGGCGGCTCGAGCGGTACCGGCGGCAGCGGCAGCTGCGGCGCGCCAAACGCCTGCGCCACCGCAACGCCGAAGGGCTCGCTCTCTGGTGACGACGGCAAGAAGACGACCACGGTGCAGGGCACCGGGAGCTTGTTCATCAGGATCCGGATCACCGAGGACAACCACAGCGTGTTCGGCGAAAAGCTGGAACTCGCTGTCGCGCTGACGGTACCGTCGGGCGACGACTTGGATGTCTATGGCTATGTGAACGAGTCCAGTGACACGTCGGCGTGCGGCTCGCTGCCCGCGGGCAAGAGCGACACCGGGGGAACTGGCGCCAATGAGAGTTTCAAGCTCAGCTGGGGCGATGGCAGCGTCGCCAGCGGCGGCGACGACAGTCGTGACGTCGTGATCGAAGTCAGCCACAAGTCCGGAACCTGTAGCGCGCCCTGGACTTTGACCCTCACCGGCGATCCGTGATCTGACGCCCCACCCCCACGTTATACACTGGGCTCCGTCATGCGTAGCCGCTGGTTCCACAAGCCTGCTTTGCACAGTCCCGCGCTCGGCCTGGAGAAACGCGCGACCTGGCTCGAACTCTTCTACGATCTGATCTTCGTCGCCGCGTTCATTCAACTGGGCAACGGTCTGAGCCAGAACGTGAGCGTTGCAGGCTACGCGGCCTTCTTCGCCATGTTCGCGCCGCTGTGGATCTCCTGGACGGGCTTCACGTTTTACGAGAACCGCTACACTGTCGACGACTTTCTCCATCGCACGGTCGTCCTGCTGCAAATGTTCGCTGTTGCCGGCATGGCCATCAGCGCGCCCGCCGTCCTTGAGGGCAAGACCGTCGCCTTCAGCGCGGCGGCGGGAACTTCTCAGTTGCTTGTGGTGGTGATGTACATGCGTTCGAGCGCACAAGTCGCAGAAGCCAAGAGCTACAGTCGCTACTGGGGCGGCACCTTCGCGGTGGCGGGCGCCCTGTGGCTGGGGTCGGCGTTCGTGCAAGGACCGCTCGTCTTCGGTATGTGGGTCGTAGCCACGCTACTCGTGTTGGCCTCCCCGCTGAGCCCGCAGTCGCGCGCGCTCCAGGAACGCTTCCCCCTCGACTTCGAACACCTGGGTGAACGCTACGCACTACTCACTCTGATTGTGCTCGGCGAGAGCTTCGTAAAAGTGCTCAGCAGTCTCGCCGCCTCCGGCGCCGGGCTGTCGCTCTATCTCCAGGCGGGCAGTGTGCTGCTGATCACCTGTGGCCTCTGGTGGGTCTACTTCGACGATGTTGCCGGCTCCCATGTGCGCAAAGGGCGAGCGCAGTGGATTGTCTGGCTCTACGCGCACTTGCCGCTCCAGGTTGGCATCACCGCCGTCGGAGTCGCGTTGAAGAAAGCCGTGTATTTCGGCTGGGACGCCCCGGCACCGACAGCGTACCGCTGGCTTCTGGCGGGCTCCCTTGCGCTGGCCTATGCCAGCGTCGCAGCCATCGATTCGGTCACCGAAAGGCGCCAGGCGGAACTCTCGGATCGCTCCCGAGTCAATATGCGCATTTTTTCTGCGCTGCTGCTGCTGCTGCTCGCGCCAGCCGGGCGAGGCATGAGCGGTGGTCTATTCTTGAGTCTGATCATGCTCATCAACGTAGGCCAGGTGGCCTTCGACATGATGATGGCCCCCTTCGAAGAGGCAAAACACGAGGAGCTCGGCGCCAAGTCCACGGCGGAACTTCACAGAGCGCGAAGCGAGGCCGGCGACGTGTCTCCGCACAAACTGCGCCGCGCGCTTTCCGACACAGTGCGCAAGGGCACACCGAGTGAACTGCGGCGGGACATCTACTTCTATCTCATCGAAGGCAGTTGGACCCGGGGGTTTGTAGCCCTCACCTTCTTGTTTGTTGTGGCGAACGTGCTCTTCGGGGCCCTGTATATGCTCGAGCCTGGTGCGATCCGTGGCGCGGACAAGATCACATTCCAAGAGGCGTTCTTCTTCAGCGTGCAGACGTTTTCTACCATCGGCTACGGCGCACTCTCCCCCGGCAATGCCTGGGGAGACGCCGTGGTTACGGCGGAAGCAGCCGTCAGCCTGATCAGCGTCGCCCTGGCCACAGGGCTCGTATTTGCCAAGGCCAGCCGAGCCAAATCCAGCGTCCTGTTTTCGAAACCCTTGCTACTAACGACCATGAATGGGAAGCCAACGCTCACTTTCCGGGTCGGTAACGCGCGGGGCAACGAAGTCATCGATGCGTCGGTCACGCTGACGGTGCTGCTCGAAGAGCTGACTCCGGAAGGCCACCACCTGCGTCGACTGCACGATCTGAAACTGACGCGCAGTCGAACCCCGATGTTCACCCTCAGCTGGTCCGTTATGCACGTCATCGACGACGCGAGCCCACTGAAAGGCATGAACTTTTCAGCGCCAGATCTGCCCATCGTTTCGGTGATTGCCACCCTGGTGGGCCACGACGGCACCTACGGCCAAACCATCTACGCACGGCATATGTACAACGCCGAAGACATCCGGGCACACCATCGTTTCGTCGATGTCATCAGCGAGCTAGAGGATGGCCGGTTGATGATCGACTACGGCCGATTCCACGACGTCGAACCCGACAACGCGAGCGAGGCGGATGAGGCGGCCGCGCCGCCCGCGTCGACCTAGCTGCCCAGGCAACCCAGCAAAAGGTCGATCTTCGCCTGGGGATCCCCTTGCACCTTGGTGCACATCGTGGGGCACAAATTGACCTGCGTTGGCGAGGTATTGTTGTCGTAGTACCAGCCGTCGCCGGCGCACTGCGCCGCGCTGCTCACCTTGGGCACGAGCACTGGCGGGGGAGTTCCGCCGGGGGAGTACTCGACCTTCACTTGATTCCAGTCCGGCGCGCCTTGGGACGGCTTCGGGATCGTCATGGAACATCCCACTGCCTGCTGCTGGATGGCCTTCAGCGCTTCTACGAAGACATTGGGATCGCCGTTGCCCACATTCCAATGATTGCAGGGGCCGGCGCCATCCCCACAGGTGTCATTCAAGGTACCGACTTTGTCCGGATGACTCTTGGTTCCGCCGCCCTTGGCAGTGACCTCCAGATTCGCAAAGGTCGCACCCGTCATGCCGATCACGTAGGTTGGAATGCCCGTCGCGTTGAAATGTGACGTCAAGATCCCGGCCAGGCCGCTGTCGGTATTGACGGGACAACTGTTGGGCTTCCCGTCGGTGATCAAGATGCTAATCATCTCTCGACCCGACGTCTTCGCAGCGGCGGTGAAGCTATTCAGCCCAAGGATCGCGTCGTGCGTCGGCGTGTAGGTCCCCTTGGGGGCTTCCAGATTCAGGGACGAGATCAGACTGCCGTTTGCAGCGGAAGGTAGCGCGGTCAGCCCGACTGCAGGCGTGCCGTATCCCGCTCCCGGACATGTGCTGACGCCTTGACGAGGGAAGTACTGCAGTGCGGCTCGATTGTTCGTGGCGGCGCTGGATTTGAAATACTGCCCCAGGGCGTTCACCGCGCGACACCATTTGCTGTCGACGATGGCGCTGCCCACATTGCAGTCCGAAGCATCAGCGTACCATGCAAAACCCGGCTCACTCATCGAGCCGGAGCGGTCGAGCATCACGTACATATCCAGCGGCTTGAGTTTCGCGGCCACGGTCGTCTCCGCGCAGGCATCGCCAAATCCGCTGTCCGTTGGACCGTCGTAGCTGAAGACAACGTCCGGAAGTCCCGCGTCCGTGACATCGATGCTCGCGTCAACGCCTCCGTTTGCGGCTGAACCCGCATAGCCCGCAGACGCGGCGGCTCCCGCAGCTCCCGCGAAGGCGCCCGTGTTTCCAGTGCCCCCCAAGTTGCCGACGCCGCCGCTGGCCGTACCGGCGTTGCCACCGGAACCGAACCCGCCTCCGGTCCCGGAGACGACTTCGGGGTCCCCGTCCCCGCTACAGCCGATCGCCAACGACCCTGCGAAAACCAAACACAGCCCGGAAAGAATAAGCGTCCGCATATTGGCGGCGGAATATAGCGGCTGTCGCCCCAACCTGCACCTCCGCTCGCTTGGTCCGAGGATTTCTAGGCCCGGACAGCAAAATGCAGCTGCCCTCGGACTGCGACGCTTGGCTGGCTAGGGCGCAGTCGGCCTTGAATCGATCACCACTCGGTTTTCCACAGGGTCAGCACGGATGCTCAAGACGCTGTCAGTACCCACCCAAGTCCACACATCAACGGCCACCCGGGACTCTTTGCCATAGACGCTGCGCGCGACGGCCAGTGCTTTGCCGATCGCGTTCCGTAGCCCCGCAGCGTCCACAGTGGCGACCTGGCACACGATCGCGGAAAGCCGCCCCGCTTCGTTCATTTCGAGCTTGCAGCGGGCGCGCTGCTCGAACGCGACGGTTTCGCGGACCAACTCGCCCGACTCTCGCCGGACATCGGGGAATTGCGCCATGGCGTCCGCCTCCGTCATGCCGAAGCGCAGACCGACCAAACCCTTGGGTAGCGGAGCGGGCCGGTCGCGCAGCAGGGTCACCACGAAGAACACGGCCAGCGCGATGGCGAAGACCAGCCCCAGCGCGACAGAAGCGTTTCGGGCTGGCGGTGGCTCGGCGCGACTGACGGGATGCCCTTCCTCCACGGTCCGGATTGTAGAGTGCAGAGCGCTCAGGTGGTGTAGAAAGGATCATGGCGTTTGACGAGAAAGTGCGCGCGCGCCTCGCCGCAGCGCTCAAAGGGAAAAAGGGCATCGTCGAGAAGCGCATGTTCGGAGGTGTGGCCTTCATGCACCACGGCAACATGGCCCTCGGCGTTCAAGACAAGGACCTGATGGTCAAAGTTGGAGCCGAAAACTACGCCGCCGCGTTGAAACGGCCCCACGCACGCCCGATGGATTTCACCGGACGGCCCTTGAAGGGGTACGTTTACGTCGCAGCGCCGGGATTCAAGACGAAGCAGGCACTCGACAGTTGGGTGGCGAGCGGCATCGCTGGAGCCGCAAGCGCGAAGCCGAAAACGTCACCAAAGAATGCAGCGGGCAAGCCCGGAGCGGTCAAGACGGCCGAAAAAACGCCAGTCCGGACACGCAAAGCCGTCGCCAACCGGCCCTCCACTGAAACCGCGGCCAAGACAAAAGCCAAGACGAAAGCTAGGACGAAGCCAACGACCCGATCCAGCAAGCAGCCCTCCAGGTCGCGCGCAACGCGAGCCAAGCGATGACCGACGAGCGCGGCTTCCCCTTCGTCCCCTACGGACTTCCACGACTCGATGCCGCCGACCAGTTGGCGCGGGGCAAGGCTTTCTATGCTCAGATGGACCGGCGTCGGAGCTGCCGCTCCTTTGCTGACGAAGCGGTGCCTCGGGCACTGATCGAATCCGCGATCCAAACGGCTTCCACAGCGCCAAGCGGCGCCCACCGACAACCCTGGCGTTTTGTTGCCGTCTGCGATCCGGAACTGAAGCGCCAGATCCGCATCGCCGCGGAAGCAGAGGAGAAGAAGTCGTATGAAGAACGCATGCCGGACGACTGGCTCGAGGCCCTCGCTCCCATCGGCACGACATGGGAAAAGCCATTTCTAGAAGTTGCGCCGTGGCTGGTTGTCGTATTCGAGGAAACCGTCGGCGCCCATCCCGACGGCCGGGTGCGCAAGAATTACTATGTGAAAGAAAGCGTTGGGCTCGCCTGTGGGCTGTTCATCGCCGCGCTGCACCAGATGGGCCTGGCGACGCTGACGCACACACCGAGCCCGATGGGCTTTCTGCGCAAGCTGCTCGGCCGCCCGGAAAACGAGAAGCCGTTCATTCTGTTTCCCGTGGGCTACCCAGCTGCGGACGCACAAGTTCCGGATCTACAGCGCAAACCCCTGGACGAAGTCGCGATCTTTTATCCCAAGTGACGCTCCGCTGAGAGCGCCGAAGGGCTAGCGCGGAGCGCGCGCCAGGCGCAGGCCAGAAAACATCCAGCGCTGCTGCGGATAGAAGAAGTTTCGGTAGGTCGCTCGCGCGTGCCCCGGTGGCGTCACGCACGCTCCGCCGCGTAGCACCATTTGCCCGACCATGAACTTGCCGTTGTACTCCCCAAGCGCCCCCGGCGCGGCGACGAATCCCGGATAGGGCAGATACGCGCTCGCGGTCCATTCCCACAGGTCCCCGTACAACTGCTGCAACTCCGACGCGTCGGAGGACGCTTCCTTCGGATGCAAGCGCGAGCCATGCATGAAGTTACCTAGGGCTGCCGCGCCATCCGCTGCGTGCTCCCACTCGGCTTCTGTCGGCAACCGCGCTCCCGCCCAGGCTGCGAACGCCTCGGCTTCGTAATAGCTCAAATGCGCCACGGGCAATCCAGGGTCAAGGGGGGCCAGCCCGTGGAGCCCGAACTCATGCCACTCGCCCCCGACCTGTCGCCAATACGCCGGCGCGCTCCAGTTCTCTTGATTGACGGCATGCCAGCCGTCCGCCAGCCAGAGCAAAGGCGCCCGGTAGCCACCGTCTTGGACGAATTCCAGATACTCCCCGTTGGTGACCAGACGCGTCCCCAGCTCGTAGTCTTCTAGCCAACACTTGTGGCGCGGGCGCTCGTTGTCGAAACAGAAGCCGGCGCCTTCGAAACCGACTTCGGCGAGCCCGCCGGACATGCCCCGAAAACTCTGTGCGCCCCCTGCCGCGGCTCGAGGCAGCGGCTCCTCCAAAAAAGCGGGCGAGAGCGGATTCTGCGCAAACACGTGCAGGATATCCATGAGCAGCAGCTCTTGGTGTTGCATCTCGTGCTGCAGCCCGACTTCGACCAGCGCCGCTCCCGCTGAGTCCATCCCGCGCGCAATGAGCTCCGCCATGCGTTCGTCCACGTGCTCACGATACGAGCGCACCTCCGCGACACCTGGCCGGGTCACCAGTCCCCGCTGCGCACGGGGAAACTGCTCGCCGACACTGTTGTAGTAGGAGTTGAAAAGCACCTCGAAGTCCGAATGAAACGCCCGGTAGCCTGGAAGCGGTTTCAGCAGGAAGGTTTCGAAGAACCAAGTCACATGGGCCAAATGCCACTTGGTCGGACTGACGTCGGGCATGGACTGCACGGTCATGTCCTCGGGAGTAAGCCGCTGCGCTAGCGCAACACTTCTGTCGCGCACGGCTCGAAAGCGTGCGCCCAAATCCGCATTCGGGGAGACCTCGGGCAAGGACAGCGCCATGCCCCAAGCTACCACGGCACGATACCTTCAGTTCGGGCAGAGCTCGCTGGGCACATCGCAGTTAGCGATGACGCACGGCGTGAAGCTGCCGCAGCTAGTGTTCTGGAAGCAGCCCAAGCAGGCGCTGCTGGGATTCGGCGTGCTGTTGCAGCCTTCCATGCAGTCGGAAAAGCTCATCTGGGTGCAGCACTGCGTGATCGTACTACAACTCGCGTTGCAGTCGATGCCGCTACCGCCGCCCGAACCCGTGGCGCCGCCGCTGCCGGTGCTGCCACCACTGCCCGTGCTCGCCGTGCACGCGCCGCTTTGGCAAGACGCCGCCCAGTTGCAAGTGCCGGAAGGATCGCTGCAAGAACCACTGGCCGTCTTGCTGCTCAAGCTCCCACTACAGGTACCTTGTCCGTCCCCGAAAGAAATCGAGCTACCACTGACGGAACCTTGGTACACGGTGCCACTCGGCGAACAGTTCAGCGTGATATTGCAACCGTTCTGCGTGATGGTGCACGCGCTGTCCGCGCACGTACCACTCAGGGTCCAACTGCCCCTTCCGTTGGGACAGCTGCCACTTCCGCCGCCGGAGCTTCCGGAGCTACACGCCAAAACCACTGCTGCCAGCGCAGCGCCAGTAAACCCGATTCGTACCCAACCCATGGCACGGAGCGTACCATGCGTTTGCGGCGTTTGCATGGTCCGGAAGCGCGCTGCACCAGTCTAAACTGTTCGCGGCTGGCTTGTGCCTTGGTCCGCGCATACAACCCGCACAATCCATTAGCGATCCGGCGCTGCACACGCCATGTGGTGCAGCTACTTCGCGTACAGCCGAACCGCGGCGACCCCCTGGCCCTGAGTGACGCGCAGCGTAAGGCGCAAGGGCGCGCCCATGGGAGCCGCCCACTTGTAGCAATTCGGCTTGGCACCCAGCACTGCCGTTGGGCCCGTAGTGGAGTCTTGCGCCAGAATCGGCGACGGGACCCCAGGCGCGGAGATCGCGGGCGACAGCTGCAGATCTACTTCAGCAACCGCAGGCAATCCCGAGGCGAACGCCACATAGCACTTGCCCGGTTCTGCTTGAAAGTCGACGGTCAGGGTTTGACCCGCGGCGAAGTTGCCAGCGACGGTCCCGCCGCTCACCGGCGCCATTCCTTGGGCGTGTTGGGCGGCCAGGGCGTCGATGGCGGGTCCTGCCGCCGCTGCCAAGCTTGGATCGATCGGCGTTGCGGCGGCTCCGGCCTGCACCGTGGGGATGGGCCCGGGTCCGGTCGCTGTTGTCGTCGCAGTTGGGGGCGGGGCGGTCGTTGTGCCCGTGACGGAGGGACTGGGCCCAGTTTGGGAAACGCATTGCATGCCGTCGAACCACATTCCTGGGGGGCATGACGCGGGCGGCGGGGAGTCCGCGGGTTTGTCCTTGCCGCCACATGCGGCGCCGAGGGCAATCACTGCAAAAAGAGCCAAGGGCAAGCGAGCGTTCATAGTGCCTCCAAAGACGGGCCGAAGCCCTGTTTGGAAGTCAAACGCGGTCGCGTGGCCACGCCTTACACCAACGGTGAAAGCGGGGCGAAGAGCTCCAGGCGGTGGAAATCCGGGGCCGTTCCCGGCGCACCACGGTATGCCAGAAAACGCCGCGCGTCGCCGCGACCGTGCATAGCGAAAGCATTGACGCGATCGCAGCCCATGGGCAGCCAGATCCGTGGAAAGCTGGCCTGGGCTCGGAAGCGTCCGCGTCGCACGTCGCTGCGATACGACAGCTCCATG
>CALMUT010000050.1 GCA_937872925.1 uncultured Myxococcales bacterium | reverse complement strand
GCTGTGGCGCGCAAGGTGAGGGCAGCGTTACAATTGATGGTCCCGGCGAAGACTGCACTTCCCGGCCCGACATCCACGGGTAACGCTTCGCCCGTCAGTGGTGACAGATCCACACTCGAGTATCCCGAGTCGATCTCGCCGTCCGCAGGAAACACCTCCCCGGGCAATACAGCGAGACGGTCGCCTGTGCGCACCGCCTGGAGCGGCCGACGGGTCTCGCTGTCGCGTTCCAGGACCCGCGCTTCGTTCGGGAACAGCGCGGAGACGTGCTCGCGCGCGCCTTCCGCGGCGTGGTGCTGCCGTCGCTCCACGTAGCGACCCACGAGCAGCAGGAAGACGATGGCCGTCACCGAGTCGAAATAGATCTCACCCTGGCCGCGTAGGGTGTTGAACGCTCCCGAGGCGAAGCCGGCGGCGAGCCCCAGGCTCACGGGAAGGTCCATATGGGGGGTGCGCATGCGGAGGGAGGAAAACGCACCGCGAAAGAACGAAGCTCCAGCCCAGAAGACGGCCGGCACACTGACCAGTAGCGCTGCGACGCGGAAGTAGCGCGCCCAATGGGCGTCTGCGCCGCTGTAGAGTGCGAAGGCGATCAACATGACGTTGCCCGCACATGCTCCGGCAACGCCGATGCGCGTGAGCAGAGCGCGATCCTCGCGCGTTCGCAGTCGCCGTGCGTCGGTCTGCATCGAGAGGTGCGGGGCGTAGCCGAGCTTCGCTAGACCGCGCGCAAGATCCCCAAGGGTTGCCCTTGAGTTGTCGAAACGAACCCGCACACTGCGTTCCGTGAGACGAACTTCGGCGCCGAGTACTCCGGGCACGACACGGTCAAGGCGCTCTACGAGCCAGACGCAGGCCGCGCAGTGCAGGTTTTCCAGAGCGAAGTCCACTCGAGCAGAACCGTCCTTCAGCGGTGAAGCGAACTGCGCCAAACACGCAGGATCATCCAGGGCGGCGTAGCTTCTCTCAGGATTGGCGGCGGGCTCCATGCTCGCGTCGAATTCCGCGCGATGCTCGTAGTAGCGCCCCAGCCCGGCATCCATGATCACCGCGTACACGGTGCGGCAACCCTCGCAGCAGAACGAAGGCTCCGCGGACTGAACGCGTCCCTCGGGTACCGTCAGCCCGCAGTGTGCGCACGCCGTTTGGGTGGCACTGCTGGGCGTCAGATAACTGAGGGCGGAGTCCGTCACGGGTCACCCGCGTGCATCGGGCAGTTCGGGGGGTGGTCTGCGTCCGTGGCTATAGACAGCGCGTGCGCGGGCACATTGACGCGACCGAGCAGTTGCACAAATCCCATACACAAAAGGACCAGGGCGCCGACGAGGGGCACCCGGCGCCGCACGGCCAACGATACGTGACGCAGCACCGTGCCGAAGCCAAGCAACAGCGGGACCGTGCCCATCCAGAACGCGGTCATGACGAGGGCGCCGGAGGCGGCGGAGCCCGAGGCGGCGGCAGCTACGTAGAAGGCGTACAGAAAGCCGCAAGGCAGCAGGGTGGAGCTGAGGCCTAGTACGGCTGCGGCTCGTAGCGGGGGCCTGCCCCGGGGCGAAAGGACGCGACGCGCCAAGTCTCCGATGCGGGCCAGGGGGCGCGGCAGCGGGACGCGCAGTCCCAACTCCTGAGTGAGGATCGCAACCCCCCACAAGAGCATGACGGTGGCGGCGAGGGTGCCGGCGGTTTCCTGCAGTCCCCAGACTCTCCCTGCGGCGTTCAAGGCGCTGCCAATGCCGCCGGAAATCGCGCCCACGCTGACGTAGCTCACCAGTCGCGACAGGTGGTAGCTGAGGTGCATGCGCCAAGGCCGCTGCGCCTCGTTGGAATAAACGGCAACGAAGCCGCCGCACATTCCGACGCAGTGCAGGCTACCCAGGAGGCTCGCGCCGAGGACCCCGAGCAAGACCGCAACGGTCATGAGGCATCCTCTCCAGCGACGTCGGCGCGGATGGTTTGGGTGAAGGGGCCGCCGGGGCCGAGCACTACGAAGCGGAACTCCCACAGGCCGAAATGCTTCGGCGTGATTTGTCCGCGATAGTCGCCGCCTGCAGACCGCTGCAGACTGAGCTTGGTGCGCGCGCCTGCCGCGACGTTGGCGAACGCCTCGACGCTGACTTTGCCCGTGGGCACCGGCTGGCCAGCCTTGTCGAGGACGCGTGCGCGCAACTCGGTGCGGCTGCCCACTGCTTTGGTGACGAGTTCGACCTTCCAGCCCAGCGCGCGGTTCTTTTCGGCCTGGGCTTGGGTTTGATCCCAGTCGAGGGCTTTTTGGTAGTACTCGGTTTCAACGGCGAAGTGGGGGTCATCCGTGGCGATGCGGATCATCAGCAGCAGGCCTGCCACCATCGACCCAAGGAGCAGCACCGGGAGGTAAGGCCATAGACCTGCCTTTTCAGGTGGCTTTCTCTGCGCAGCCGGGGGGTCGGGTTTGGGCGATTGCATCATCCGTCCTGAGGGCCGAGCAGTTGGTAGTCGAGCTCCGTGCTGAACTCCGCGCCGTCCGACACGCGCAGCTTGAGGGGCCGCTTGCCTTGTTTGAAGCTGGCCTTGGGAACCACGAGGAAGATGGTGGTGGTCTCGTGGCTGCCAGCGGCCACCGAAAGGGGATTTTCTGGGGCGATCAACTTGATGTCCGTGGCTCCAACCAGCTCCAACTGATAGCGGTGCGTGGCGGGCGAACGATTTTCTATTTTGACGCGCAGTTGGTTCCGGATCCCGTCCCCTTGCACGACATACGGTGCGCCGATGCCACGCAGGAGCATGACGTCAGCGCTTTGTCCGCGCATCAAGAAGAACACCAGCGCGCTTGCGAAGACACCAATCAGAGCCGGGTAAATGAAGGCCCGTGGTCGGGCGATGCGTGTGCGAGCGCCCGTTTCTAGCGACGTCTGCGAACCGTATCGGATCAGCCCTGGAGGCTTGCCGATCTTGTGCATGATGGAGTTGCAGGCATCGATGCACTGGGTGCATGTGATGCACTCAAGTTGCAGACCTTCGCGGATATCGATGCCCGTCGGACAAGTCACCACGCAGGCGTTGCAGTCGATGCAGTCTCCGGCGTCTTCGCCGGGCTTGGCCTTGCCCTTGGAGCGCGGTTCGCCTCGCTGCTTGTCGTAGCCCACGATCAGCGAACGGTCGTCCAGGAGCACTGACTGTAGCCGCGCGTAAGGGCACACCACGGTGCACATTTGTTCGCGAAAGTAAGCAAAGTCGAACATGACGAGGGCCGCGGTCACGCCCATGACGAGAAATCCAACGGGGTGTTCCGCCGGGGACTTTTGCATCCACTGCCACAGGCGTTCGACGCCGACGAAGTACGCCAGGAATACGTTGGCGACGAGAATCGAGAGCAGCAGGAACGCGGGGTACTTCAAGGCGCGACGGAGGCTCAGGCCTTGTTTGTCGAGCTTGATTTGATCGGCGCGGCCGCCTTCAAAGAGGCGCTCGATCGGGCGGAAGACAAACTCCATGTAGACGGTTTGTGGGCAGCCCCAGCCGCACCAAGCGCGGCCGACCAGTGCCGTGAGCCAGATCACGCTCAAGAAGATGGTGATCATCAAGAGCATTAGCAGCATGCCGTCCGTGGCCAAGAACGTGCGCCCAAAAAAAGAGAACTCTCGGCCGGTGACGTCCAGCAAAAGTGCGGGCTTTCCGTTGATGTGAAGAAAAGGCAGACCGACGAAAAGCGCGATCAGGCCCCAGGCGGTGATCAGCCGAGCGGTGTACAGCCTTCCTTTGTAGAGCCGCGGGTGGATACGTCGGCGAGAGCCGTCGGCGTTAAGCGTCGGAAGGACGCGCTCTTGTGCAGGTAGGGGGCCAGACATACATCACTTGGGGGCGTGTTCGGTTCCCTCCGCTGCTTTGCCCGGCGTCATCTTCCCCCGTAGCGACCCGACAAACCCCACCACGTTCTGCAGTTCTTTCGGACTGAGCTGTTTTGCCCACGCCGGCATGCCCTTGGCCGCAACGCCTTCCGACGTGGTCTTGTAAATGTCCGCAAGGGCGCCAGCGCCATGGACCCAATGGTGGTCCGTCAAATTCGGCCCGATCTTGCCTTCGCCGGAGTCGCCATGGCAGGGGGCGCAGCGCGCTGCGAATACTTCCTTGCCGGCAGCAACGGACGAGGCGTTTCCAGCGATTGCCGCCAACGCCTCCTCGGTGACCTCGGCCAGAGGCGGCGCGTTCTGTTCGGCGGCGCTTGCCTCCGCTGCGTAGGCGGCCAGCGCGCTCTGCCCGTCACCCACGTGGTAGTGGAAGTAGTAGCCCACGGAGAACACGATGCTGCCCATGAAGATCAGCGTCCACCAGCGCGGGAGTGGGTTGTCGTATTCTTGGATCCCGTCGTATTCGTGATCGCCGATCAGGAGTTCTTCGTCGATCGGTGCTTCGCTCGACTCCGCTTGCTGCTCTGCTTTGGCCATCTCAGGGCTTCCCTTCGGAGGTCTCGGCCTCGTCCATGTCTCCCTCCAGGGGGAGCTGTCCTCTGCGCTGGTACTCGGCGCGTCGTTTGGGGCTGAAGAGCTGGAAGGCGACAGCGACGAACGCGGCCAAGAATAGAATGAGCGCGAGTTCCGCCCAACCCGACAGCTGCATTGCGCTCATGATGTCCGACAGTCTCATCGTGCACCGGCTTTCTCGGCCAGGAGGGAGTTCGGCTGCGTCGGCGCTGACGCGGTCTTGATGTCTGTGCCCAGGCGTTGCAGGTACGCGACGAGCGCGACGATCTTCTTGTCCTCAAGCCCCTGCGGGCCTCCTTGGGTCGTGATTTCGTCCGCGACCTGCTTGGCCTGCGCCCGGGCAAGGGGTTCCGCCTGGCCCTGCACGGCGTCGGGGTAGGGGACGCCCAGCATGGCCATGGCATCGACGCGGGACTGGATCACTGAGAAATCCAGATCGTCGGAAAGCATCCAAGGGTAACGCGGCATCAGCGAGCCCGGCGTGGTGCTCGAGGGTTCTTCCATATGCCGCACGTGCCACAGATGCGGATACTTGCCACCCACACGGTGCAGGTCTGGCCCGATGCGGCGAGAGCCCCACTGGAAAGGGTGGTCGTAGACGAATTCGCCAGGCTTGCTGTACTCGCCGTAGCGTTCCGTCTCGGAGCGGATCGGTCGAACCATCTGTGAGTGGCAGTTGTAACAGCCCTCTGCCAGATAGATGTCGCGGCCCGCCAGTTCGAGCGGCGTGTAGGGATGCACGCTCGCGATGCTGGGCACGTTGGACCGGATCAGGAACGTGGGAATGATTTCGAATAGTGACGCCACAGCGACCGCGATCACCACCCAGATGGTGAAGGTGAAGGGACGCTTTTCCCAAACGCGATGCCAGGCGAGATCGCCCAGGTAGCGGAGTTTGTAGGCCAGTTGCAGCGAGGTGGCGTGGGCGGGGATTTCGACCCGCGGCGTTGGTTCGAGGTCTTCGCCGAGGGCTGCGGCTTCGTGCTCCGGGTCGGCATAGGTCTTCGGTCGTGCCTTCCAGGTCATGACCATGTTGACCAGGCACAAGACCACACCTGTTACGAACATCGTGCCGCCGAGCACGCGCACCCAATACATGGGAACAATGCGCACCACGGTCTCGACGAAGTCGGGATAGGCGAGGCGGCCGGTGTCGTCAAAGGCGCGCCACATCAGCCCTTGGGTGATGCCCGCCGCGTAGATCGCAACGATGTAAAACAAGATCCCCAGGGTGCCGACCCAGAAATGCACTTCGGCCAGTTTCTTGGACCAGAGCTTGGTTTGAAACAGCTTTGGAGTCAGCCAGTAGAGCAGACCGAAGGTCATGAAGCCGTTCCAGCCCAACGCGCCGCTGTGCACGTGGGCGATGGTCCAGTCGTTGTAATGGGACAGCGCGTTGACGCTCTTGATGCTCAACATGGGCCCTTCGAAGGTGCTCATGCCGTAGAACGTCACGCCGACTACAAAGAACTTGAGTACCGGGTCCCGTGCGACTTTGTTCCAGGCGCCCCGAAGGGTCAGCAGGCCGTTGATCATGCCGCCCCAGGACGGCATCCACAGCATCACTGAAAAGACCATGCCCAGGGTGGAGGCCCATTCTGGCAACGCCGTGTAGTGCAGGTGGTGGGGCCCGGCCCAGATGTACAAGAAGACGATCGACCAGAAGTGCAGGATGCTCAGCCGGTACGAAAATACCGGCCGGTTCGCCGCCTTCGGTAGGAAGTAATACATCAGCCCCAAGAAGGGCGTGGTCAGGAAGAAGGCGACGGCGTTGTGGCCGTACCACCACTGCATGAACGCATCTCGCCCGCCCGCATACGGCGAATAGCTCTTCATTGGCCCGGGGGTCCCCGACAGCCTGTTGAAGATGTGCAAGGCGGCGACCGCCACGATGGTGGCGATGTAGAACCAGATCGCCACGTACAGGTGCCGTTCCCGTCGCTTCGCGATCGTGCCGAAGAAGTTGATGGCGAAGATGACCCACACGACAGCGATCGCGATGTCGATGGGCCACTCGAGCTCCGCGTATTCCTTGCCTTGGGTGAAGCCCAGCGGCAGCGTGATGGCGGCGGCGACGATGATCGCCTGCCAGCCCCAAAAATGCACAGCGCTGAGCTTGTCGCTGAACATTCTTGCCTTCAGCAGTCGCTGGCTGGAGTAGTACACGGCCGCAAAGACCGCGTTGCCGGCGAACGCGAAAATCGCTGCATTGGTGTGCAGCGGTCTCAGGCGTCCAAAGGTCAGGTAGGGGAGATCAAACGAGAGAGCGGGCATCACCATGAGCAGCGCGACCCACAGCCCGGCAAGCGTGCCCACCAATCCCCAAATGATCGTGGCGAAAGCGAATTTGCGCACGATCGCGTCGTCGTAGCGGAACTTCTCCATGCGGGTAGTCACGCGGCGCGACACGGCAAGAAGCATGCCCCGCCTGAGGCTCGTTGCGTCGCTCGTTAGTCCGGCATCTATCGTGACTACGGCTGACCGAACTGATCGGCATCAAGTCCCCTCCGGCCCCCGTAGTTAGGTTATTTCTCCCAAGATCGTGATGTCTAGCGCCAACCAAGAGCCCGCCCATCAGGCGCAAGAGCTGCGTGCTGAGGCAATTGATGCGCAGAAGCTGCGGGAAATCCCTGCGCATGCGATTAGCGACGTGCGGTTGCTCGAAGCGTTTGGCGTCGCTGCAGGCACCGGGCTCTCCGAAGTCGACGTCCAGCGCCGATTGGCGGCCTTTGGGCCGAACCGCTTGGCGGAGGCACCGCCGCGGGCCGGGTGGCGCGTGTTCTTGGCGCAGTTCGCCGACGTGACCGTGGCGACGCTGATCATCGCAGCCGTGGTCGCCGTCGTTCTGGCGCAGCTAGAGGGTGGCGACCGGTCGACGCTGGAGCGGTTTGGCGACGCCATCGCCATCGGCATCATCGTGCTGCTGAACGCCGTGATCGGCTTTGCTCAGGAGCGCAAAGCCGAAGACGCGCTCCGGGCGCTGCGCAGGATGGGCAGTCCGACTGCCCGGGTGCTGCGCGCGGGCAGCGCCATCACGATGGACGCGGCGGAGCTCGTGCCCGGCGACATCTTGCTAGTCGAGGAAGGCGATCGAGTCCCCGCGGATGCTCGGTTGCTCGACCCCGAAGATCTGCTGAGCGAAGAATCCGCGCTCACGGGCGAAAGCGCGGCAGTGGAAAAGTCGCGCGGCCCGCTGCCGGAGCAGGCGCCCCTGGCGGAACGCACGAACATGCTGTTCGCAGGCAGTCACATCGTGCGGGGGCGCGCGAGCGGCGTGGTGGTTGCGACGGGCATGCGCACGGAGATCGGAAAGATTGCCGCGATGCTGCAGCAAGTGCAGTCGCCGGACACGCCGCTGCAGCGTTCTTTACGTCGCTTTGGCACCTACGTCGTGATCGGCTGCGCGCTCTTGGCGGCGGTCGTCTTTTCGATCGGCCTGTTGCGTGGCGACCACGACGTTGGATTATGGATCTTGACGGCCGGGTCGCTAGCGGTGGCGGCGATCCCGGAAGGGTTGCCGGCGGTGGCGAGCATCCGTTTGGCCCTGGGCGTGCAGCGGA
>CALMUT010000049.1 GCA_937872925.1 uncultured Myxococcales bacterium | reverse complement strand
GCCGCGAGCAGGATTTGCGCGGCAACCACCAGCCACCAGGTCCGCTTGGGCAGCCATTGCTTATGCCATGCGAACCAGACCCCGACCGCGAGTAGCGGCATGAGAACTGCGAGAGCCATCGGCAAATGAACGATCTTGGGGTGGAGCAAGTCCATGTGTGACCTCCTGTGTCCCAACTCCGATGCGGCCCGAGGCGCATATTGACCATCCGCTGCATGTGATATGCACGCAATCACTGGCAAAAAGTGACTTCCCCCCTGACACATGGCGGGCGCGCAGACGGCTGGCTCGCCCTGCTCTTCGCCGGCATCGCCCTGCTTGCTAGCTGGGACATCGTGAGCGACTTGCGCGAGGGCACGACCTGGGGTCACGTTGCAGTCGAATCCATCGTCGTCGTCCTGGCCCTGCTGGGTGCTCTGTGGATCCTGCAAAGATTGCGCGCGCTCGCAGCCGAATCCCGTGAACTGCGCGCCGAGGCCACGCGACTTGAAGCGCGACTCTCGTCCGCGCGGGAGGACGCACAACGCTGGCAGAGTGAGGTCCAGACCCACGTACGCGGCCTGAGCGCGGCCATCGATGCGCAGTTTGAAGCCTGGAACCTGACCCAAGCGGAAAAGGAAGTCGCCCTTTTGTTGCTGAAGGGCCTGAGCCATAAGGAAATCGGTGCCGCCCGCAGCGTGAGCGAAGCGACGGTGCGCCAGCAGTCCCGCTCTGTGTACAAGAAAGGCAATCTGAGCGGTCGCCACGATCTGGCGGCGTTCTTCCTGGAAGACCTGCTGGGTCCTCCGGAGCGCAGCGACCCAAAGTCGGATCCCCCATGAGCGCAACCGAGCCTGCGCCTCGACGCTTAGCCGCGTCGCACTGCCGCGGCGCTCAGGACGGTGCGGCGCGCGCGGCGCTACTCTTCTGCTAGCAGGCGACGCAAGATATCGAAGCCCTGCACGAAGTGCTCGAGCTTCGCTTGTTCATTCGGCGCATGGTAATACGTACTTCGGCCAAAGCCGGTGATCTGCACGTCGAAGCCGCGACGCTGCAGATCCCGAACCAGCGGCAGGGAGCCCGTCATGCTGTACGCCTTGGCTTCTTCGCCGCGGGCGTCACTGATGGCCTTCGTCAAACGGGCAAGCCCGGGCGAGTCCAGATGACACGCGATGCCCTCCATGAATCGGCCCTTGCGCGTGAGCTTCAGTTTGCCGCGCACACCCCCGACGGTGCGAGTGCGCGGGAAGCCCCGTGGCGCGTCGTCCTTGTCGATACGCGCATCAAGCTCCTCGATGAACTTCACCGCGCCGCCAATAGCCTCTTCAATGTCGTAAAATGGCGTGAGGCGGATGTCCCCCTGCACCACCGCAGTGCCCGGCACTTTCGTGATCTTGTTGTTCGGCACGTCGATGATCGTGGCCTTGAGGGTGGACGACGTCACAAAACCCCAGCGCTCTTCATCGGGATGCGGGGGAAATTTCGAATGAAACCAGTGGGTCAGCGCCTGACTCGCCGCACCGGCCAACTCCAGCGCGTTGACGCAGTTGTGGGTCATGCCGGAGTGGCCCGTGACCCCAGCAACACGAAGTTCCCACATCGCAACACCCCCTGTGCCCACGGTGGGCCCAAAGTCGGCGCTGTCCAACCAGTAGATCGTGCCGTCTTTGAGGTCGTCGAGTTTGCCCTGGTCGACGACGTAGTCGAGGCCAATCTCAGGCAGCGGCGCTTCCTCTTCGTTGGCAATGAAGACGACTTTTAGCGTGCGCCGCGGGCGTTGATTCGCCTCGGCCATCTGGGCGAGCAGATCTGTGACCACGGCGACATGCCCCAGGCAGTCCGTTACGCCGCGCGCGTACAGCGTACCGTCGTCGCCTACCCACAGCGTAAATGGGTCCCGTTCCCAGCCCTCCTTCTCCCGATCTGCCGGCACCACATCAAAGTGCGCACCGACGAATCCGATCTGCCCCTCACCGGTGCCCTTCACCGTGAGCACCAAGCTCGGACGCGCTTCGTGTCCCGGAGCCGCCAGACTCTCAGCTTCGATGAAGCCCGAGTCGATGTGCGGCTTCAGAGTGGACAGCACCAATTCGGCCGGCAAGCGTTCTTCGGGAACCAACCCGACGTCAGGGGAGTTCTGCAGCTGCGGCGTCATGGCGATCAGCTGCGAGAGGATGTCGATGAAGCGTTTTTGATTGAGGGCGAGCACGGGGCCGGAAACCAAGCGCGAAGGCGGCCCGGGGTCAAATAAAACCGAATAGAGTCGACAGTTTGGCCGCACTCACGCTCGTGGCCGCCGGTCGCGACTATGCTCTAGCGCCATGCGACCCGTGATCATTGGTGCCGGCCGCGGAAGCCGGCTTGGACCCAAAACCGCCTCTATCCCGAAGACCATGGTGCCCGTGATGGGTCGTCCGATGCTTGAGTGGATCCTGGAAGCCCTGGCGGAAGCGGGCTTTGAGAAGCGCGACGTGGTCTTCGTCTGCGGCTACGCCGAAGACGTCGTTCGTGCGCGCTACCCAGAGTTCACCTACGTGCGCAATGCGGACTGGGAGAACAACAACATCTTGCACAGTCTGCTGTGTGCACGGGAGCACCTAAAAGACGGTTTTCTGTCGACCTACGCGGACATCGTGTACGACGGCGAGATCGTAAAGAAGCTTGTCGCTAGCCCCCAGGCCATCACCCTTGGCTGCGACACGGCCTGGCGACGCCGCTACGTGCAGCGCGCGCAGCATCCGGAAAGCGACGCCGAGAAGATGCGTGCGACCGAGTCGGTCATCACCGAACTATCGCGAAACATCCAGAGCGAGGAGGCGCAGGGCGAGTTTATCGGCGTCATGAAGCTTTCCGCCGCTGGCGCCGAAGCGTTCACGAGCGCCTTCGATGCCATCGCGAAGTCCCCGCCTGAGGGCGTATGGCGCGAAGGGCGCACCTTCAAAAAGGCGTATCTGATCGACTTG
>CALMUT010000048.1 GCA_937872925.1 uncultured Myxococcales bacterium | reverse complement strand
TTTGCTGCTGGCTCGAATCCCCGTCGACCCACTCTGGATCACACACGCCGTCGCGCACCCCTCGGTAAGGACCTGTTAGGGGGATTCAGGCCGAATGGGCGTTCCTAGGCGTTCCTAGATCGGAATTCACGTATCGGGACGGCGCGGTTTGCTGCTGGCTCGAATCCCCGTCGACCCACTCTGGATCACACACGCCGTCGCGCACCCCTCGGTAAGGACCTGTTAGGGGGATTCAGGCCGAATGGGCGTTCCTAGGCGTTCCTAGATCGGAATTCACGTATCGGGACGGCGCGGTTTGCTGCTGGCTCGAATCCCCGTCGACCCACTCTGGATCACACACGCCGTCGCGTCACCCGCACCCTCAGCCTTGGGGGCGGAGCTTCGCGAGGATGGGGCCGACTTCTTTCTTGATCTCGCCGTCCTTCTCGGAGCCGAGGGCGGTGCCCGCTGAGAACAAGGCGAAACTGACGTACTCGTGCAGCATCTGCTTGAGCACGTTTTCCGGATCGGCGCCCGAGGCGACGATCACCGAGTTCTCGGCCACAGCCTTGGGATCGAGCACGCCGTGTTCGTCCGGCCCCGCACCACGAAATAGGATGTCGTACACGCCGGCGCCAACGGCGAAGGAAGCCAAGCTCTGGCGCAGCGCCTCGCCCTTTTCTGCCTTGTCTACATTGGCGTGAATCACGCGC
Source organism: uncultured Myxococcales bacterium (assembly GCA_937872925.1). GTDB lineage: Bacteria > Myxococcota_A > Polyangia > Polyangiales > Polyangiaceae > JACKEA01. The sequence goes on along the minus strand of CALMUT010000048.1, from coordinate 12,604 downwards.
AGCGCTCCGTTGGCGATGCTGACGAGACCCGTGGGCCCACCGGAAATCCTGGGGGGATGAATCGACACGTGCTTGGACTGCACCAGGCTGTAGAGGTCTTTGGTGATCGCAAACTCGCCCTTGCCAGTGCGGCGTCCGATTTCTTCGACCGTGGCCTTTCCGTCGATGACTTCCCAGGTGGCCAGGTATTCCTCGCCCGGCGCCGGCTTGCCCTCATTGCGAACGGGCACGTAGTCGAGCCCGGGCACCTTTTGACGGAAGTAGCGGACTTCGTCCATCCGCGTGACCCCATCCATCAAGAGCGAGTTCGTGCTGACGGTGTGGCGAGATACCAAGCGCTCGTCGTCATAGTCGTCCAGGAAGAAGAACGCGCCGTCGCCGATCGTGAGCGTGGCGCAGAACACCTCTTCCACCTGTTTGCCAATGTATTCGTAGAGTTTCTCGTGGGTCAGCGCGCCAACTTCCGCGGCGGCCTCGCCGAAGCGCATCCCCCACTCCATCTTCTCAACGATTTCCTCGAGTTGTGCCTTCGTCAGCGCGCCGAAACGGTACAGCACCATGCCCAAGCGTTCCTCATCGGCATTGGTCTGCACACCCACGACGTTGCCTTGATCGAAGAATATTGAACGGGACACTTCGGCTTCGGAAACGACGAGCTCGCCGCGCCAGCCCGCTTGTCCAATCAGTGCGACGACGTCGCAGACAGCACCCGGGGTCGTGATCTCCCCAGCCACTCGCACGACGGCACCATCCGACGCGTCTCGTAGGCCGTCTTCACCGGTGTAGCGCATGAAGACGACATGCTTCGGCGCGGGGAGCAGGCGGTACGCGCCCGAGCGCTGTCGCATCCACTGGCTCGCTGCGGTGCCGATCGGGTGCGCGACCCCCGAAGAGTCGATTCTGACTAGTTCGTCGCGGAGACTTCTCATGGACGCTCGACCATTATCGCAGAGGCTGCAGCGCTTGTGGGGCTGAGGAAGCAGGAACTTCAGACCCCGGGATCTATCCCGGATCTAACCGCTTGATCGTCCTTTTGGGCAAAGTCTCGGGGATTTGCCGGCGCGCCGGCCCGGAGCATTACGGCGCGCCCCTAGCGCAGCTCCGCAACGGAATCGCCAAACACCCGTTCGAGGCCCGATAGAACCTGATCCGTCGGCGTCACCCGAGTCGAGTCGAGCGCCAGCACGGCCTCTGCCCCGTCCGGCAGCGCCAACACCAGCTCCACGGGACAGGGTCCCGGAGAGGCTTCGAGCACATGCCGCAACTTTTCGAGCTGTCCGCGCTCTGTCTGCGACGCATCGAGACGAATGGACAGCGATCGGGTCGCTTTGAGCACCGCCTCGCTCAGTGGCTCCACGGAATCGACGAGCAACGTCGGCTCTCGCTCGTCGTCGGGTTCGTCGGTGACCGGAAAGCTGACCTTGCCGGCAACCAGCACCGGCTCCCCTTCCGACAGCAGCTGTCCGAAGAGCTCAATGCGATCGCCGCGCAGCTTTGCCTGGACGCGCCCGGAAGCATCCTCAATTTCGAAGAAGGCGACTTTGCCACCGGAACCGCCTTTGAAAAGGCGCTCGCGATAGCCTTCCACCATCCCAGCAACGCTGACGCTGCTCCACGGTTGCTCCCCGGCAACCTGATTTGCCTTGGTCGCACCAACGCGACTCAGCTTGTTGCCATAGCGAAACAGAGGGTGACCCGTCACATAGCAGCCGAGCGCCTGCTTCTCCTTGCGCAGGCGCTCCATCTTGTCCCACTCCTCAGTGACTGGGTATTCGTCTTCGCTTGGCGTGGTCGCTTCGTCACCGCCCACGGCTTGAAACAAACCAAATAACGTGGTTTGGCCCCGCTCGCGATCTCGGCTCGTGCTGCGAGAGCGTTCCAACGCGCGATCTACTGCGGCAAAGGCCCGTGCGCGACTGATGGCCACGTTGCTGAGCGCGGAGTCGAAGGCGCCGCAGATCACGAGGGCTTCCAACACGCCCTTGTTCAACCGCTTGGCGTCCACCCGGGAGGCAAAGTCGAAGAGATCCCGAAACGGCCCGCCAGAAGCGCGCGCTTCGAAGACGTTTTCTAGAGCGCTCTGCCCCAGTCCGCGCACGGCGCCTAAGCCAAAGCGGATCTGCGGGCCCAAGCGATCCCGCAGCTTGCCCGGTCCGCGGCCTGGACCCTTCCCGTCGGCGTTGGCGTAAACCACGGTGAAGTCCAGATCGCTTGCGTTCACGTCCGGGGGCAACACCTGAACGCCCCACGCGCGCGCCTCGGCGATGATGCGCACGACCTTGTCGATCTTCTCCTTGTCCGCGGTCATCAGCGCCGCGAAAAACTCTGTCGGGAAGTGCGCCTTCAAGTACGCGGTTTGGTAGGTGATGAGGGCGTAGGCTGCGGAGTGGCTCTTGTTGAAACCGTAAGAGGCAAATCCTTCCACTTCACCGAAGATGGCGCGCGCCTGCTCTTCGCTCACGCCGCGGGCCTTGGCGCCGTCGACGAAGATCTCCGTCTGACGCTGCATCTCCGAGGCCTTCTTTTTGCCCATGGCACGACGCAGCAAGTCCGCGCCCCCCAGGGTGTAGCCTGCAAGGTTCTGAGCGATCTGCATGACCTGCTCTTGATAGACGGGCACGCCGTAGGTTGGCGCCAGCACGTCGTCGACCAGGGGATGCAACTTGCGGATCGCCTTGCGTCCGTGTTTGCCCCCGATGAACTCGTCGATCATGCCGGTGCCGAGGGGGCCGGGCCGGTACAGTGCAACCGCGGCGACGATGTCCTCGAAGCAATCGGGCTTGAGCTGCCGCAACAGCTGCTGCATGCCGCTCGACTCCAGCTGGAATACACCCGTCGTGTCACCAGACGAGATCAAGGCGTAGGTCGCGCGGTCGCCGAGGGGGACGTCTCTGAGGGATAGTGGGGCGTCGCGTCGATCCGGGCGTGCGTTGACGAGTCGCTCGGCGATGTCGATCACCGTCAGCGTCTTCAGGCCAAGAAAGTCAAACTTCACGAGGCCGGCGGCTTCGACGTCGTCCTTGTCGTACTGGGTGACCGCAACGCCGTCGCTGACCAAGATCGGAACGTGATCCTCGAGGGGGCCGTCACTGATGACAACTCCCGCAGCGTGCATGCCCACGTGACGCGTCAGCCCTTCGAGCTTCTTGGCCTGCTCCAGCAACTCCGCGACTTGCGCGTCGCTTTCGACCATCGCTTTGAGCTTCGGCTCCATGCTGAGGGATTGCTCCAGGGTGGCGGTCTTTCCTTGCCCCAGATCGGGAACCAGACTGGCGATGCGCTGCGCGTCCTGCGCCGGGATGCCCATGGTACGCGCGACGTCTTTGAGCACGCTGCGAGCCTTGAGGTTCTGGAAGGTGGCGATTTGCCCCACGGAGTCTCGCCCGTATTTTTCGGCAACGTAGGCGATGATCTCGTCGCGACGTGCCATGCAAAAGTCGACGTCGAAGTCGGGCATGCTGACGCGCTCCGGGTTCAAGAAGCGCTCAAACAGCAGATTGTACGGGATAGGGTCGATTTCCGTGATGCCGAGCGCGAACGCAACGATGGAGCCCGCACCTGAACCTCGCCCCGGGCCCACGGGGATCCCTCGCGCCTTGGCCTCGCGGATGAAGTCCCACACGATCAGGAAGTAGCCGGGATACTCCATGCCGACGATCACATCGAGTTCCAGCTCCAGGCGCTCTCGATACCGAGCTTCGTCGACACTGCTACCCACCTTCGTAAAGTGGGCGAAGCGCTGCGCCAGTCCTTCCCGGGATACGTGACGGAAATAGCCCGGAGTGTCGTACCCTTCCGGCACGGGAAAGCGGGGAAGCATCGGCTTTCCCAAGCTGAGCTCGAGGGCCGAGCATGCTTCGGCGATGGTTAGCGTGTTCTTGATCGCCTCCGGCAGATCGCGAAACGTCGCCGCCATCTCTTCCGGGCTCTTCATGTACATTTCGAAAGAGCCGTGGTGATGCGCGCGCTCCTGCTCCACCACCCGCCCGGTGCGCACACACTCCAAATGCAGATGGGCCTGTCCGTCCTCGCGAGTGCTGAAATGCACGTCGTTGGTCGCGACCAGGGGCACGCCCTGCGCCCGCGCCAGGCGGACCAAGATTTCGTTTAACACGCCTTGTTCGGGCAAGCCGTGGTCCTGCAATTCGACGAACAGACGGTCCGGTGCGGCGCTGTCACGCAGACGCTCGAGCATGCTCGCTCCGCGCTCCTCGCCGTGTTCGAGCACTTCTTGAGCCAACACACCGCCCATGCAGCCCGTGAGTACGAATAGGCCCTCCCTGTGGCGCTTCAATGCGGACAGGTCGATGCTCGGTCCCGCGTCACATGCTGGCGCGCGATAGCCCAGGCTCACGAGGCGGACGAGGTTCGAATAACCCGCTGCGTTTTCGGCCAACACCACCAAGTGGTCGGCGACGCCGCGGCCGTCCTCCCGCGCGACACTGATCTCAGCACCCAAGATTGGCTGCACCCCTTTGGCGCGGCATCCCTGGTAGTGGCGGATGGCGCCGAACATGTTGGCGCGATCCGTCAGGGCGATGGCGCCCATTCCAAGCGCCTGCGCGCGTACTGGCAGATCCGCGAGCTTCACGGAGCTGACCAGAAACGAGTACTGCGAATGCACGTGCAGGTGGACGAACTCCGCGGCCATGGCGATCGTTCATCTACCACTTCGGGCAGCGGAGCGGAGCGCTGCCTACACCCGCCCACACCGCCGGCGAGCGGTCGGCTCTGCTGGGCTGCCGTCGTCCGCAGTTGCTTTGGAAAAAAATCCGGCTAGGATGCCCCGGGTTCGGGCTCAGCTAAGCCCGCCCGCCGAGGCCGTTTTAAGGAGGATTTCATGTTGCGTCGTAACCTTGCTTTCATTTCCGTGATCTTTGGCTTCGGCCTCGTTGCAGCCGCGTGCGGCAGCGATGACGGCGGCGGCGACGCCAATACCGGCGGCGGCGGAACCACCGGCAAGCCGGACCCGGAGGGGCCTGGTGTGCAGCCTCCCGGCAGCGCCGGCGGCAATAAGGGCACCGGTACCACCGCGACCGTGTTCGCAGTCAAGAAGCTGTTCCTCGGCGAAAGCGACAAGAGCGGCGCGCCAGATCCCAACGGCTGGGAAAACTTTGGCTACAACCTCGACAACCTGATGTCGAGCAAGACGGGCACGAACCACTGCAAGCTGCCCGCGAATACGCCACCGTCGAACAAAGTCGACGGCAAAGACGGCATCGACAACAGCTTCGGCAAGAACATCTTGGCGATCCTCAAGACCTTCGTTCCCGCCCCGAGCGACGAGGTCAACACGGCGATCTTGGACGGCGACTTCACCATCATGCTGAAGCTCGACAACCTGGATTCCGAGCAAAATCAAACCGATATCAAGGCGGCGCTCTACGGTGGTGCTTCCCTGGGAGACGCTCCAAAGTGGGACGGAAGCGACATGTGGCCGGTCTTCCCGGAGCTGTTGAACAACGGCGACATCAACGATCCCAAGGTGACCTTCCCGACCAGCTACGTTGCGGGCGGCACCTGGGTGAGTGGTAGCCAAGGCACTGTGGACCTCACAGTCGGTATCGGCGGTCAGAACATCTCGCTGATCATCGAAAAAGCGGTCATCACGATGAAGGTATCCGGCACGGGCACCAGCGCGAGCGCGACGGACGGTGTCATTGCAGGCGTGATTCGAACGGCGCAGTTCGTCGGCGAAATCGAGAAGGTGGCGGGACAGCTGACCGATGGCCAGCTCTGCCCCGGCAACCCCACCCTAGAAGGCGCACTCGTGAGCATTCGCCAAGCGAGTGACATCATGGCCGACGGCAGCAACGGCGACGCGGACAAAGAGTGCGATGCCATCAGCGTCGGCATCGGTTTCGAAGCCGCAGCCGTGCAACTCGGCGCAGTGGCCCCCCCTGCCACGGGCGGCAACGACCCCTGCGTTGACGGTGGCGCGGCGGGCTCCGGTGGGACGGGCGGCGCAGGCGGCGCAGGTGGCACCGGCGGCGCGGGTGGTACCAGCGGAGCGGGCGGCGCAAGCGACGCCGGCACAGACTGACCGGAGTATTTGACGGGAATTTCGCGATCCGGGGCACCCAGTGCTCCGGATCGCGTCGTTTTGTCTTTTGGTTTCCAAGCGTTGCGAGATAGTGTCGACCGGGAAGCTTGGCGCAGCATGTAGCGTAGGTTGTTAGGTCGGTCAGCTTTCTTGAACACCACGGGGAGCAAAGCCGTCTATCGCCACGCGGGCTTTGGGCAGATGCCAGAGCCCCTTGCTTTCACACGTCGATTTGGTCTACGGCTTTCGTGCCGGGCAAAGTGCAAATAGGCACAAAAACCCGCCGAGGAGGAACGGTAATGGTCAGGAAATCAGCTTGGATCGTGATTTTGGGTGCGGCAATTTCGGCTCCGGCGTTGGGTGGTTGCACCTTTCAAGCCGGTGGCGGCGCAAATGCCGGTAACGAGCCCCCCCCGCCTCCGCCGGCCACGGCCGAGCCAGCGCCTGCGCCCGCACCCACGGTGGAGCCAGCGCCTGCGCCCGCACAGACCAGCACCGCTACGGTCAAGGGCGACAGCGTCAATATTCCCGGCAACATCGTATTCGACAACAACAAGGCCACACTGAAGGCCGGCGCGGGCAGCGAAGAGGTGCTCACGCAGCTCAAGAAGTTCCTGGACGAAAACCCACAGGTCACCAAACTGCGGATCGAGGGCCACACGGACAACGTCGGCCAGCCCGCGGCCAACATGACCCTAAGTGGCGCCCGCGCCCTGACCATCAAGCAGTGGCTGATCACCAACGGCGTGCCTGCCGAGCGCCTGATCGCGGTTGGATTCGGTGAGACGCGTCCCGTGGCCGACAACGGGACCGCAGATGGCAAGGCGCAGAACCGCCGATCGGAGTTCAAGATCGCGGAGTTGGGCGGCAAGAAGTACCTGAACCAGCCTGTCGACGGCGGTGGACAAGAGTTCAAATAAGCTCCGTTCATCCAACGAGTCGAAAAGCCGGTCTCGCCTGTGGCGTGACCGGCTTTCCGCATTTCGAGGTAGCCGTGCTAATGGGCGGAGCATGATTCGACGCCATGCTGGTCTGCTCCTGACGCTTGCCTGTGTCGCCTGCAGTACAGAGCCCGCAGACCTGCGCGACTGGCGCCCGAGTGATCACGACCACACCGAGACGCCTTCGCGCGGACAGGTGCCCACGGACGAATCGGGCAAAGCAAAATCCCCCGCCGCAATGTTGGGCATCGACGAAGTCGTGCTGACGACGTGGAAGCAAAAATGTACCAGCTGTCACGGCATGATCGGCCAGGGAGACGGACCACGCGGACGCGAGAGCGGCGCACGCAACCTCGGTGACCCTGCCTGGCAGAGCACCGTTTCCGACGAAACCCTTGCCGCCAGCATTCGCGACGGCAAGGGCAACATGCCGGCGCACGCCCTGCCCGAATCGACCATCGCAGGGCTGGTCAAACTCGTGCGCAAGATGGCGCCGCAGATCGCACCGGGGGACGCCGCGCCCGGCGCACCGGCTGGCTCCGCGCCCAACACTGCCGACGCTCAGCCGCCCGCGGCGCCGCCACCCACACGACCCAGCGCTCGCCCGAGCGGTCCGTGAGCCCGGCGAAGCGCAAGCTTCTCGCGCGCCTCGTGCTATTCGGCGGGTTGGCGTTCGGATTCACACGCATGCTTCCGGAGATGCCCCGGGAGCAGCCTCTGCTTTTCGAGCTCTCGGCTGCGGTGGAGCTTGACCGTCTGGACGTAGAGCTCATCCGCGAAGGGGAAACCGAACCGCGGCGAGGCTTCTCCCTGCCGGTCGCCGGATCGCGTCGCAAGGTCCGGCACCTGGTCGAGCTTCCCCACGGCGACTACCGCCTAGAAGCGCGCCTGACGGACAAAAAAGGGCACGAAACGCAGATTTCCCGGCGCATTGTCCTCGACGGCAACGAGATTCGGGTGAAGATCGCGCCGACCCCATGAGCCACGACAAAGCGGAACTCCAAACGCGCGCAGCGACCATCGCCGAGGGCGACCCGGATCAACTCGTGCTCGTGGTGCTTACGGGCAAAGCACGCGGGCAGCGGGTGTCGGTTCGAGACAAGCTCCGCATCGGCAAGGCTCCGGACAACGACCTGGTGCTCTCCGATGACACCGTGTCGCGGCACCATTGCGAGCTCGAGCGCGGGGACGGCGGCCTGGTTGTCCGGGATTTGGACTCCACCAACCACACACGCGTAGGACGCACCAAAGTGCGGGAGGCAACCCTCGCACCCGGGGCGACGTTGACCGTCGGCGATGTTGACATGGTTCTGCGCACAGAACCGAATCGCACCCATATCCTGCCCAGCGAATCCAGCAGCTTCGGTGAAGCGCTTGGGCCCAGCCTTTCGATGCGCACCCTCTTCGGCGTCTTGGAGCACATCGCGCCAACGGACGCGCCGGTCCTACTCGAAGGCGAAACCGGCACCGGCAAAGATGTGCTCGCGCGGTCCATCCATCAGAAGAGCCCGCGGGCGAAGGAGCCCTTCCTGGTCGTGGACTGCGGCGCCGTCAGCTACAACCTGATTGAGAGCGAGCTCTTTGGGCATGAACGCGGAGCGTTCACCGGCGCGGTGGCGCAACGGCAGGGAGCCTTCGAAAGTGCTGGCCGGGGCACGGTGTTCTTGGACGAAGTCGGAGAGTTACCCATCGACGTGCAACCCAAGCTGCTGCGCGTGCTCGAGTCCGGGGAATTCCGACGGGTCGGGGGCAACAAACCCATGAAGGCCGCGGCACGCATCGTCGCCGCAACCAAACGCAATCTCAAAGAAGAAGTCGAACGCGGAAAATTCCGAGAAGATCTCTACTTCCGCCTGGCTGTGGTCCCGATGTTCGTGCCCCCCTTGCGGCAGCGACGCGAGGACGTTCCCGCCCTGGTCGAGCATTTTCTTTCCCTCGCAAGGAAGCGGGACGTCGCTGCCGCAGACGTCGTGATATCCGCGGACACCGTGGCCGGGCTCTCCGCCCATGACTGGCCCGGCAACGTGCGTGAGCTGCGCAATGTGCTGGACCGAGCCATCTACATTGCCACCGCCAGTGGCGAATCTGAGCTCAAGTTGGTGGACCTTCCCGTTGGGGCTGCCCTCGCCAAGACGGGCGTCAGCGGGCCCTTTGAGCCGAGCAAGACTTATCGCGAGGTGAAGGCGGAGTTCGAGGCAGAGTTTGAGCGCGCCTATGTGCATTGGCTCTTGGCCCGGCACAGCGGAAACATCAGCGCTGCGGCCCGCGAGGCCAAAATGGATCGCAAGTATCTGTCGGACCTCGCCAAGCGGCACGGGCTGCGGGACTGATCCACCCCGCTGGCCAGCCAGCGGGTCCGCGGTAGGGATCCAACGGACTGCTGCCTCCGGCTAGAATCCGCCGCCGAAGCTCAGCCCAAAGACGATGGCGAACGTATCGTCGGGATTCAGTCCGGCCAGGGTGAAGTCGTCCAGCTCAGTCTGGATCACGTCCAGGTTCGCTGCCGCGGACGCGTTGAGCATCATGCCCAACAGCCGATTGCCCGGGGCGCCGCGCCATTCGCCCAGAACGCGCCCCCCGAACATGAAGCTGCGCATGGGGCTGGTCTCGCGATCCCCGCTCCAATACTGCCCTCGAGGGCCAAACAGCGGTTCGCCGCCGGTGTAGTCGTCGCTCCAGAACAGCGCGCCCGTCTGTTGGTAATAGCGCCCGCGCAACAGCACTCGGAGCCAGGGCGTCATGAAGCGCTCCGCGTCGACTTGGTAGGTTTGCCCCAGAATATCCCAGGTGTCCTTGTAGCCCCGCACGCCGAGGCCGAACGCGGTCTGGATGCCACGCACGAAGTACTTCGCCCGTACCGCCACGGCGCTGCGTGCTCGATTCTCCGGGTGATGCTCCTGGGCGATTTGGCCCGACGGGCCGATCACGACGCCGCGGTACGGGTTGCCGAGAAATCCGTGTTGGAGCTGGAAGGTGCCGACCACCTGCGTCGTGAGTACCGGCGTCCAGGCTTGGGTCCAGCCCGCCTGGAAGTTGTTGATGTCGATGTCCTGCTCTTGGCGATTGTCGGCGTTCTTGAAACAACCATCCGAGCTGTCCAAGGGGAGCCGCAAGCTCGGATCGCGGCTTTCCGGGAAGGCCGCGTTGCACACCTTGTCGAAGCCGCGGGCATAAGACAGCTCGATCTCGGTGTTCTTCTGCAGGAAGTCCGTTGCAGTGGACACGGAGAAGCCGTGAGAGCGGTAGTCCAACTCCTGGGCGTACGCATAGCCGGCGCTGAGCCGCGTATTTTTCTTGCGCAGGGTAAACCCACCCGTGGCCACGTGGCGGAAGTCCTCCACCGACGCTTGAGAAATGATGTCCGGCGATGACAGCTTCCCCGCTTTGACCGGCTCACTGGCTCCGGAGACGATGTCCGCTTCGTAGCCGGCGTTGACGCTGATCCATTCCCAGGGCGTGACGACAAGCGACGCGTTGGGATTGATGACCGTCATTTGGCTGCCCACCTTCGACGGCTCGTGGAACACGGTCGTGCCCAGGGACAGCTCAGCGACCTGCGCGTGCAGGAGCCTGGGCGCCAGAAGTACCAGCAGCACTGAGCCACATGCCGCAAGAGCGGCCGCGCAGCGGAGCAATGGGCGGAGCGAAGCCATTAGTTGCAGCCGCAGCCCCCGCCTTCCACCGTGCCGCCGCCGAAGGACCCCTCTCGGTTTTCGAGCACGTGTTGCAGCGCCGCTTCGTCGCGATTGCTGCTTTTCATCTGCATGGTCGGATCCGCCAATATCGATCGCTGCTCCGGCCGCACCGTGACGCAGCCCGTCGCGAATGAGAGCACGAAGGCGAAGAGGCCGGCTGTCAGCACACTTCGGTGATGAGGTTTGATTTGCTTCATCGTCTCTTCTCTCTCTGCAACGCGCTCAAAAGTAGGTGCCCAATCCGCCGTAGTAGATCTGCACGTTGCGATAGGTGTCTTCAGTGAAAATCACGGTGTTGTTGGCTTCCAGGCGCAGCAAGATCCGGAGCCGCAGCGACACCAAAAGGCCGCCCCCCGCGCGGGCGTGGAAGAAGTCCTGGGGATCCCGAACGAACTCGTCGTTGGGGATTTGTCGCAGGCCACCGCCGCCAATGTGCATGAAGGGCGCAATGGCCCAGTCCGGCGCGAAGTTGAGCGTGCCACCCGCACCGTACACAACGCGACGCCCCGAACGTTGGAGTGCGAGGCCGGCGTATGGCTCCAGCGCGATGGCCGGAGCGATGACCCACGCGGGCCGGATTTCGACGTAGCCGTCGCCGTCGATCACACCGCCCATCAGCGCGAATCCGGCGTTGGCCTCCTGCAGCGCGGGGGGTGCGAAAAACCCGGGCTTCACCGCCCCCTCGGGCGCATCCGGGCCGGCACCGATTGGCTCGACGGTATCGCCGAGCACCCAGCCCTGGCGCCCATCCGGCAGCACCACCTTGAGCCAAAACCCCGTGCCTTCCCGGCCCTCGATCAAGAACGTCTCGCCCCGAGTTGCGCGGTAGATCACCCGGTGGGTCACGCCGGGGCCGGAACGCAGCGCCGTTTCGGCGACGACGACCCGAGCAAATGCGTCGATCTCCTCTTCATCGGCAGCGCGTGCAACCGTCGCTGCGCCGAGAAGTCCGACAACCAAAAGCAAAGTCGCGATCGATTTCATTGCGTCGAGAACTTGGTCGCCCACTCCCGGATAATGTCAGCCTCGGGACTCTGCGCGGCAAATATTGAGCGCGGGTGCGCCTGAGTACCGGTCGGTCTATTCAAGAGCGCCGCAAGGCTGGGATCGATCTGCATGCGAGACTGAGAGGTCTGGTAATTTTCTCGGGCTGCCGGCGGAGGCGGAACGCCTGGAACGAGCGTGCCCGCACAGCTCTCACCGACCAGTGGCGGTCCGTAATCCTTCAGCCGGTACGCCGTCACGTTGAAATGACAAGCCCCGGCGGCGTCCCCTTTGCCGGGATCTCCCGGCCCGCAGCGCTGGGCAAAGAGCATCGGCTCGACGACGCAGTAGTAGTAGTTCTCGTCGTAGACGGCTTCGGCGATGTTGAAATCTGTCCCCGGCTCCACTGTGGTGCAGTTCAGCGTGATCAGAGCGGCGCCAACGGCTGCTACGGATGCAAGTACTCTCAGGGGAAAGCGACTCATGGGGCCGGAAGGTAGAATTGCGCTGCACCCGCGTGTGCGGCTAGCTCAGCAGGGAACACAGCATCTGGAACGACGACTAGCACGCTAACAAACCGGGATGGAAAGCGTAAGTCTCGTCGAGTAGGCGCACGTGCCCCAGTGTCCTACATAAATAAGCCCCCAAGGCCCTTTGGGATTGAACGCCTCGTCGAGGCCGGCTAACTCTTGGCCCGCTGCAACAGGGTGTCGTACTCTTCCCTACATTGGACCCTTGCCGCATCTGGCCGGCCACATCGGCTCTGCCGCTTCGACTCGCTTCAAATACTCGACCGTTTTGGATTTGGGGGACTGTGAAACCGACCTGCCCGCCCTGGAGACGTAGATGAAGCTGAGCCCCTGGTATCTGGCCGCCCTCCTCCCCCTGCCCGTCCTGTACGCAAGCGGCACGCTTGGAGCGCAAGTTGCGGTCCTCGGTCT
>CALMUT010000047.1 GCA_937872925.1 uncultured Myxococcales bacterium | reverse complement strand
CGCCGGTGCCGCCGGTTGCGCCGCCGGTGCCGCCCGTCGCGCCGCCGGTGCCGCCCGTCGCGCCACCGGTGCCGCCCGTCGCGCCACCGGTGCCGCCGGTGCCGCATAGCGCGCCGTAGTCCGAGCAGCAGTTGGCGAATCCAACGCAAGAGCTGTCGCGGTAGCAGGCAGGATTACTGCCGGGCACCGGTCCGGACTGGCCGCAGCGCCCGGCGCAGCTAGCCGTGCCGCCGCCGGTGCCACCCGTCGCGCCGCCGCTGCCGCCGGTTGCGCCGCCGCTGCCGGCGTCGGTGCCCCCACTCGCGCCGCCCGTTCCGCCGCTGCCGCCGGTAAGTCCGGTGCCGCCGCTGCCCGCGTCGACTCCGCCAAAGTTACCGAATCCGCCCGTGCCGCCGGTGAGCCCGGAGCCCCCAGTGCTGCCGTTTTTGAGTCTTTCGAAGTCGTCTGGGGGGATGAACTCATGTTCGGGAAAGGAACATGCGGCGAATGCCACAGCGGCACAGGCTGCCGCTGTCCAGCGTGGGATCCGGGGTGGGTGCGAAGGGCGCATACCGTTCGTGAGAGGGTAGCGCGAGCGGGGCGATAGGACTAGCGTCCGGCCGGTCATGGGCGACGTTCTTTTACTGGAAATCGGCACCGAGGAGCTTCCCGCGTCGTTCGTGGCGTCGGGTGTGGACGCCCTGCCAGGGTTGCTCGGCGCGAAACTCGCCGAAGCGCGCCTCTCGCACGGGGCTATCACCGCCGCGGGCACGCCGCGCCGCCTTGCCGTGTGGGTGCAGGATATTTCGGAGCGCCAGCCGGATCTTGACGAAGAAGTCACCGGTCCGCCGTCACGGGTTGCATTCGATGGGTCGGGAGCGCCAACGCGCGCCGCGCTGAGCTTTGCCGAGAAGATTGGCGTCCCTGTGGAGACCCTGGGCCGGGTGCAGACTGATAGGGGCGAGTACGTCGTCGGCCGCAAGAAGGAACTTGGCAAGCCGGCGGTGGAGATCTTGGCTCCCGCCCTCGCGGAGGTCTGCCAGAAGATCCCGTTTCGCAAGTCCATGCGCTGGTCGGACGGTGACACGGCGTTCGGACGCCCCGTGCGCTGGCTGATCGCGCTGCTCGGCAGCCAAGTCATTCCATTCGAGTTTGCCGGGCTGAGCGCGGGGCGCGTGAGCCACGGGCATCGCTTCCTCGCGCCCGATGCCTTCGAGCTATCGAGCGCTCAGGACTACGTGGATGCGTTGCGCGAGCGCCACGTGTTGGTTCGCATGGAAGAGCGCGCCGCTGCCATGCAGCAGCGCTTGAGCAAAGCCGCGAGCGAGGCCGGCGGGCAGTTGATCGAAGACGCGTTTCTGGTGGGTGAAAACGCATCGCTGGTCGAGGAGCCGCAGGTCGTCGTGGGTGGCTTTGACCAGGAGTTCTTGGCGCTTCCTGAACGCGTGATCTTGGACGTTGCCAAAGGGCACCAGCGCTATTTTGGTGTCCGGCGCGCCGACGGCGGGTTGATGGCCAAGTATCTGGCCGTGGTGAACACCGCCAAAAACCCCGCGAACATCCGGCGGGGCAACGACCGCGTGATGCGCGCGCGCTTGGCGGATGCCAAGTTCTTCTACGATGAAGATCTGAAGATCCCGCTCGCGTCCCGCCGCGAGAAGCTGGACGCCGTGGTGTTCCACAAGCGCTTGGGAAGCATTGGCGACAAAGTCGCGCGCATGGCCCGCCTGGTGGACGAACTCGGCAAACAGCTGTCGCTTCCGGCCGCGACGATCGCTGACGCCCACGCGGGTGCGCTGCTTTCGAAGTGTGACCTGACGACCCTGATGGTCGGCGAACTTCCGGAGCTGCAGGGCGAGATGGGACACGCCTACGCGCTGAAGCAGGGCACGGCGCCGGCGGTGGCGCGGGTCCTCTCCGAGCACTACCAGCCGAAAGGCGCCGATGACCCGACCGCTTCCAGCGACGCCGGGGCGCTTCTGGCTCTGGCGGATCGCCTGGACACCCTCACGGGCTGCTTCGCCGTCGGCATCATGCCCACGGGCACGGCGGACCCCCTGGCGCTGCGGCGCGCGGCCATCGGCATGCTGCGCACCGTATTGGACAAGGGGTGGGAGCTTTCACTCCGCGCCGCGACGTCCACGGCCTACGCCGGACTTTCCGGTATCAAGCTCGACCTGCCCGCCGAGGCGACGCTGGAAAAGCTGCTGCCGTTTCTAGAACAGCGACTGCGCGGTGTGCTCACGGAGCGACTGCCACAAGACGCCGTTGATGCCTGTCTCGCGGCGAGCGCGGACGTGCCGAGCGACGTTGCGTCACGGGCAGCCGCATTGGGCGCCTTGTCAGCGGAAGTACGGGCCTCGGCCGGCGAGGTCTTCAAGCGCGCCGCCAACATCGCAAAAAACGCGCCGGACGGTGAACCGCGCGCGCCCCAGGACGTCGAAAAGGACGTGCACGCCAGCGAAGCGGCGCTGTTCGCGGCCCTGACACAGCTCGACACCGCCGTGAGCGCCGCTCGGGAAACCCGTGACTACGGCGTGATTGTACATGCCATCGCGGAATTTGCGCCCAATCTGGGCCAGTACTTCGACGACGTGATGGTCATGGCGGACGACGCGGCCTTGCGAGACAACCGCCTCCGCACCATGGCTAAGGTGCAGCGCATTTGCTCTAGCGTCGCGAACTTCAACCTCCTGGCTCGCTAAATCTCGAGGGCTGAAGGTTCGAGGAACTGAGCGTCACCCATGAAAGCCCTCCAAGCGTTCCGGATTGTCGCGTTACTTGAAGGAACGTCCTATTTAGTGCTGCTCTTGGTGGCCATGCCGCTCAAGTATCTGCTCGACATGCCTCTTGCGGTGCGCATCGTCGGGAGCCTGCACGGGTTTCTCTTTGTGGTCTTCGTTTTGCTGTTGCTGCGGCTGGCGACCGAGCACGGCTGGCCGCTGCTGCGCTCTGTCGGCGCGTTGGTGGCGTCCGTAGTCCCCGGCGGAACCTTCTACTTCGATCGCACACTGCAAGCCGAACTCGCCAAGCTCGCAGCCGAGCCCCCCCGCTAGGCGGCTCGACGCAGGGTGTCAAATTACGACGCCGACTGCAGTGACCCGCGGGCAAGCGCGACCGAAGCGAAGCCCGGCGCAATTTTTACTCCCGCTCCACTTCCGGGGCCGCGGATCCAAGCGCGGGACGCCTCGCCCCTACTTGCGTCCCGGTGGACGCTCTGCGATGACGTTTCGGTTATGACAAGCCAGCGAATCTATCGTTTTGCACCCGGAAAAGCCGACGGGCGCGCAGATCAAAAAGCACTCCTGGGCGGCAAAGGCGCGAACCTCGCAGAGATGGCGAGCCTGGGCATTCCCGTGCCTCAGGGCTTCACAATCACCACCGAGGTGTGCACGGACTACAACGCTGGCGGTGGCCGCATTCCCGACGGGCTTGAAGCTCAGGTTCGGGAAGCCATGACCTGGCTCGAGAAAGAGACCGGCAAGAAGTTCGGCGATCCAAAGAACCCCTTGTTAGTCAGCGTCCGCAGCGGCGCGCGCGCCAGCATGCCCGGCATGATGGACACCATCTTGAACCTGGGCCTGACCGACGAAGTCGCTCGCGGGCTTGCGGACAAGACGCAGAACCCGCGCTTCGCGTACGACGCCTATCGCCGGCTGCTCACCATGTACGGCAACGTTGTGCTCGACGCGGAGCACGGGATCTTCGAAGCGGGAATGACCGACGCGCGCCGCAAGCTGGCCAAGCAGCTTGGCATTGAGGCATCCTCGGATGACGAGGAGCTCGGGCGTGCGGTGCCGGATTCCCAGCTCACCGCAGAGCTTCTGCAGGAGTTGGTGGAGCAGTTCAAATCAAAGCTGGCGGAGACCACGGCCGGCTTTCCCATGGATCCCTTCAAGCAACTGATGGGTGCCGTAGAAGCAGTCTTCAAGAGCTGGCAGAACCCTCGCGCCAAATTGTACCGAAAGATGCACGGCATTCCCGGCGCATGGGGCACCGCGGTGAACGTGCAGTCCATGGTCTTCGGGAATCTGGGAGATACTAGCGCCACGGGCGTGGCGTTCACGCGGGACCCAAGCACCGGGGAAAAGCGCTTCTTTGGTGAGTGGCTGCCCAACGCGCAGGGTGAAGACGTCGTGGCCGGTATTCGCACGCCGCGGGTCATTTCAAAGACGGAGACGTCGGCAGGGGCTTCTTTGGAAGAGGCGATGCCGGAGAGCTACAAGCAGCTCTTCGAAGTGCAGGAGAAACTCGAGAAGCACTTCCGCGACATGCAGGACATCGAGTTCACGATCGAAGACAAGACGCTTTACATGTTGCAGACACGCAACGGCAAGCGAGCCGCACGGGCGGAAGTGAAGATCGCCGTGGACATGGTGGCGGAGGGACTGATCGACGAAAAGACGTCACTCTTGCGGGTCGATGCCGACCGCCTAGAGCAGTTGATGTTTCCTTCCGTCGACCCCAAGAGCGCATCGCGGCCTTTTGCGACGGGTTTGCCCGCGTCCCCGGGCGCCGTTTCCGGCCGCGCAGTGTTCAGCGCGGACGAAGCCGAAAAACGAGCCGAGGCGGGTGAAGCCGTGATTCTGGTTCGAGTCGAGACTTCGCCCGAAGATTTGCACGGCATGAACGCTGCGAAGGGAATTCTCACTGCGCGTGGCGGGGCCACGAGTCACGCGGCCGTTGTGGCGCGTGGCATGGGCCGCTCTTGTGTGGTCGGCTGTTCGGAAATCAGCATTGACTACGAAAAGCAGATCCTGACCGCGCGACGGGCCGGCCAGGACCCGGTGGTGCTGAAGGCGGGCGAAGTCATCACCATCGATGGCTCGAGCGGTGGCGTCTACGTGGGGGACGTGCCCAAAATCGAGCCCAAGCTGGGTGGCGAGATGGCCACCCTCATGGCCTGGGCTGACAAACACCGACGCATGCGTGTGCGCGCAAACGCCGACACGCCAGGGCAAGCCAGAAAGGCACGAGAGCTGGGAGCGGAGGGCATTGGACTGTGCCGGACCGAGCACATGTTCTTCGATGAAGACCGGATCCGGGCTGTGCGAGAGATGATCCTGTCGACGTCCGAAGCAATGCGGCGCACAGCACTGGCGAAATTGCTCCCTTTCCAGACCAACGACTTCGTGGAGCTGTTCCGGGAGATGCGCGGTTTGCCGGTGAACATCCGATTGCTGGACCCGCCGCTCCACGAGTTCTTGCCGCAAGAGGCGGCCCAAATCGAAGAACTGGCAACGGATATGGGCGTCACTCCTGCCGACATCAAGCGCAAGATCGACGAGCTGCACGAGTTCAACCCGATGTTGGGCCACCGCGGAGTACGACTTGCGGTCAGCTATCCAGAGATCAGCGAGATGCAGGTGCGCGCCATCTTGTCGGCCGCCTGTAGCGTGAAGAAGGAAGGCATCGACGTGCTTCCGGAAATCATGATCCCGCTTTCCCTCAGCCGGCGAGAGCTGGAGCTGATGCACGAAGTGGTCAAGCGGGTCGAAAAGGAAGTCTTCAGTGAGGCCGGCGTCGAGGTGAAATACAAATTCGGCACGATGATTGAACTGCCGCGCGCCGCACTGTTGGCCAAGGAGATCGCCGAGTTGTGCGAGTTCTTCTCTTTTGGCACTAACGACCTGACCCAGACTTGCCTCGGCTTGTCCCGGGACGACGCCGGCAAGTTTCTGCCGCAGTACGTTGACCAGGGGATCTTTGCCCGGGACCCTTTTGTGTCCCTCGATCAAAGCGGCGCCGGCGAGCTCGTGAAAATCGCGTGTGAGCGCGGCAAAGCGCAACGCTCGGATCTCTCCCTGGGCATTTGCGGTGAACACGGCGGCGACCCCGCGAGCATTCACTTCTTCGATACGGTCGGTCTGGCGTACGTCTCGTGCTCGCCATTCCGCGTGCCCATCGCGCGTCTTGCTGCGGCGCAGGCCTCGCTCAAGACCGCGGCTAGCTGAAGGGCAACCTGCAGTCGGCCGGATTTTCCTTCGGCTTTGCGGGCAGGCAGCTGAGAAGGTATGCTCTGCCTCGTGCCGCCCAAGCAGGATGGACCGAAGGGGTTACCCAGTTTCGCTCGCAGCGCTCGCGGAATGCTGAGCAAGAGCGAAGACGTGGTGATCGACAAAGCCAAAGACAACTGCGACGAAGTGCCAGGCATCGACGAAGACGGGCTGATCCCGGCGCAGCATTGCAGCCACGGCAGCCACGGCAGCCACGGCAGCCACGGCAGTCACGGCAGCCACGGCAGCCACGGCAGCCACGGCAGCCACGGCAGCCACGGCAGCC
>CALMUT010000046.1 GCA_937872925.1 uncultured Myxococcales bacterium | reverse complement strand
GAGGCATTCTGAGCTGCGCCCGGCCAGCAAAGGCCCTAGGCGGCGCCCTTCCGGGATTCGAAGTCGATGGCGATGGTCTGCGCGCTCCCCGAGATCGCGTGTTGCTCGCGCAGACCGTCGACGGTCTCACGATGACGCTGCCACCACTGCCGGGCACGCTCCACGGTCCACGCCTCCCCCACCTCGCAGGCAGCAAGCGCCTGGTCCAGTTCGTCGGCGCTCTGGGGACGCTCCGCGGGGTTCTTCGCCAGACACTTCAAGATCAGGGCTTCGAGTTCTGGGGGCAAGGCTGCTCCCAGACGATCGGAAAGTGGCTCCGGTGTCTTGTGCAGGTGGGCGCCACACACTTCGACAACCGTCGCGCCCTCGAACACATGGGTCCCGGTCAGCAGGTAGTAGCCCACGGCACCCAGCGCGTAGAGATCGCTACGCGCGTCAACCGAGTCTGGCGCCGTGATCGCTTCCGGCGAAAGGTATTGCGGCGTCCCGGTGATGGAGTTGGCTTGGGTCAGCTCGACGTTGTCCCCTCCCTCAAGCTCTTTGACCAAGCCAAAGTCCAAGACCTTGGCGACGTCGGGTTTGCCCCCCTGGTCGACCAGCATGATGTTGGAAGGCTTGATGTCGCGGTGGATCAAGCCCACGCCATGGGCCTCTGCGAGCGCGCTCGCGGCGTCCCGCAAAATGTGCACCACTCGAGCCGGAGGCTGGGCACCAGCCGCCTCGACGACATCCGTAACCGTAGCGCCATCGAGCAGCTCCATTACGTAGTAGAAGACGCCCTCGGGGGTTCTGCCGTAGTCGAAGATGGTCACGGTGTTGGGGTGAGTCAGGGCGGCAGTGAGTTGGACTTCCTTCTCGAAGCGAGCGATGGCCTCCGCTCCAGCCCGCCCCGTCTTCAGCAGTTTCAGCGCAGTTGGACGCCGCAACATCGCGTGGCGCGCACGATAGACGGCACCCATTCCGCCCTCGCCCAGCTTTTCCAAAAGCGTGTACTGGCCGAGACGCTTCACATCCCGCACTTGGGTGCGCAAACCATAGATGACGCGCGACGCGGAACCGCAAAGCGCGAGAACGCAGAGCCACCAAGTCGCCGTGAACACCGTGATGCCGAACGCGATATCGCTTGATACCCACTTCTCACGCACCTGCTCCGCAGAGGCGCGCCCGAAGAACGCTGCGGCGCTCGCTGCGAGCGGCGTGAAGTCCGTTTTGGAATAGAGCAGATAGGTCACGACCAAAAGCGGAACTCCAGGTAGCGCTGTGACGCACAGCGACCACCAAAAGGTGCTGGGTACGTAGATGGCCCGCGCAAACAAGCCGCAGGCAAGCGCGAGCAGAATGATGTAGTGGGGGCTCTGGAACGGCCACATCCACAGTCCCATCAACGCGTAGAAACTGCAGCTCGCCAGGATTCCAACGAGTTCCGCGCCGCGGATGAAGCGCACACTCGGAGTGCCCCGCGCGCACGCAAGGCCGAGCGCAAGCAGCGTGGCTGCGCCGAGGAAGTGGAACACGAACGAGGGATGCCGGAGTTCCTCCCAGCGCCGATCGACAACGATGCCAAGCAGGCGTTGGGCGAGGAAAAGCCACCCGAAGCTGGACCCCCAGATCCCGTACTTGGATACGCGCATCTGCAGGAAGGCGCGCCCCTCCTCAGTGTGTTCCAGGGGAGTGGGTACGGTGCTCATGCCTTTGGCCCATCCCCCCGGCGCTTCGGAAGACCGTCCCGGTCAATTGCCATGCAGCACCCCATGGACATGCCAAGCCCCTCATACCACGCCCGTCCGGGTCGGGGGTCGGGGGTCTGCGTCTGCGTCAGGCGTCCGCGTTGGCGTCGGCGTCCGCCTCTACGTTCACGTCATGTTGCGTCGGGCAAACTCAAGATCGCCCGCGCCTCTTCGACGGTCGCGGGGCGCCGCCCCATGTCGCGACACATGCGCGCCGCAACCTCGACCATGTCGCCGTTCGACTTGGCCATGTCGCCGTTGGGCAAATACAAATGGTCCTCTAGCCCCGTGCGGATGTTGCCGCCCAGCACCAGCCCCGTTGCCAACATGCGCCAGTGCCCGTGGCTGATGGCGATCACTTCCCACTCGCTGCCGGGCACTGTGATCTTGCTCTGCAGTTGCAGGCTCTCCACCAGCGGCGGGATCCCGCCCAGCCCGTTCACGGTGAACGGATATTGCAGCGGCGGGTTTGGTGTGCCCCCCTCCCCCCACCGGCCCCCCCCCGATGGCCCCCTGGAGGTGGGTAAGGCCCTCCCCG
>CALMUT010000045.1 GCA_937872925.1 uncultured Myxococcales bacterium | reverse complement strand
GCTCGCGCTTGGTCCGGTCGCCTTCGCGCTCGCTTGCGCGGGGGCGTGGGCGCAGCAAACGGGCTGCGGAGTTTCAGGCGGCGGAAGCCGCGCATCAGAGTGAGTGGTTCAAGGAGGAAGCAGAGTGATGAAGCGCAGCCTACAGCGCAGGAGTTTCATGGCGTCGATTGGGGCAGTCCTGGGCACCTTCGCCCTGCCGGCCCAGGCCGGGAGCTACCTGGACCGAGCCGCCCTATTGGTGAACCAAGCCGGGCGCGACGCGGACTACCTACGCGCTCGGTTGACCGACAAGGATCTAGCAAAGGTGATCCACACCCTGGCGTCCGCACGGGTGAAAGCTGCGAGCACCACTCCAGTTCCCAAGGAGGTCACCTTGGCGCACCCTCATTTGTTGCTCGTGTTGGAAAACTACGAACGCGCAGCCGAGGGCGCCGCGAAGGGGCAGACCCAACGTTTCTTGATCTACCAGCTGCGCGCGCGGGACGAAGAGCGCGTCTTACGTGGCGTGCTCAAACAACTCGGTTGGCCGCTTCCGGACACCAAGTAGTTCAGCGCAGGCCGCGCTCACTCGCCCGGGGTGTCAGCGGCGTCACTGGCTTATGCCGCGGCACAACACCGGGCCGCGCGCGTTCGACCAGATCGCCCATCGGGTCGATGTCCAAGAACGACAACAGTCCTAGGTTCTTGGATTGCACAGCGCCCTTCATGAGCTTCTCGGACACTTCGTTCAAGCCTTCCTCCAGGCGCGTACGCATGAGGATCTGTCGGATCGTGCGCTCCTCTTGCGCAACTGTACGCGTCACTGCGGGCATGCTGCCACGCCGCCAGATCACCGCGAAGCGCTCGCCTTCTTTGACGGGTGTTGAAAACAGCTCGCCGTCTTTCACCTTGTCCGCAGCTTCAAAAAGCGCTGGATCCACCCGGACTTCCGGCGTCTCGGTCTTGCCATCGGGGTGCACAAACCCGAGATCGCCGTCGCGCATGGAGGTGGCCTTGTCGAGGGATTGTTCCCGCGCGAGCTTGGTCCAACGAACGGTGCCTGTCACACCCGCGCCGCGCATCTCCGTCAAGATCTTCGTGGCCGCGGCTTCGTCCGCCACCAAGATGCGCCAAATCTTGATGCGCTTCGGTGTGTTGAAGCGGTGTGCATTCTCGTCGTAGTAGGCCTGGATCTGCTGCGGCGTGACGGGCTTTTCCTTCGCGATGCTCTCGCTGATTTCCTTTTCGAGAGCCTGCCGCAAGACGTCGCGGATGCGGTCGGCAACCGACTGCTTTTCTTCCAGCTTTCGTCGCTTGCTTTCTTCGACGTAGAGCAGCTCCGGAACGATCTGCTGATCGACGAAGTTGCGCCGGGCTTCTTGCTGGGTCTTTCCTAGGTTCTGCAGCTGAAACGGTGCGAGGGCGCGCAGGCGTTGCTCCACCTCGGCGGCCGTTGTCGAGCTGTCACCCACGCGCACGAGCACGGTCGTGTCCGCGTCTGCCCGTGCCAGCGGGGCGGCTAGCGCGAGAAAGGCGAATAGCCCGAACCGAGCGGCGAGTCTCATCGTGGTGGCTTCATATCGCGGCTACGCGGCGGGCGAAAGCGCGCCACGCTTCTGTTAGCTGCGCTTTCGCCGCTTAGTTGCCTTGCTCAGCTGGTTTTCCGCCTTGGCGACGGCTTCTGCGACCGCTTCGGGTTCGATCCCCACGACCGCGTACGCCTCCACGTGAAAGCCGTAGGCTTGGTGCAGATCCACCACAGCGGCCAGTAGTCCGCTTTCGGCTTCGACCGCCGGCCGCTTCTTCGATAGGCGCCGCAGCTGCTTCGGATCCTCACCGAGTTCGATCAACTCGTGGGCGTGGGCGACCAGCTCTAGGGGCTTCAAGGCGCGGCCCCGGGCCGTCACCCCGGCCTCGAGTTCTTCGAGCAAGCGCTTGCGCCGGTTCTCGCTGCGCCCGTCCCGCCGGGGGCCGCCGCTGAGTAGATCGTTGAACGCGCGCCCGGCGCGGCGCTTCGCGACCGCTTCGGGACTCCCGCGCCGGTTGGCCGAGACGGCTTTCTTGCTGCGTGCCACAAATCCTCCACCGCGCTAGCGCCGGTGGACCGCAACATATCAGAAACGAAAACACCGCGGCTGTCCCGCGCCCCGGCTCAACCTGCCAAGCGCTCGTCGTCGTCGACAGTGGGCACTGCCGCCGGGGGCAGCGGCCGGGTCTTCTTCGGCTGCTTCGCGTCGGCAACGCGTTCCTCGAGGGGTCGAATGCCGAGAGCCTTGAGCCGCTTGCGAGCGACCCGCAGTGCCTCGCTGCCCGCGTCGATGCCAATGGCGCAACGCGAGAGGCGCGCGCTCACTGCCAAAGTCGTGCCGCTTCCGGCGTAGGGATCGAGCACCAAGTCGCCCTCGTCCGTGCACGCCTGGATCAGGCGCTCCAACAGCGCTTCCGGCTTCTGCGTCGGATAGCCCGTGCGCTCTTTGGAAACCGGCGCAACGATGCCGATCTCCCAGACGTCACCCATGGGGGCGCCGGGAGTGCTTTCTTCGGTGGTGCTCGAGCGTACGCGGCGACCAGACTTGCCGACCACAGCCCGCTGCTTCTTCGTCCCCCAAGTGGCCAAGGTGGACGGCGCCAGTGGTTCATACAACTGACGAAACCGCGGCTTTGCGTCGGGATCCTTCACGTAGCGCAACAGCACGTCGTGCACGCGTTGGAAGTTGGACGTCTTCGCTGGCCAGCGTCGGTAGCGCCACACAATTTCGCTGGCGAAGCAGCGCGGGCCGAAAACCTCGTCACAAATGACTTTGATGTAGTGGCTCGTCTTGGGGTCCACGTGCACGATCAAGCAGCCCTCCGGCGCGAGGAGCTCCCGTGCGATGGCGATGCGATCCCGCAGCTCGCTGAGGTACGTGCCCAGGCCGTCCCACCTATCGTCGAAGGCTGGCTTCAGGGTGCGCATCATCTCGCCGGTTTTGGGGTCCCGGCTGCGCTTCACGTGCTCGTGGCTCCGGCCCGTGAAAAAAGGCGGATCCATATAGGCCAGCATGACGGACTGCATGCCTCGCCGGGCCAGGGCGTGCATGGCTCGCAGATTGTCGCCGGCGATGAGCATCTGGGAAGGATGGCCGTGCCGGTGGTGCTCCAAAACGGCTCCGACAGCCGCCTTGGGCACCGTCTTGCCGGGCCACTCCAATCGAACCGGCGCAGAGCGCTGCGTCATGGTCCGGATCGTACCGAGCGGCCCGGCGCACGGGCCAAGTATTCGCAGGTTTGAGTGCAGTGCTTGCTGCGCAGCGGGCCCTTGGCTACTCCACGCTCATGGCACCGACGCCGCGCATCTTCTCTGGCATGCAACCCACGGGTACGGGTGAATTGCATTTGGGCAACTACCTGGGTGCGCTCAGCAACTGGGTGCAGCTCACCGCGGCGGGCAAGCACGAGGCGATTTTCTGCGTGGTGGACGCGCATTCGACCACCATCGAATACGACCCCAAAGCGATGCCGGCGCGTATCTTCGGAACCGCGCTCAGCTACCTCGCCGCCGGCCTTGACCCCGAACGCTGCACGCTCTTCGTGCAAAGCCAGGTCCCCGAGCACATGGAACTCGCTTGGTACCTCGGCACCGTCACCGCTATCGGTGACTTGAACCGAATGACCCAGTTCAAGGACAAGAGCGACCAGCACCAGCACAACGTGAATGCTGGCCTTTTCACCTATCCGATCCTGATGGCCGCGGACATTCTTGTGTACAAGGCCACCGCCGTGCCCGTGGGCGAAGATCAAGTGCAGCATCTGGAGCTGTCGCGGGAAATTTGTCGGCGATTCAATCGCCGCTACGGCGAAATCTTTCCGGAACCCAAGGCACTGTTGACCAAGACGAGTCGCATCATGGGCTTGGACGGCAAGACCAAGATGAGCAAGTCCCGGGGCAACTCCATCGACCTCTTCGACACGCCGAAGGTCGTCGAAAAGAAGATAAAGTCCGCGTTTACAGACGAAAAGAAGTTGCGCCTGGGCGACCCGGGCAGACCCGAAATCTGCAACGTGTTCACCATGCATACCGCCCTCACGGACGCTGCAGAGGTGCAAGACATCGACACAAACTGTCGCAGTGGCGCCCTGGGTTGCGGAGACTGCAAAAAGCGCCTGGTGGAGTCCGTCAATGGCGCCCTGGGGCCCATTCAAAAGCGTGCGGAAGAGTATCGCGCCGAGCCCGAGCGCGTCTTGTCCGTACTGCAGAACGGCGCCGAGGTGGCCCGGGGGATCGCGCGAGAGACTCTGACAGAAGTCCGCGAGCGCATGGGACTGCGCGTTGAGGCCCCAAAGAAGTGAACCCTTCGTTGCAGGCGGGTAGGGCCGAAGGCGCGGCGGGTGCCGGCAGAACGCTTTTGGCTGTGCTGGCGCTTCTGCTTTCGCTGGCTACTTTCACCGCATGCGATCGGGAGCCCGTGGACGCTTCGCCCGAAGCGGTCGTGGAGGAGTTCCTGATGCGGATGCATCGCCACCATGGTGATCCGAAGGCCGCGCGACTTGCGTACGACTTGCTGTGGTCTGAGGCCAAGAACAACCTGGCGGAGCGCGCCAAACGTGCGAGCGCGCTTTCGGGCCGGAACGTTGCGCCCGAGGAAATGCTCGTGCCCTCACGCTTTTCCCTGCACTTCAAGCCCAAGAAATTCGAGTCGAAAATCAACGGCGAGTGGGCCGTGGTGAGTATTTCCGGCGAAGAAAACCAACGTCACGACGTGCGCTGTGTGCTCGAAGACGAGCGCTGGCGCGTCGTCGTCCAGGTCCCGGCGCTGCCTCCCATTCAGACGCGCCCGGACGCAGGCTAGGACAAAAAGAAAACGGCGCGCTCCGTTTGGGGGCGCGCCGTTTCTTGAGCTCAGAAAAAGATCAGTTGCTGAAGAAGATCGCTTCGATCTCGTCCTTCACCTGGTCTTCGGTCTGCTCACGTGCAATCGCGATCTCTTTGACGATGAGCGTACGTGCTGTGTCGAGCATGCGGCGCTCGCCAAAGGACAGTTGCTTGTTCGCCTTGAGACGGTACAAATCGCGAAGCACCTCAGCGACGTCGTAGATGGATCCAGTCTTGATCTTGTCCATGAACCCGCGATAGCGGCGGTTCCAGGTCTGGGTATCAAAACCGATCGTGCGCTCTTTCAGGATGTCGAAGATCTCGCGAATCTCTTGTTCGCTGATCACCTGACGCAGGCCCACGGCATCGGCGTTCGAGACCGGCACCATGATCTTGCGGTTCGTGTCCAAGATGCGCAGCACGTAAAAGCGCTGCCGCGAACCGGCAATGTCCTTCTCATCAATGCTGATGACTTCCGCCACACCTTGTGCCGGGTACACTGCCTTGTCGCCGACCTTGAACTGAATTTCCTGCTGCATATTGACTCCCTTTCGTCGACACGAGTTCGTGTCTTGGGTTTGGACGCACACGCGCCGCCCCTGCGTTCACAAGCCGAAGCCGGACCCGGTCACTAAAAATTTGAGCGCTTTGATGAGCGCGATTAAAACGGACCGGGAAAGCGTTTCATTCCGCGAAAACTAGACGATGCCGCCGAATCAAGTGCCGTGCCAAAGCATGGCTGGCGGCGTCCCCCTTCTCAAAAAATAGGGGTCGCCAGGCGCGGCACTCTAGTCAGCTAGATATTATCTGTCAACTTATTGTTGCAGAACTTTGACGCGCCGCACGAACAGATCTTGGGCTCGCGGATAAGTGTTTGAAATCCTTTTGCTTATACAATAGGCCGTCCCCCCCGGCCTAGTTTGTGGCGAAAGGGCTGTGCCACTGGCGAGTGAGCCTCACGGCCGGAATACGAGTGAACATGGTCTACGCCCTACGACGCGGGTGCACGTGGGATCGTTCTTGCGCGGTCACGGGGGCCAAACGACGCGGGTGCACGCGGGATTATTCTTGCGGGGTCACGGGGGGGCGGCATTGGGCCGTGACGGAATTGGTGCACGTGGGATTGTTCTTGCGCGGTCACGGGGGTCGGCATTGGGCCAAGAGTCTTTGGGTCGGCGCGG
>CALMUT010000044.1 GCA_937872925.1 uncultured Myxococcales bacterium | reverse complement strand
GCGCGGGGGCGAAATTGAAGAGAGCGGAAATCACCGTCGCCAGGAGAGGTTGGGCCCGCCTGCGGTAGGCGCGTCGTGCGCGAGCGATGGCGCAGGCTCGTCCCTGCCCGAGGGCTCGTTGACTCAGGCGGCTTCTGACAACAGTGGAAATCACCGTCGCCAGGAGAGGTTGCGCAGCGCTTCGGCAGACCCGCAGCGCGTTTGTTGTCGCGACGACTCACCTCAGTTCGAGCGCACGACCACGAAAGTGGCTTTTGACGAGAGTGGAAACCACCGTCGCCAGGAGAGGTTGGGCACCGAGGGCAGCGTGGGCGGGCTCCTACTTCGCCACGAAAGATCGGACACGGGTCGGCAGTGCGTGCGTTGCGGCGAAGCGTCACCTCAGTTCGAGCGCACGACCACGAAAGCGGCTTCTGACGAGAGCGGAAATCGCCTTCGCCAGGAGAAGTTGGGCACACCTTCGGGAGATCCGCCGCGCGCGGGGCGTGGCGACGACTCAAGTTGCAGAGACGCCGACGGCTTTTCGCGCGGAGCAAAGTGCGAAAACCGAGCGGTGGAGAACGCGCCCCATGCTGCGAACGCGGCGGAGGTTCGCGGAAAACTCTTTGCAGCACTGACGACTATGGGTTTCCGGCGTGGCGAAACGCGAAACGCGATCGGAAAACTGGAGCGCAGATCGGAGCTGGGTCGCGCGCCGATTCACGCGCTGTTGCGGGAGGCGTTGGCTCTGCTGACTCGGTAGTTGCAGTTCGCCGGCGGCCGGGGCCTGCAGTGAACGCGCAACTCGATCTCGCGTCGCCCCGACACAGAGCCCACCCGCGTGAGGGTGGGAACAAATTTCAAAACGCCGCGCGCGCAACTCGATCTCGCGTCGCCCCGACACAGGGCCCACCCGCGGGGGTGGGAACAAATTTCAAAACGCCGCGCGCAACTCGATCTCGCGTCGTCCCGACACAGGGCCCACCCGCGAGGGTGGGAACAAATTTCAAACAACGCCGCGCGCGCAACTCGATCTCGCGTCGTCCCGACACAGTGCCCACCCGCGGGGGTGGGAACAAATTTCAAAACGCCGCGCACGCAACTCGATCTCGCGTCGCCCCGACACAGGGCCCACCCGCGGGGGTGGGAACAAATTTCAAAACGCCGCGCGCGCAACTCGATCTCGCGTCGTCCCGACACAGGGCCCACCCGCGAGGCCCACCCGCGGGGGCCGCTGCGGGCTCAACCGCCGAAGTTTTGCACCCAGTAGTGTTTGTAGCCCTGGCTGCCGAGGTAGTAGCCCACGCCGAGGTTCTTGTACTTGCCGTTCATGATGTTCTTGCAGTGACCGCTGCTCTTCATCCAGCCACTCATCACGGAGCCGGCGCCGGTTTGGCCGGCGGCGATGTTCTCTCCCATGGTGCCGCCGCTGTAGCCGGCCGCCTTCATGCGATCGAAGGGACTCTTTCCGTCCAGGCTCGTGTGACTGAAGTAGCCCTTGTCGCCCATGTCTTTGGCGTGGAGCCGGGAACTATTCGTCAAGATCTGATGACGCGAAACGGGCCCAACCGGCGGGTAGGACGCGCCACCGCAGCTGGCGCCCTTGGCGCGCTCGATGTTCACGAGTGCCAGCACTTCGCATTCGAGATTCTGCCAGCTGGAACTCCAACCGGATCCGTCGTCGCCGCAACCGCCACTGATACCGCCGCCGCTGCCGCCGCCACCGGGGCTACCGCCACCGCCCGGCGATCCACCGGAACCGCCGCCGCAGGCGCTGGCGTAGTCTGCGCAGCAATCGTTGAATTGCGTGCACTGGCTATCGCAGTGGCACTGCCCGTTTACTGGATTGGGACTGCCGCAGTGACCCACGCAGCTCGGGCCCGACGACGCACCCCCACTTGCGGGCGTGCCGCCACCACCGGGCGCGGCTCCGCTGCCGGGTGTGCCGCCACCACCGGGCGTACCGCCTGCGCCAGGCGTGCCGCCACTGCCCGGAGTACCGCCTGCGCCAGGAGTGCCGCCTGCGCCCGGCAAACTACCGGAACCGCCGCCGGCACCGGGCGCGGCCCCAGAGCCCGTCCCGCATACGTCGAAGCAACGGGTCGCATCGTCGGAGGTGCACAAGCAGAACTCGACGCACGTTGTCGGGCTGTCGCAGAATTCCGGCTTTCCGGAACCCGAGGACGATCCGTCGTCCGCGGCACAACCCACCGCAGTGAACAGCAGTCCGGCGACGAAACCGAAACGGAAAAGGCGTGACGAGGGGCTGGGGCGTGGCATCGGTCCTCCGTGCAGGCGACGACGATTTGCCCGCAGCGGCCCAGCAGTGCAGGTCACGTGCCACGCGCACTTTTGCCTACATCCATGGTTTCACAGTCGAAAATCGGTCTTGTGGGCCATGCCAGGGCCGGTATGGAACAGCAGTCCATTGCTTGGGCCGCGACGTGAGCGCTGTATGCGGTGGCCGTCGTGCCGAAGGCGTTCGCCCAAACCGAAACGCACGCCGGGCATTTGCTAAGGTCGGTGCCATGAGCGACTCCACGGTGCGGGCGCAAGCTGCCGGAATGCCGGTACGCACTATCCGGCTTTCCGTCGAGGGCACTGAGCAGGAAGCCATCGTCTCCGACGGCGAGCGACTGACCGTCGGCAGCGCCTCTGGCAACGATCTGATCATCGACGACAAAACCGTTAGCCGCTTCCACCTCACCTTGTCTCGAGAGGCCGCTGCAGTTGCCCTGACGGACTTGGGTTCTACCAACGGCACCAAAATCGGGCCGGTCACACTACGCGATGGCACGGCGACGTTGACGTTGCCGGCCTCCCTACAGCTAGGGCAAGTCAGTTTGCGCCTGGCCGACGGCGACGTCGTGATGCAGAAGCTCCACGAGGAAGAAGCCCTGGGCGGGCTGCGTGGCAAGTCCCCTCCCATGCGTCGCTTGATGGCGGACATCCAGAAGCTTGCTGCCAGCGATGTTTCCGTGCTGCAGATCGGCGAGTCTGGCACTGGCAAGGAACTGATTGCGCGAGCGATCCATGACAACTCGGCGCGGGCCGGAAAGCCCTTCGTGGTGGTGGACTGCGCGGCGATTCCGCCATCGCTGTTTGCGGCCGAGCTATTCGGCCATGAACGCGGGGCCTTTACCGGCGCAGACCGCCGCCGAGCCGGCGCACTCGAACGCGCCCATGGCGGTACGATATTCTTGGACGAACTCGGTGAATTGCCGCCTTCGCTACAGGCTTCGCTCTTGGGTGCGTTGGAACGCCGGCGTTTCACTCGATTGGGCGGCGCTGACGAAGTGCCCGTGGACGTGCGCATCGTGTCAGCGACCAACCGGGATCTGCGCAAAGACGTAAACTCCGGCAACTTTCGCCTCGATCTCTTCTACCGGCTCGGCGTCGTCGTGCTGGAAATCCCGCCGCTGCGCAAGCGTACCGAGGACATCCCGATGTTGCTCGAGCACTTCGCCGCAGAAGCCGGCGCCGAGGCTGACGCCCGGGAGCTATTCACTCCTGAGATCGTGCAACAACTGACGACGTATCCGTGGCCTGGCAACGTGCGAGAGTTGCGCAACCTGGTGGCGGGCACGGTAGCGATGGGGCGCCAACCCAGTTTGGAGAGCGTATCGATGATGGCACCCGACTCGGGTGACGGCGACGCCATCGAATCGGTCTTGCACCTCGGCTACCGCGACGCACGCGGCGCCTTGTTGGAACAGTTCGAACGTCGCTACCTAGAACAGCTACTGCAACGCTCGGATGGCAACGTGCGCAAGGCAGCCCGGGTCGGCCAGATGAACCGCTCGTATCTGATCGAGCTGCTCAAGCGGCATGAAATCCGCTGACTACTGGTTCTGCTGAGCGAGTTCCACGAGCTTCGCGTAAGACGCGCTGCCGCCGCCCATCTTGGTATGCACCACCTGCATATTGCGCGGATTCACGATGGTATGTAGGGGCGTGCCGATGGAATTCGAGTAGGCCATGGAAGGCGGCATCTTGTCCGCCAACACGTCGACGCGATTGAGACCGTAGGCGCTTTTCCAGCTCTGGGCGCCGGCAACGGTAGCTGGATACACCATCAGCGTGACGACCTTGATGCCGAGGGGGGCCCACTGGTCCATCTTTGCCTCCAGCGACTTTGCTTCACTCTTGCAGATGCCGCAGGTCGTCGTCGCCGTGATGAAGAGGATAGCGTTGATGCCCTTCTTACCGTCGCAGTCGTAGTAATCGGCAATGTTCGTGGAGCTCGGACTACCCGACCCGCCGGTAAAACCTTGCCAGCTTAGGCTCTGGGGCAGGGTCTGACCGAGCGCGGGCCCCGACGCTCCACCCGGCCAGCCACTGCAACTGGTGTTGTTATTGCCGCCGCTTCCGGCCGGAGCGCCTCCGGATCCAGGGCCGCCGCCAGCGGACGGAGCGCCGCCGGCTGCAGGCGAGCCACCGGCCGCCACGCCTCCGGCCCCGGGCGCGCCCCCTGTACCCGAGGGAACGCCGCCGGTGCCCTGTGGCGATCCGCCGCCACCGCCCGGGCCGTCGCAGGCTTCAAAGCAGCCGTCGATCTTGCCCGTCGCGCAGAGGCAAAACTCGAGGCAGGTGGAGGCCGTCTCGCAGAAGGCCAGCGGCGCCGCAGTACCGGCGTCATCCTCAGCTCCCGCGCAAGCCGCGCCGAGCATCGCCGCGAAAACCAGCCCAACTCTCGACCATCGCTTCGTCTTGTTCATCGTTTCCTCGTCGGCCGCCCCGGGGGCGCGACGAGCTGTAGTGCACGGTGCGTGCCGAACCCACATCGGGGCGAAACACCCCGTTTGGAGCCGGTAGCGGTCTGCTAGGCCCGACCAGCGTCTGCTGCACCCGACCAGTCAGGACACGGAGGCAGCAATGGCCTGTAGCTGTGCGGCGACCTGGGCCGACGCGGACCAGCCGCACTCGGCCGCGGCTTCTTCGAAGCCCTCCGCGACGGCTGCTGCGCTCGGATAGCGTTGGTTCCGGTCCCGCTGCAGACACTTGTTCAATGTGCGTGTGGCAACTGGGGGAAGTGCGCGCGCGGTCAATTCCGGAACGGCCCGATGCACCACGTTCCAAATCGTCCCGCCTTCATTGGCATCTTGGAACAGCCGCTCTCCGCTCAGCGCTTCCCAGGCAATGACACCGAGAGCCCAGATGTCGGCCCGGCGATCTACGTTTCGCGGCGAGAGGATCTGCTCGGGCGCCAAGTACGCCAGGGTGCCTTTGGTATTGCCGGTTGCTGTGCGCGTCTTGCGCCCATGCGCAGCGGCAATGCCGAAGTCGACGACTTTCACCCGCCCGTCAAAGGCGATCAACACGTTCTGTGGCTTCACGTCCCGATGAACGATGGATAGGAAAGTGCCATCTGCGCCTCGTGTCTCGTGGGCGCCGTGCAACCCCTGCGCTGCGCGCGAAAGCACATGCAAGTGCAGCCCAACAGGCAGTGGCACTCCTGCCGATTGCGCAGCTTCTCCCAGCTGCACGTAGGAATAGCCATCTACGAGCTCTTGGACGATGAACGGGCTGCCGCGGTGCATTCCGGTATCCAGCACCCGCGCCACGTTTTGGTGATCCACCTGGGACGCGATCTGTTGTTCGTCCAGGAACATTTGCAGCGCCTCGGCGTCCTCCGCCAACTCGGCAAACATGAGCTTCAACGCGACGTCGTCTGCCGCGTCCCGAGTCGCGCGATAGACGACCGCCGTGGAGCCGCGACCCACCTCGCCAACGATGCGATAGGCGCCCACACTCTCACCAGGAACAAGGACCGGGAACTCCACGATAGCTTGTGTCTGCTCATATGGCAGTTGCGACGCGCGGTCGAGCCGGCGAGGCAATCAGCGGTGGCGAAAGGTCGGCGCGACCCGTATCCTGTTCCGATAGTGCGCCCAAGCCGCCCGCCAAAGCCCGCGGTCCTGGCGGGAAGATACGAGTTGTTCGACGTCATTGCGTCGGGCGGCATGGCCACGGTGCATTTCGCGCGGCTGCACGGCAAGGTGGGCTTTGCGCGCACGGTCGCGGTGAAGCGCCTGCATCCGCAGTTTGCCCGCGAAGCGGACTTCCGCGCCATGTTCGTGGACGAGGCGCGGGTGGCGGCGCGCGTCGTGCATCCCAATGTCGCGCAGACTCTGGACGTGGTCGAGGACGGCGACGAGTTGTTCATCGTCATGGAGTACATCCACGGCCTTCCACTGTCGCATCTGATGAAGCTGGCTGCCAAAGACGGAGGCATTCCAGTGTCGGTGGCGGCGCACATTATGGGTGGTGTGCTTTCCGGACTACACGCGGCGCACGAAGCGCAGGACGAAACCGGACAGCCGCTCAAGGTCGTGCATCGTGACGTGTCTCCACAGAACATCTTGGTCGGGAGCGACGGGGTCGCACGACTCATCGATTTCGGAGTTGCCAAAGCCGTTTCGCAAATCCACACGACGCGGGAGGGCCAGCTGCGGGGCAAGCTCGCCTACATGGCTCCGGAGCAGATCCGACAGGGAGTGATCGACCGACAGACGGACATCTTCAGCGCCTCGATTGTACTGTGGCAGTGCCTGGCCAACCGGCGCCTTTTCGAAGCCAGCAACGACGGTGAACTGATCTACCAACTCCTTGAGGCGCCAGTCTCACCGCCGAGCCTACACCGCGCGGACGTGCCGACGGCTCTCGACACCTTGACGCTGCGCGGGCTGGAACGCGATCGCAGCGCCCGCTATCAGACCGCCCGGGAAATGGTACTGGAGATTGAAAAGGCAGCGCCGGTGATCTCGCAGAATGCGGTGTCCGAATGGGTGCAGCGCGTGGCCGCCGAACCACTGCAAGAGCGCGACGCCGTGTTGCGCGAAGTCGGACGCAGCACCAGCCAGCCCATCATTGCAAGCGTCGTAGAAGGCACCGAAACCGTTACGGTGCCCCTCGGCGCAAGCGCCGTGAGCACCGCGATGTCGAGCAGCGATCGTGGAACACTCACCGACAGCCAGGTCTCTGTGGACGCACGCTGGGCCCGCCCCAGACGCAGCCTACGCCTACCGGCCGCCGCTGCCGTGGGGCTTGTCGGGCTATTCAGCGTGGGCTGGGTCGCCTTGTCTGCCGGCACCGCTGCGGAAGTTGCCAACCTAGAGCGCTCGGGCCGGCACTCAGATACCCTGCTGCGATGGGGCGCGAGCCACGCCAAGGTCGCGCGCGCAGAACCCGAGGCAGGCGACGCGTCGAATACGCCGGCGGAGCCGATTGCGCTGGACGCCCTCCCGGAAGCTACCGAAGCCCCCAAGAAGCGCCCAGTCTACTGGCGGCCTGCGCCGAAACCGAAGGCCCCTGCCAAGCCGAAACCAGCGTCGCTGTACAAGCGAGAGTGAGAAGCTCCAGGCGTTTGGTATAGGTTGGAGGAATATGGGCCGCCCGCTCATCCCTCTCATCGTTGTCTGCGCCATGGCGTGGAGTGGACACGTCGCGGCCCAGAGCCAGGCAGAGCGGCTGTTCAATCAGGGGCTTGAGGCCTTCCTGGCGGGAAACCACGCGGAAGGCTGCCCGCTGATCCAGCAGAGCCACGCCTTGGAGCCTTTGGCGGGAGTGCTGTTCACTCTGGCGGAGTGCCAGCGCGGTTGGGGCAAGTTCAAGACGGCGAACGACAGTTACAGCGGCTTCTTGGACGCCGTAGGACAACTGCCCGCTACCGAGGCCGACAAACACGCCGATCGCGTAGCCGTCGCGCTGCGCAAGCGCGCTGAGATCGCCGCGAAGATCCCAACCTTGACCGTACGCGTGCGCGGCGAATTACCGCCCGGCGGCCGGGTAGTTGTCGATGACGTGGAGATTAGCCGAGACCTGGGACGCCCCATACCGCTGGACCCAGGCGTGCACGATGTGCGACTGCTGAACGGGGGCAATGCTGTGGCGAGCGCGTCCGTGGATCTGGCAGTCGGGGTCAATCGCAGCGTCGAACTCGAAAGCGGCCCCGTGAGCCCAGCCACGGAAGGCCAGCTGCCAGCAAAGCGCGGCTCGCGCGCCAACACGCCGGCTTGGGTTCTGGGCAGCGTCGGCGTGCTGGGGCTTGCAGTGGGAAGTGCCACGGGACTCATGGCCGCCTCGAAGCGGAAGGCCATCGACGACAATTGTCCGAGCCGGGTGTGCAACGCTGAAGGCCGCGACGCCGTGGACAGCGCACAGAGCCTTGGACTGGTGAGCACCGTGTCCTTTGGGATCGGTGTCGTCGGCATTTCCGCCGCAACGTATCTGTTCCTGTCGGCGGACGCTTCGACGGAAACACCCCAAGCCGGGGTTCGACTGTCCGAGCGCGGCGCGGAACTTTCCTACGGCGGACGGTTCTGACTCAATCGCCGTAGCTGGACGAATTGAACCACCACTCAGCGCCGATACCAAAGAACTGCTCGGTCTTCCGGCGAGCAAACACATCGTCCTGAGCGTACAGCGCGCGGGCGTCGTCGTTGCGCTGGGTGATCGCCCAGATCAAGCGAAGCTGAGGTCGCTTGAACACGCCTTTCCCGGCAGGGGACAAATACGGCATGACGCCCAGTCGCCAAAGCTTGGCGTGAAGCGGCTGATTCGTCACCACATTCAACAGACCGCGCTGCTGCGCCTGATACGAGCCTTCGACGGCGAGGCCGGCATGCTCTCCCAGAAATAGATGAGGCCGGAGCGCAAAGATGCCCTCGTCTATGTTCGTGAATCGAAAGGGCTCAGGGGTGGGCTCCCGGAAGCTCCGGAAGTACCCGCCAGCGACGACCGCAAAGTACTCATGTTCATAGTTGGCGGAGAGCCCCACGCGCGTCTCGGTCGCGCCTTCGACCGTGCGGTCTGGCGCGGTGCCTTCCGGAGTTGCAAGTTCGCCGTAGGCTGCCAGCCCCGTTGCGTGTCGAAAGAACAGGTTGATGAAGGTGTCGTTCTCGCCAGTGAACAGACCGACCTGAGCTCCGAAAAGCGCGCCGCTGTCACCAACAACCGGCTCGATAATGCCAGGCCCTTCTTCTCGCTCTCCACTTGGAAGGCGATGCACCTCGCCGTAAAGCACGCCTTTTAGCCCCGCTTTGCCGGAGAGCGGCTGAATGTGCTGGACCTTGAGACTCGAGATGACGCGGGGTCGATTGAGCAACTGTACGCGGGTCGACCCGGGTTGATTCTGCGCCGCAGGACGTTCCACCTCTTGGAATTGGAACGGGTCGGCCGCGCGGTTGAGACCCAAGTGCCATGCCACATAGGTCTTCAGGCCCGGAATGTCGAAACGCACGCCGCCGCCCAGGGTGTTGAGATTGTCCAGGGGCCAGAAATCCAACAAGTAGATGTCGTCGCCGCGGTACATGCGCGACCCGACCCAGGCGCTCAATCCCTTGTCGCCGATGCCGCGTTCTTCAACATACAGATTGCGCAGCGCGATCTTCGCGTCGAAGTTCCCATCGTAGTGAAATACGGGCGCGCCAATGGCCAGCGTGGTGACGATGCGGGATTCTAGGCCCGCCTTCCATTCGTCGTCGCGCCGCAACTCGAGTTCTGCGTAGGTGCCCTCGTCGATGCGCGTGCCATAGGCAACCACGTCCGCGTTGCGTCCCTCGCCGCCGCGCCCATCCGACGCGGCAACGACTCGCCCATAGGAGCCGAAGCTGAACCGGCTCCGCGGGAACTCCGGCTTCGTGAGTGCTACGGGGGTGGACGAAACATGCACCTCAGGCTGACGGCCCGGTCGAATCGGTTCGCGCATGCTCAGGGCGCCACCCGCAGCGGGGCGATCCGAACTTGCTGCTGCTCTGTCGCTCCGAGGGGGAGCGGCCGCCGCTTCCGCCGGCGCCTCCCTCGGTTCTGGCGCTGTGGTTTCCTCTTCGAGCTCCACAGGTTCGGCAGGGGGCGGAGCCGGTTCTGGTTGCGCGTGGGCGTGCCCCAGCCAAAGCAGGACAGCCCAGGGCAGCAGCTTGCGGCTCATGACGAACTCGATAGCAGGGCCTGCCGCCCCTGGAAATGCGGAAAAAAACCGGTGAAAAATCCCTCTTGCAACTGACCAGGCCAAGCGCCATGCTCCGCGCCGACATGGAACCAGGTCTGGTCACACTCGCAAAGATCGTCGGACTGCTTGCAGCGGCGATCGGCACGATCCCGCTGTTGTTCCTGCTCGTCCCGGGCGACCGAAGTGAACCGAAAGATTCGGAAAACTTCGACACCGTGCACTGAGCCGGAGTCCCTCGCATTGTTGCGGGCGTGCGCTAAGCTGCGCGCGCTATGTACCGGCATCTAACCGTTCTGCTTGGCGTCCTGTGCATTGCGCCCCAAGCGCCCGCAGACGTCGCCCCCCACCGCTCCGCTCCGATGCTGGTGTCCTCCAACGGCAAGGCCGTCGTGGGCTACGACGTTGCGACCAAGCGAGTGTCCAGTTTCTTGGAGCACCCGTACCAGATGCGGAGCGACGGCAGCCGCACCCGTGATTTGGCGTTCGACGTGTACCCGGGCATTCGCGTTGGCGCTCCCGGCACTCCCGGGACGTGGCTTTCGGATGTCGAACCGAAGAGTCTCGGATACGAGAGCGGCACTGGCATCATCGTGATCGAGCGCGAGACCGCAGGGGTGGTCGCACGCGAATACGTCTTTTCGCCGATGAGTTTGCAGGAGCACGCCTTCGTTTCCCTAGTCCGCGTGGAGCGCAAGAGTGGTGGCGCAGCAGCTGTGGACGGCTTCCAACTCTTCAACTTCCATCTGGGCGCAGGCGCACCAGAGCCGGATGCTCTGGGGGAAACCATCAGCTGGGACGGCGCGCGGGATGCTTGGATGGAATGGGGACCGAGCGGGCTGACCCTGGCGTACGGCGCATTGACGAAAAGCACGCACCACGCGGCGAGCCCAGATAATCCCTTTTCCCTGGTGGCGGCCGGCGGGGACTTGCCAGACAACGCCGGCACCGGCGCTAGCGTCGACGACGCGGCCGCAGGGCTTCAGTGGAGTCTCGGCAGCCTGGCGGACGGGCAAGTAGCCTGGTTCGGTTCCTTCGTGGTGCTCGACGCCACCAGCAACGTCGCTCCACGCATCGACGCCGTGCGCGCCTGGGCCGCCGCGCGCACTCCCGAGCAACTGCTAGCGGACGAAAAGGCCGACTGGACGGCGTGGCACAAACCCGCCCCCGCCGGACTTGGAGCGCTGGAGTCAGCTCTGTACCAGCAGTCCATGGCGGTGCTGCGCATGGGGCAAGTCAGCGAAGCTGGCAAGGCAGACGGCCAGATCCTCGCGAGCATGCCGCCGGGCATGTGGAATATCGCTTGGGTGCGCGACATGGCCTACGCCGTGGTGGCGCTGACCCGCGCGGGACATGCCGCCGAAGCCAAGCGCGCCCTCGAGTTTCAGCTGAACGCGGACAGCGGCAAATACCAAGACTACGTCGGCCACCCGTACCAAATCAGCATCACCCGCTACTTCGGTGACGGCGTGGAAGAAACCGATCCGAATGAAGACGGACCGAACATCGAATACGACGGATTCGGCCTATTTCTCTGGACTCTGGACGAATACGTCGAGGCCTCCGGCGACGAAACCAACTTGAAGGCGTGGTGGCCAACGGTCAGCGCCGAGGTAGCGGACACCTTGGTCGCGCTGCAAGAACCCTCCGGACTCATTGCTGCGGACTCCAGCATCTGGGAAGTGCACTGGAACGGGAAGCAGAAGCACTTCGCCTACACGACCATCACCGCGGCCAACGGACTGTGTCGCGCCGCTCGCCTGGCTGAACGCGTCGGCGATTCGGCGCGCGCCACAACCTACCGCGACGCGGGACGGAAAGCGCGGGATGCGTTGATTGCCTCTCTGTCCGCGCCAGACGGCACGATCGCCCAGAGCCTTGAAGAACTGAATTCGGGCTCCGGGTTCCTGGACGCCGCCGCTATAGAAGGCGTGGGCATGGGATTGCTCGACCCCAAAGGCCGCGCGGCGAAAGCCACGCTTTCGGCGATGCAGGCGAAGCTCGTCCCGCCCAGCGCGCGGGGCTTCTTTCGCAACGACGACGGCGGCTGGTACGACAGCCAAGAGTGGGTGTTCGTGGATCTGCGCGCCGCCATTGCCATGCGCAAGATGCAAGAGGATGCAGCAACACCGTTGCTCAGCTGGGTCACGGCGCAGGGCAGTGAGAACTTCAATCTGATTAGCGAGCTGCACGACGCGCAGACCGCTGACTATCGCGGCGAGATGCCCATGGTCGGCTTCGGCGCCGGCGCCTACGCCATCGCCGTGACGGATCGCGAAAGCCCCGAGGACTTCATTCCGTGCGGGGACTACGCGGTGGAAGCGGGCGGAGCCGGTGGCGCCGGCGGCGCAGGCGGCGCAGGTGGAAGCGGCGCCTCGAACGGCGCCAAGCCTGACGACGACGACGGCGGATGCGGGTGTCGACTGCATGGTTCGCCGAACTCGGGAGCTCTCGGAGCGCTGCTACTGCTTGGAATTGCGTTCCTTCGACGAAGCTGGGTCAGATCTGAGAAACGCCGCGGCGCGCGCTGAGCATTCGCAAGCTGCGCAAAGCGCAGCCCATAGACCAACGCAGGCGCGTGGCCAGAGACCAGCCCGGCGCGCAAAAAGCTCCGGCCAGCCAACGCGAAAAACGTGACCAACAGACTGGACGGCCGGCGGGTTACGACTACCCTACAGCACGATGCTCAGGGCTTTTGCGGCTGCTCTTGTTGTTCTGTTGGGTGGCTTCGCGTGCACTGACGACGCAGACCCTCAAAAGCCGGGCGGCTTTGCGGGCTCCGGCGGCACCGGAGGTACCGGGGGCGCCAGCGGCGTCGTCTGCCCGGTACGTTTCACCTACAAGCCAGCGGCGGGAGTGGCACCCAGCTCCGTCGCGCTAGCCGGTGAATGGAACGAATTCGACAGCAGCGCCGTGATGGCGGGCCCAGACGCCAGCGGAACCTTCTCGGCGGATCTAGAACTCGCGCCCGGAGTGTGGGCCTACAAGCTGGTCTTCGGCGGTGACGACTGGCGCCTGGACGACAACCACGGCTACCGCAAGTACGTCGATGGCTTGGAGAATTCCGGACTGCGCGTCCGCGACTGCTCTTTGCCCGCTCTGGTCGTGGGCGAAACCAACAAGACCCGTGCGTCAGCCGGCGCGGGCACGTACTCGGCGAAGTTGAGTTACGAGGCGCCGGTGAGTGGCGACGCCCTCGCAAGCGTCACCGGCGTATTGCAGCACGCAGGCACAGAAACGGAATTGCCCCAGAGCGCCATCAGCGTCGACGGCACTTCGGTACAAGTCGCCCTCGACGGCCTGGCAGACGGCAAGTACACGGCATTGCTCTACGCAACGGACGAAAAAGGCCGCCAGAGCGAAGGGGCTCGATTGGTCTTTTGGCTGGAGCCCGAACACTTCGATTGGCGCGACGCCCTCATCTACATGATCGTGACGGATCGTTTTAAGAACGGCGATCCAAGTAACGACACAGGAACGACGGCGGGGGTGCAAGATGCCCGTGGCGACTTCAAGAACGGCGATTTGGAAGGCATCCGGCAAAAGATCGCCGATGGCACCCTAGACAAACTCGGTATCCGCGCGCTGTGGCTCACTCCGTTCCAGACCAACCCGACGTCGGCCTACTTGGCGTCGGACCAGACGCATATGGTCACCGGCTACCACGGCTACTGGCCCGTGAAGGCGCGTGAAGTCGACCCGCGCTTGGGCGGGGAAGCTGCGCTCAAGGCACTGGTCAAAGAAGCCCACGCGCACGGCATCCGCATCCTGATCGATTACGTCGTGAACCACGTGCACGAGGACCACGAATACTTCAAGCAACACCCAGACTGGTTCCGCACGGGTTGCGTCTGTGGCACGGCCGGCTGCGATTGGACCGCGCAGGCGTTGGAGTGTTTGTTCACGCCCTACTTGCCCGATGTGAATTGGTCCAACAACGCTGCGGGCGAGCAATTCGTAGAGGACGCCGTTTGGTGGCTTTCGGAGTTCGACCTCGACGGTATCCGGGTAGACGCTGTAAAACACGTCGAAGACGCCGCCATCACCAACCTGTCGACGCGGGTTCGGGACGAGTTCGAAAAGGGCGGCACCAAGTACTTCTTGATGGGCGAAACAGCCATGGGCTGGAGCGACTGCGGCCTGGACTGCAACAAGTTCCAGTACGACACCATCAGCCGCTACATCGGCAAGCACGCCCTAGATGGTCAATTCGACTTCGTCTTGTATCACTCGGTGCCCTACCGGGTGTTTGCCTACGACGAGTTCGGCATGAAGCACGCCGACTTTTGGGCGCAGGCCAGCCAAGCGCAGTATCCGTCCGGCAGCATCATGACGCCATTCATCGGCAGTCATGACTCGCAGCGCTTTGTGTCGCTGGCCACCTACCGCGGGCAGCCCGGCTTCGAGCAGAGCATTCCCCATAACCAGTGGGACAACTTGGCCGGACCGCCGCAAGATGCGGAGCCCTACCAGCGCCATCGCTCCGCGCTAGCCTGGCTGATGGGGCTCCCGGGTGCGCCGCTGCTCTACTACGGAGACGAGTATGGCGAGTGGGGCGGCTCCGATCCGGGCAATCGCGCCATGTGGAGAGACACAAATGCGCTGAGCGCCGATGAGCAAGCTGTGCTCAGCCTGGCGCAAAAGCTGGGCACGGCACGCAGAGATGTGCCCGCTCTGCGCCGCGGCACCTATCGCTCTCTCTTCGCTACGGAAACCGTGCTGGTGACCGCCCGAGAGACTCCAGCCAGCGGAGTCGCCATCGTGGCGGTTTCGCGGGATCCACAGGCCACGAACAGCTCGGTGACGGTGCCGCCAAGCCTGGGCCTCAAGGAAGGGCAGACCCTTAGCGACAAGCTCGGCGGTCCGAGTGTGACCCTCACGGGCGGACAGCTCAGCGTGGATTTGGGCGCCTACGCCGCGGCCATCTTTGTGCCCTGATCCCTCGGCTGCTGCTGAAGGCGCGGAATTGTGGGCGAATTCGACCCTGCGCGGCGCTGCGCGCCCCACGGTTGACGGAAGCAGGCGGCGCCTGTGAAACCGCACGGGGCGTCGCACGTATGTAGCGGTGTCCCGAGGAAAGAGGAGAACCGGATGAATTCGAGAGTGACTTGGCTATGCACCCTGGCGTTGACCATGGGAGTGGCAATGGGATGCGATGAGAAGAAGCCCGACCTGGCGCCGACTTCGTCCTCCCTCGCACCCGCTGAAAAGCCCACCCAAGGCGCAGTGACTTTCGCGGTGGACGCCAAGAGCTCGAAGGTTGGGTTTCTCATGAACGCCCCCATCGAGAAGATCTTCGGGGAGGCCAACGAGTCCGCTGAAGGCCAGATCCATGTCGACCTAATGGATACAACCAAGACGACGGCGCTCATCAAGATCGATCTCGACAAGCTGGTCTTGTTCCAGCAAAAGCGGGAAGACGAAAAGGGTGAGTTCGGCGAGAAGGTCAAAAACGACACGCAGAACGAACACGCTCGAGCATGGTTAGAGATCTCCGACGACGCACCCAAAGACGTACGCGAGAAGCACCGCTGGGCAGAGTTCAAGATCACGAAGCTTGAAGACGTCTCCGTGGCGGACCTGAGCAAAGCCAGTGGCACAGAGCGCAAGCTGACGGCAACCGCCGTCGGCGAGTTTCGTCTGCATGAGCGCAAAGTCGAGAAGAAGGCAAAGCTGGAGGCCGTCTTCAAATTCGACGGAGACAAGCCCGTATCCGTGAGCGTGAAGACCCTCGAACCCGTGGTCGTCGGCCTAGAAGCCCACGATGTGCGTCCCCGGGAAGCCTTCGGCAAACTCGCGCAAAAGACCCTCGGCGCTCTGGGCAATAAAGTTGCCCAGGAAGCGCCCATCCAGCTGGAGCTCACGGCAAATGCCGGCACTGCAGCGCCCGCGGCTCCCGCGGCGCCGAGCAAGCCCGCCGAGGAAAAAGGCGGCTACTAGCAGCTCGCCTCGACTGGCGCCTTAGCGCCGGACGTTCTCCCGGGTCACGCGCAAACTCAGAGGCGCGCCGGCCCGGGCGAGCGAGAGCAAGACGTCGCTGCCCGGCCGCCCGCTGATGCGTGCACGGGTGTCTTGCATGCTGACCACGTCCCGACCGTCGACGGCGCGTACGACGTCACCCGCACTGAGACCGGCGCGCTCCGCCTCGGATCCCTGCGCGACGTGCACAATGACGACCTCAGTGCCGTCTTCGACGTCTCGCTCTCCCAGGGTGATGGCCAAGCTGCCGGTCACCGCGGGGTCGTCGTCTGCCGCGGTCTTGACCAGACGGATCACGACGCCTTGGACCGTTGATTGCGCCGTGGCACGCGCGCGCACCGAGCCGCGACCCACGTCCGGTGCGTATGCCTCAAGCATGAACTCTCCCGGCAACACTCCGCTGAGTTTGAAACGCCCCTGAGCATCCGTGACGGCCAGTCCCGCCGGCAATGTGCCCGCGGGGAGAAACGCCGGAACGGTTCCGACGCCAACCCGGGCTCCGGAAACGGGCTGTCCAGCCGCATCCAGGACTTTGCCCTCTATGCTGGCAGGTTCGCTCAGATCGATCGCCGCCACTTCGAAGGGACGGTCTTGCCGCCCGGTCCGCTCCACCTGAAAGCTCTGCTCTGCCGTGGCGTAGTCCACA
This sequence comes from uncultured Myxococcales bacterium, assembly GCA_937872925.1. GTDB lineage: Bacteria > Myxococcota_A > Polyangia > Polyangiales > Polyangiaceae > JACKEA01. The sequence continues at coordinate 25,704 of CALMUT010000044.1, read as the reverse complement.
TGCGAAACGCTGACTCGAGCGGCTCCGGGTGGAACGTCTTGAAAGCGAAACACTCCCTCGGAGTCCGTGGTGTTGAGCCAGCGACGCCCCTGGGCAAATAGCGTTACGGAAGCGCCTGCCAGGAAGGTCCGGCCGCGCACCGCCGTCACTCTCCCCTGCACGATCACGCCACGCGATAGCTCGATCGTGATCTCTTCGGGCGCTGCCTCCACAGAGCGAGAAGCTCGGGAGAACCCCGGCGCCTCCACGCTGATCAGCACGGAGAGGCCGCGCGCGTCCGTGACCACGGCACTGCCATCTTCCAGAGTGAAAATCGTCTGGCGCAGCGGCACGTCCGGGTCGAGAGACACGATGGAGACTTGCGCCGTGTCGACCGCGTTGCCTTCATCATCGCGCACGCGCACGCGCACCGTATCCCGGCCGTCGGGTAGCTCGATGGTGATGGTTTCCCTCTTGCCCTCGCCGACTTCGACGTTCTTGCGCACCACTGCGCGCGACAAATCCTCCGGACGGAAGACCGAAAGCACGACTTCTGAGGGAACCGCAGCGAAAGCGAAACTGCCATCCGACGCGGTCAACGTCGTGCGCTCGAGGGTCCCGCGCACTGCGGTGAGGTCGACCCGCGCGCCAGAGATTCCGCGGTCAAATTTGTCCACGACTCGCCCTTCGAGACTGCCCCCGGCGAGCAACACCACCTTCACTTTGGCGCGTCCGTCCGGCGCCAGCGTGACGACTTCGCTGATCCCTTCCACATAGGCCGGGTGGCGCACGATGGCGCGCACGCGTCCCGGAGTGACGGGTTTGGCAACGAAGTTCCCATCGAGGCCGGTCACCCAAGCGCCAACGGTCTCGCTGGGTGCAAAGGCGCCCGGGCCCGCGTTGTAGGACGGCTCGACGAAGGCAAATGCGTCAAGGGACGACGGTGGCGGGATCGGCGGAATCGGGCCGGGCATGACGCCAAGCTCCCCGGCAGGCATCAGGGTGGGCGCCGCGTCGAGCGCCCATGCAAAGTGGGATCGACGCAGGGCGGTAGTCATGGGTGTCTCTGCGATGGGGAATCCACCCAGATCGGTTCCGATGATCTCGACCGTCGCGCCGTCCACCGGTCGATCCTGATGGTCCACGACTTCGCCCTCGACGACACCGCCCTTCAGCAGTGCGATGACAACTTCTTCGCTCGCGTCCTCAGGCACGGCGGCAAGCCCTCGGCCAACGAAGCCATCGGCACTCGCGCTCACCGTCGCCGGCCCTGGAGCAATGGGCCCGAGCACCACGCGACCGTCGGCGCCGGTGCGTGCGCGCAGGGGAAAGGAAGAGAGACCGCTTTCTACGAGCACAACATCCGCGCCAGACACACCGGGCGCGCCTTCTTCTTCGCCCGCCGCCACCCGGACCGTGACTTGACGGCCCGACATTAGACGCAACGTGATGCCCTTGTCGGCGCCCCGCGCCAAATCCAGGCCGCCTACGGTATCCGACACCAGATCACCGAGGGTCGCCCGTACGTCGTATTGCCCCGCAAGCAAGCCGGCGATGCGCACTTCGCCATTTTCCGCCGTCTCTGCGCGCCGCGGGGGCCAAAGGGCGGAGCCCGCGATCCAAACGCTGGCTTTGGCTGCGGGCTTTCCGCTCGGAAGCTCGACGCGTACGCTTAGCGTCGAGAGGCGACGCAGCGCGATCGTGGTATCCGCGTCAACGCCCGTCCGAGTAACACTCTCGTAGCCGCGATGAGACGCCTTCACCGTCCAGGGACTCGCGCCCAGTCGATCGAAGTGACCGACCCCTTGCGCATCCGTCAGCGCACCAAAGGGAAGCGGATCGCCGGTGGTCACGAGCACTGTTGCTCTTGGAAGCAGCCCACCCTCCTCGTCCGTGACCGTCACCGAAAGCCGATGCGCAACCTGAACGGTCACGTCCGTCCGTCGCTCGCTCTGGTCCACAACCAGCTGCGTTGAAACCCGCGCAAAACCAATCGCGTCGACGATCACCCAGGACGCTCCTTCGGGCAGGTTCTCGAAGCGGATCTCGCCGCTGTCGTCGGTTACGTTGCGCGCCGCCTCGTAGTAGCGGTCTTGCTTTTCCCACAGTACGCGCACCGAAGCTCCGCGCAGGGGTGACTTGTCCTGCTTCTGAACGCGGACGACCAGCCGCCCTTCGCGTACGGTGTCCGCGGGCACCGGGGCCGCCGTGGGCATCTTCGGCACTGAACGCGACGGTACGTCCACGACCCGCGCGAGAAACGCGAGGCACGAAAGCAGCGCCAGGAGCGCTAGAACTAGCTTCGAAGTCTTGGGCAAGATCGAATCACGGCTTTCTTCCACGGCGATTCTTCCAGGGCCAGCCCCGCGAGGCCGGGCGCCTGGAACTCCGAGACGATAACGGAAAGCTTCGGGATTTTACGCCGGACTGTCGCCTGCGAGTCCGAAGCGGATCTTCCAAGATTTCGAGCCGCACCGGCCATTCTCCGCAGGGAGCACAGAATTCTGCGAGATCGCTGCTATCCTTTCGAGCGTTGATGGGGCTTTTCACTACACGGTTCCGATCGGCTTGGCTGACAGCGACACTGGCGCTGGCGGCCGCGGCCGCGGGCTCTTGCGGCGGCGATGGCCGTCCCCCGCTATTCCAAGCGAGTGAGGACGCCGGCACGGCCGGCACCGGAGGCACGCCGCTCATCGACGCGGCGTTGCTGGACGGGCCGCCCCCCGCTGACGTCGAGCTATGCGGCAACCAACTGATCCCCGTGGCGATCGATCGCCCCAACCTGTACTTCGTGCTCGACCGCTCCGGTAGCATGGCGGAGGCGCAAACTGGCAGCTTGAACAAATATCAGAGTGCACGGGTTGCGATCGCGGACGTACTGCGCAGCGTGGGTCACCGTGTACGCTACGGCGCCGCCGTGTTCCCTGGCAGCGGAGGCTCGATCCCTGGTTGCGGCACTGGCGTGGAGGTGTTCCCGACCCAACAGGGGGATCCGTCCAGCTACGCCGAGCAGCAAAAGGATGGCCCCGTGCTGGTCGCGTTGCTCAACACCCTGGCGAAGCTCCCCCCGGCGGGCGGCACACCGACGTCCGCCACCCTCGGGGCCTTGGCACCGACCCTCGCCGCGCTGGAGGGAAAGACCTTCGTCGTGCTGGCAACGGATGGTGGGCCCAACTGCAACATCGATGCGAGCTGCGCGGCGAGCGATTGCCAACTGAATATCGAGGGGCTGACCATCAACGGTGTGGCCTGCCAGGCCCCCGTCAACTGTTGCGCGCCGGGGTTCAACGGTGGCGGTCCCCTCAATTGCGTAGATGGTCCCGTCACCGAGGCCGCGGTGACGAACCTGGCCAACAAAGGTATCCCCACTTACGTCGTCGGAATGCCCGGTAGCGAGGTGTATTCTTCCCTATTGGACCGCCTAGCGATCGCGGGCCTGACCGCCCGCACCACCTCGCCCAGTTACTACGCGGTCAGCGACGCTACGGAGCTTTCGGTTGCCCTCAAGGAAATCGGCGTGCAAGTCGCGATCAGCTGCAGCATCGAACTCGATTTCGAGCCCGAAGACCCCAAGCTCGTGAACGTCTACTTCGACAAAAAGGTCTTGCCGCAGGACATCGGGGACGGCTGGAAGTGGACCGGGCCGACAAGCATCGAGATCGTGGGTCCCGCATGCGACAAGCTCAAGAGCGGCGATGTGTTCGAAGTGCAGGTCGTCGGCGGTTGCCCAACCACGGTTCGTTGACTTAGCCTGACGCTGTGAAGGATCGCCTAGAAGAGCTGCGGCGCGAGATCGACGAGATCGACGATGAGATCCTGAAGTGGGTCGCACGCCGCCTCGAGAAGGTATTGGCTGTTGGCGACATCAAGAAACAATGTGGGCTGGACGCATACGATCCCGATCGCGAACGCCGCATCTTGGATCGCCTTGCCAGCCGCACCCTCGCCCCGCTGGATCCGCAAGCCGTGCGCCGCGTCTTCGAACGCTTGATCGACGAATCTCGCAGGGCGGAACAGCTCCGTATGCGAAGCGAGTGACCGATTCGAGCAATCCGAAGGGCGGTTACTGACGTGATGGCCCGCTAGTGCAGCGTATGCCACTGCCCGTCGTGCTCCACCTTGGGCACCGGCGCTTCGGTCCCGACGGGCGGCATGAGTTCTTGGGAGGGCTCTTCTTTGCCGCCGCGCGAAAGCACGATGTGCACCCGACCGTCCTGCGCTGCCTCGGCGATGCGCCGGCGTAGCTCCTCTTCACGGGCTTCTTCCCGGGACCAGCGCGCGAGGGTCACCTTGTCACGCTTCTTTCGCCGCCGGAAACCCCAAGCGAAGAGTCCAATGGCGAATGCCCAGATGAAACTGCCGCTGAAGAGGACGGGCCAGAAGGTGTAGCGACGCGCAACGTCTTCACGCCATTCGTACTCAAGACCGGCGAGATCCACGCCGTAGGAATCGCGCATCGCGGGCTCGAATCCCTGCCCACCTTGGATGCGGTCGATCATGGCCGTGAACCGTTCTTTGTCTTGCTTCCGGACCAAGAAGCGCACCACGTCGGCTGCTTCGGCGTAGGCCACCGAAGCCGTTTGCGCATCCTCCGGGAAAGAGCGCTCCATGCGTTTGAGGGGCAACAAGTCATTGGAAAGTGTGGCCGTCCAGAGCGTCTGCATGCGCGGGAAAGAACTCTCTCCGCTGGCAAACACGGCGAAGCCTTCATTGAACCAACGCGGGACGTGGCGTCCTTTGACAGCTTCGTGGAGCGCAACATGGGCCAGCTCGTGACGAAACACCTCGGACAGTTCGTGTCGGGAATTGGGGTGTACGGGGTGAATCGTGAGCAGCACGAAACGCAGGTTGGAGTAGGCGACGCCCGCCGCGTACTTGGGAAACGGTGCGCCCTCAGGCGCCAAACTGGCCATCTCGCCAGGGGTGCGCGCTACATACACCGTCACGTCGCTGAGCACCTCCACGCCAAGCCGCTCGGTGAGCTGCCGCTTCACGCTGTCGGCTTCGTCGATCAGCGGCTGCACGCGCTCCCGCACGGCAGGTAGGTATGAAAACCGGATCCAGCCGGCGTCGTGGGTATTGAAACTGGCCGGTGGCTTTGGGACCTTCGTTTCGTCGGCAACGTGCGGCGCGTCGCTGGGGGGCGCCTCAGCCGCGGCAGGAGGACGCTGCTTCAGCTTCGTGACTGCGGCTTCCGCCGGCAGAACGGAAGTGGTCCCCTTGCGCACGGCGGGGCCCGCGCCCGCCTGTGCCCAAGCTGCCATGGGCAGCAAGAACATCAGCAGCGCCGTCAGGAGCGTGACGATGCGGCGCGCTCGTGTTCGGCCGGCCTCGCGGGTCATGAATAGAAAAGTTAAGAGCCGCTAGCGTCTTCGTCAACGTGACAGCACCCAAAACGGTCCGAACAGCACTGGAGCCGCCTCCCGCGCGCCGTTCTGCGTGGCGGAAGACGCCAGCATGACAACCAGCGCCGCCGCGCTGAGGCCACCCCACAAGCCCCGCGCAAGTGCGCGGTTTTGCAGGGAACTGTGCGGCACCCAGATGGACGCCACCACGGCCGCCGCCACGAGCAGCACGCCATCGATCACGGCCCAGCGGCTGCCAGCGTGGGAGACCAACGGCAACAAAACTCGGAGCCCCGCCAGAAGGCACGCGGCGCCCAGTGCCAGCAGCGCACGCGACTTGCCCCGCGTATCCGCCCAGCGCCACGCGCGGTGAGCCGCGAGCAGAACACCCAGCAGCACCAGCGCGCTGATCACGGCGAAGGTAACACCTCCGAGTGCTCGATGATGGGTCGCGGACTTCAGGATGCTCCCGAATACGGAAAGCACGGGAAGCGCGACGGCCCCAGCCAGCCCAAGGGTTTTCAAGCTGTGCGCCTCACCGTGCAGGCTTCGCAGAGCTGCCGCCATCGCCCCGCAGACCAGCGCCGAAGAACCCGCCAGCGCGAGCCAGACCAGTGCGACGTTGACGCCACCGCTCGCGCGTAGGCTGGCCGGAATTGCGAGCAGTGCCGCGAAGATCGTCGCCGTACCAAGCGCGGCCGTCGCAGTCGGCACCTTGGCGCCGGCGGTCACGTGGCCGCCCCGAGCTCCAGACGCACCCGCCGCGCTGAAGCTTCGGGAACGTAGCCGTGCTGCAAGAACCAACGCACGGAACGCGCCAGGGTGTCGCGCGCTGCACGGTGCGTGTAACCCAGATCCGCCTCCGCCTTCTTGGACGTGACCCAGGCGTACGCAGTGGCGTAGTCCCGCGCCATTCGGAACGTCAGATCCGGGTCGCCGCCGAAAAGGCGAGCGCGCAGTTCCATCAAACGGCCGCCCATTTGTGCCATGCCCCCGGAAAGCGTGCTGCCAGGTGGGGCAAGTCCCGTGAGCTCACTCAGCGTTTCGAACATCTGTCGGAAGCTCAGGTCTTCGCCGCCCAAGATGTAGCGTTCGCCTATCCTCCCGCGGTCCATTGCAGCGATATGGCCTTGAACGACGTCGTCGACATCCACGATGTTGATGCCACCGGCGGTCACCGGAAAGCGCATGCGGGCGCCGGGCCTCAAGTAGCCCGGGATGCTTTCCCGGGTGGGTGTCGGTTTCCAATCCCCGGGCCCAAAGATGCCGCTCGGTAGCACCGCCACGATTGGCAGGCCGTCCTCAGCCATTTCCATGGTCACACGCAGCGCCTCGTACTTGGAAAGAATGTAGGTCTCCGGGTCGGCCAGGTTGAACGCGTGCTCTTCGTCCATAGGCGCGTCCGCGTTCGTCGTGCCGAGGGCGGCGACGCTGCTGGTCACCACGATCTTGTCAATGCCGCGCTTGCGTGCGGCAGTCAGCGTTGCACGAGTGCCGTCGACTGCAGGCGCGAGAATCGTCTCCGGTTTTGGATCCCACATCTTGAAACTCGACGCGACGTGATACATGCGATCGCAGTCGGAGAGCGCTCGATACACGGTGTGCTCGACGGTGATGTCCCCGAACGCCAGGCGGCAGCGCTCCGGCGGCAAATCTTTGAGCTGACGCAGGCTTGACCCCGCCCTCACGAACGCCTTGACGTTCTCCCCCCGCTCGACGAGTGCGCGCACTAACCGAGAGCCAACGAATCCGGAAGCACCAGTTACAAGAGTCCAGGACATGTCGCGACGCTTTTAGCAAAAAGCGACGCCAGTGTCGCCTCAGCGGGCTCGGCGGCCACAAGTGCCCGCGGCGCGCAGGGTTGCGTCCGCCGCGGCGCGGGCGGTGGCCGGAGCCGTCTTCTTACGCAGTGGGCGCAGGCGGTCCGCAATGTCCGCGGGACGGATCCGGCTCAAGGCACCGAGCGCCACGGTGCTCACGCCGCGTTCCTCCGCTGGCAGCATCGGATCTGCCAGCTTGTGCACGGAGCGCGTCAGCAGTTCGACGGCGCCGCGATCACACATGAGGCCCAGGGCTTCGGCGGCGCGCGCGCGTACGTCCGGCGCTTCGTCGTCCGTGGTGAGCCGCTCACGTACCTTTTCTGCTTGGGACAGCGCGCGACGTTTGCCCAAGGCGGTCAACACGGGCCCGCGCACGTGGCGCGAGCTGTCAGCCACTGCCTCGCCCAATGCGGCGTCCACGCTGGTGTCCGGCCCGTGATGGGAGAGCGCCGTCGCAGCGGCGGCGCGCACGATGGGCCAAGGGTCAGCTTCGAGTCGGCCCAGGAGTGCCTTGGAAGCAAACCGCCCGCCCTGGGCGGCAAGGGCATTGGCCGCGGCCTCACGCACGCGCACCTCGGTGTCATTCAGAGCTCGCGTCAGTTCCTTCGAGAACAGTGTGGGGTTCTCAACGACTTCGGCCGCGCGCATGCGCACGTGGCCGTTCTTGTCGCTGGTCAACGCTTGGGAAACCACACTGCGCGCCCTCGGATTGGCGGCGGCAAGCCGGCCCGCGGGCTCCAGCCGCAGATAGCGTAGGCGGAAGTCGTTGGTTCCCGCGGACACACGCTCGAGCGCCACCGCGGCGTGCGCCGCATGCTCGACCACCCGGGGGCCCAACGCGCGGAGCAGCTCCAGGGATACACTCGGCGACAGCTTGGGATCGTTCAGGGCGCCGCGCAGCGCCCCAAGGGCTCGGGGACTGGCTGCGGCGCGACCGAGGGCCACGCGAATGACCTGGCGCTCGCGCAGCGGCGCTTTTCGCAGGCGCGGAAGCAGCACGGTCACCGCCGCCGCCGGCGCGATCTCCGCGAGCGCGACGGAGAGCTGCGGCAGCCGCCGGGGATCGCGATCGAGGGCATGCACGATGGCGCGCTCCGCATCCTTGGAACAGCGCGGCAAACGTGCGCGGGCGTGCACACGCTGGGGCGCAGAAGGTCCGAGCAGTGCCGCGACATACACGACGGCACTCTGATTGCAGGGTGCATGGTCCATCACCTCTAGGGCGACGCGGCGGCCGCCTTCGTCCAAAGACGCGAACGCCTTCGCGACTGCGGTAAAGCCTTTGTCGCCAATGAGCGTCAGCGCGGACGCCGCGGTGGCGGAGCGTGGCCCGCCACCCGCGAGCGCTCCGACGAGTCCATCGATGCTCTGGGCGTCCACTTCCGTGCGCGCAGCCAACTCCGCCAACGTGACCTTGGAAGTCTTTTTCGCGCCATGCGCCGTGTCGAGCACGAGGGCGACACAACCCGTACGGATCGGAGCTGGCAGCGCAACCTGGTAGCGGGCACCGGGCGTCTGCCAGGCGTCCTGCTCCAACCGCACCTGGTACAACTGCTTGTCCGTCGCCAGAAAGAACGTACGCGGCGCGACTCCATCGGGAACCGCCGCCTTCTCCGGCCGTACGACCATTTCGAATCCGTTGATAGGCAGCTCGTGGGGGGCGGCCATGACGACGAGCTCGCCGCGCCCGTCCCCGCCCCGGTTCTCGGACCACACGGTTTCCGAGTTGCCGTCTGCGAGGGCGCGCGGGTCACCCACGGCGCTTGATGCACCCGTGGGCCGCAGCATGGGCAGCCCCGAACTCGCGCCTTCTACCGGCGTCGCAGTCAGGACCGTCGCGGCGTCCCGCTCCCCCGGCGGAAGGCGCTGCACCCGGGCGGGCCGCAGCTTCAGGTCCTTTGCAGAGAGCAGCTGCGGCGCGAGGATGGTGGGGCGGCCGCATAGGGTCATGTCTTCGCGCTGCTCGCCGACGAGCACGGTGCGCGAACCATCTTTTCGCGGCTCGCTTACTTGCACCATGGCGCCAGCGCGTTCGCCCCATTCGCCACGCACATAGCCCGTCTCGCCGGCAAACACGGTGACCACGCCGCCCGGGCCCACCGGTGCCGCGTAAACGGCCTGCCACGCCCGGTCCGGCGTAGCGCCTGGCAGCGTCACCAGGATCGCGCGTCGCCCCGAGCCAATGGGCACCACTGTGAGCTTCGATTTGGCAGCGCGGGCCAGGTAATCCGCGGGCGCGTCCACCACCGTGCCAGAAGCGAGTGTGCACTTGCCCCCGCCACAGAGGTTCGTGCGGAGTGCGCCGTTGCCGTCGAAGCCAACGGCCAGGGCGCGCTGTCCGGCACCTGCCGCTGCGACCGCGAAAACGGGCGCCGCCTCCGCGAAAGCCGCGGGGGCAATTTGCATCACTGCGATAGCGGGCAGAGCCCATAGAAGCCGGCGCACGCCGGGATGCTGTCAGCCGTCCGCCGGAAGCGCCAGCTTTCTCGACCACAGAAAGGCATCCACGCGCTCTTTGCCGCGAACCAAGTGGCTCGCCAGCACCGCGGTCTTGCGGAAGCCGTTGGCCAAGTAGATCGTGCCCAGGTCGACGTCATCGGTGGGAGCCAGGGCGAAACAACCCACAATCCCACGCTCGAAGAGCTCGTCGGTGAGTTTCCGGACCGCGGACATGACCAGGCGCGTTTCTTTCTCGGTTCGCGGCCCCGTCAGCAGTTCGATGAACGCATTGTTGAAACAGGGCTGGCTTTCGACAGAGGCCATCAAAGAAAAGCCGCCCCGCGCGGTGCATGCAAAGTACAGGCGCTGCACATCGCGGCCGAAGGGCTCGAAACTCGTCAGTGCGCGCCCCTGTCGGGACGCGGACGCCAGCGCCTTGGTCACGTCAGCCGGGCGCGCCACTTGGACTCGGACTGCCGGCGAAGACTCCGTATCCTGTTCCTTCCAGTGCTTGCGGATGCGCTGGTACAGGCGCTCAGCGTCGGGCCCGTCGGTGGAAGCGGCAAAGGCCGGCCGCAGGCCGGACTCCTCGGCGTTGGTATCGTTGCCAACGTCCGCGCCTAAAATGAAGGCGTCGCTGCGTTTGTAGAACCCGGGAATGCTCCCTTCACGGGTGAATCCAAGGCGGGCCCAGGTGGAGCACTCGTCCCGCTCCACCAGGGTGAACACGCGGTCCATGCCTTCGCGTCGGGCCAGGGACATCACAAACACGCGCTTCGCCGGGTGGGGACCCGAGCGGAAGTCGATGACGCGCATGGTTTTTTGGCGGCGATTCACCATCAAACACAGGGAAACCCCGTCGTTCTGGAATAGGATTTCGTCCGACGCCTTGGACTGCGCGACACGTGTAGCCATGAATTGTCCCCGCTCTGCGTCACCGGTGTACAAGCACCGTGATATCAATAGGTTAGGATCGGTTCGCGACCGACCGCATTTCAAATGTGAAATGGCTCTAGCACGAGCGGATATCCTAGGCAACCGAGCCCCGCGGCCGCCCCAGGGGGTCTCCGCGTTGTGGTTCTGAAGGGTTAGCCGCGATCGCTGATGTACAGCTTGAGGGTCGACGCGGCCGCGTGGCGGTCAAAGGGCACTTCGGCAAGCACACCACGCTTAGAAATGTCGTCGAAGAGCTGCATCAGGAAGCTGTGGAATGCCACGCACTCGTCAATCGCTTCCTCGAGACGCTGCGGATCCACCAGGTCCGTATCCTCCAGACGAGCCATGGCGCGGATGAAGGCGTCGAACCGGGGATAGTCCGTCGAGCGGAGCAGCGGGTAGCCCATCGCTCGGAAGTACGAGAGAAACTCGCGAACGTACTGGAAGTTGTAGACCGGCGCCCAGCGATCCTCTGCCGGCGAGTATTGGGCCTTGCTGGCAAACGCCCTCACGATTTGGGCGAACATCCAAACGTCCCGGCGCAGTCGCTCACTGGTTTCCCGGAGCGCGGCCTTGTCGTCGAAGACGCCGTCTTCTTCTAGGGACACGCCCAACGCTTTGCCGAGGAACAGAATGGCGTTGCGCAATGCCGGGCGCAGATTCGCGTTGGCTTGCACCAGCGCGGCCCGGAGCTCAGGCTCCGACGGCATGGCCCCGGGTCCGGGCAGGTCGTGCTGGAACACGCGTCGTATCTCGAGCCGCAAACTTCCCGCGATGCCCTCCAGCGCACTCTTGATACCCAGCAGGCGGTGACCAGATACCCGAAACTGGCGGGCCTGCTCACGCAGCATCGAGGCCGGCGCGAGCATCAAGTCCCGTTCGAAGCTATCTGCCAACAGCGAGCCGGACCATTGGCGCAAATAGTCGCTCAGCGCCCGGGCGTCTGAACGCAGCACAGAAAGCACCAAATAGGCGCGGCCAGCGGCGCGCCGACGCCGGGCGCCGACATCCGTGCTGATGCGCGTCAAGAGGCGCAGATAGCGAAGCATGCGAAACAGCGCCAAGAAAGTCAGTGCCACCAATCGGTGCGCGCTGTCGCCGGGCACGCTGCGAATCAAGTCGAGTACCTGGCTCGATCGAATGCGATCGAACTCCGGCCGGAACTCCAGCGCCGTCAGTGGATTGAAGAAAGTATTGTGACTGACCTCGCGCTGCATCGTGCCCAGCAGCGCGTAGAACAACCGAAACGGAACGCGAGGGCTGCGCACGACACCGTCCACGACTTCGCCATTTGAGAACAGCGCCTGGCGCAACGCCACCAAGCTCGCTTCCGGATCCTCTTGGCCGCCGCCTTCCCGAGCCAGACGCGTGCGCAGGTTGTCTTCGGGCAGCACCGTTTCCAAATAGCGGTGGAACACCAGTTTGCGATCGCGCTTGCCGAGCAACTGACGGGTCAGCGCCAAGCCGCGCTGCAATCCATCGCGGTAGAGCAAGGTCGCTTGACGAAAATCGACGGCGACCACAGGAGCGCGCCGCGGCGGACCCGGGTGGTTACGTGGATTCGAAAAGCACGCGCTGGCTTTGAGCAGGATCTCCAGCTCAAATAGGATCTCTTCTTTGCTCTCCAGTCCAAGCTGAGCAAACCAAGCGTCACGCGCCGCGCGCTGCTCCTGGGCCAGCGCGCGGGTTTTGTCTAGCAGCTCGCTGTATGGATCCGCCCGTTCAAGCAGGTGAGGCGGAAGCGAGGGCGCGGCCATCGGACGGCTACTCTATCGCAGCTCGACGGGGTCGGCTTCAACTGTCCTGCGAAATGCTGGCCATGCTCCTGCGACCCACCGACGACGGTGAGAGTGTCAGCCCTTTGCGTTTGGCCCGCCAGAACAGCAGGGCAGGCAGGATCAACACCGCCGCGAAGAGCGTGGTGACTTCCCCGACGGCGGCCGCCAGCCCAAAGCTCTGGACCGCGCGGTTGATGCTCAAGAGCAGCGCCAAATAGCCAAGGGTTGTGGTCAGGGAGCAGAGCACAACGGCGCCGCCCGTTTGCACCAGCACGCTGTACAGCACTTCATCGCCCTCCAGCTGTCGTCGTTTCATCACGTTGATGGCGTAGTCAGCACCGACACCGATACTGATGGGCAGCGCGACGAAGTTCAGAAAATTCAACTTGATGTCGCGCAAGGACAGAAATGCCACGAGCCAGAGAACACCAAGCAGCAGCGCCAGTAGTGCGAGCCAGCCGCCACTCTTGCCGCGGAATGCAAAGACGATCACCAAGAACGTCCCGATCAGGCTGAGCAGAATCGCCTTGGGCGCGTCTTCGCCGATATTGATCAACATGTCGGCGAAGATCACCGGGTCCCCCGAACCACGGATGATATCGCCGTTCGGCAAGCTCACTTCGCGGAAGCTGTCCGCCCAGTCGAGCAGATAGTGCGCGTCGTATACGCTGCGCCCCTCCGTGGGCACGATGAACACAATGTTGCCGCGCCGACCGTCCTTCTCGGTGAAGGGACGCGCGACCAACTCGGGCAGATCGTCAATGCCGACCGTCGACAGCTTGGAGGGGATATGCTGCTCTAGCTTCTTCCAATCCTCGGCCTTGATGAAGCCGCGCTTTTTTGCGTTCTGCAGGCGCTCGTCGATCTCTTTCAGCAGCTTCAGCTTCGCGGGTTGCTCCTGGGGAAGAATGTCGAAGATGCTGACGACCCGGTCGAAGGGGCGGCGATCCTTTGGGGCCGCGTCGCGGCGCTTTTCCAGCTCGCTGACGAGAGGCTGCACCTGGTCGAGTCGGTCGGTGAGGATCGCGCGGCCATCCTGACCCAAGCGGCCGACGATCTTGTCCACCCGTAGCGACAGGCGCCCGGCAGACGTGGGCGAAAGACGCTCGTTGCGCACATTCGCCAGGTCGTACTCCATGGGGTCTTGGACGAAGTAGCGCACAGTGAGCACGGCGGCGCCTATCCCCGTCAGCGCACCTGCCACGGCAATGATCCGCGGCCACTTGCGCGCCGCAAGCGCGAACGGGTAGCCGTAGAAGCCCTTCATGCGACCACGCCAACTCGGCTCCTTGCGCGTGAACATCGGAGAGTAGCGTTCGCTGAGCACTAAGATAGCCGGCAAGAACGCGTAGGTCGCCACCCAGCACAGAATCATCCCGGCGCCGCCAATGATGCCGAAGTGCTTGAAGCCCTTGAAGTCAGTGGCCGCCAGGGAGCCGTAGGCGATCATTGCCGCACCGGCCGCCGCGAGGGTCGCCGTGTGGGTGTCGCGATGGGACACGCGCACGGCTGCGCCCGGATCCAGGCCTTCGTCCCGTCGCGCTTCCAGGAAGCGGGCCATGTAGATGATGCCGAAGTTGATGCCGTTGCCAGCAATAATGCTGACCAAGAAGCCCGTTGCCGTGTTGAGGTAGCCGACGGTGAATTCGGCCATCCCGAAGGCCCAAACGCAGCCGACCAAAATGGTCGACCCCATCGCCAACAGCGTTCGGAAGCGAAGGAAAAACAGCAAGACCACGGCCAAGATCAAACCCACGCCCCACGCGCCGACGTGCGCCAGGTCGTTCTTGACCGCGCGGTGCTGCTCCGCGCTCGTGATCAGATTGCCGGTGTAGCCGAAGGAAAGATCCAGCCCCAGCGCCTTCTCTTCTTCTTCGAGGATCTTCTCGATGGTAGCGCGAAGCTCAAAGGCCTTGTCGTCACCACTGCCCAGCGGGGTGCGCACGAGAATGGCAGCGAGCTTGCCATCTTCGCCGATGTAATAGCCGTCGACGCCCTTGCTCTTCTTTTTCGCGTCGTCGACCTTCTTCTGGAAGCGTTTTTCCAAAGACTCCGCGGTGACTTCGGGCGGCCCGTCTTCGTCGTCGGTGATGCCCAAGTCGAAGCCGGCTTCCTTGCCGACTTCGTAGTCGTAGCGAGCGATGACATCCGCATGGAGCTTCTTCAGGTCATCCAGTTCAGCGTATAGGTGCTTGTTCTCTTGAAAGAACTTCTGGACTTCGCGGGTCCCGTCGTCGACAGACGCGACGTAGTCTGGACCGATCTTGCGGATGCGCGGCGAGACCTTGTCGACGAACTTCTTGAGCCCCTCGACGTCGCCCCCTTCCGCAACGACGGTGAGTGTGGACGAACCGGCGACCCGCTCGTTCACGCGTTGCAGCTCTTTCACACTGGCTTTTTCCGAGGGCAGAAGCTCGCTGAAAGCGGTGCGAAGCTCCAGCCGCGAAGCGGCGAATCCTGCGGGAAGCAAGCTCAGAATCACGAGCGCCACCACCGCCCAGGGGCGCTTGGTTTGCCAGTCCGCCAAGAAGTTCAGGATCGGCTCAAGGGGCCGTCGACGCATCATCACAGCCTTCGACTGCACCTCCTGTGCCAGGTCCGGCAGAGAGGCGCGCGGACTGCGTCGCTCGTTCTTTTTACTCACCCCGCGAACTCACCATTTCGTTTTTGTGGGCTGTGACTTCAGGGCTTGAAGTTGAACGGGTAGTTCACGGTGGTCTCCATGCCGCGCGACGAAGGAGCAAATTTGATCTTCTTCAGTTCGGCCAGGGCGCAATCCACGACCACGGGAGACTTGAGATCGCTGCGATCCTGGTTGAGCTCCGCAGACTTCACCTTGCCTTCGGGATCGAGGGTGAAGGTGAGCGTCATAGTGCCCTGCAAGGTGGGCAGATCCTTCTTCGCCTTTTCGTAGCAAGCGCGGAACGGCTTGCGCTGGTTCACGATGGTCTTTTGGATCAAGTCCGTGGTGCGAGTTTCTGTTTCTTCACCACCGCCGGCAGACTCCCCGCCCGGCGAGTCCTCCGAACCTTCCGAGCCAGCCGCGGGCTCCGCCGGGTCCGTCGGGTCCGTCGCCGCTACGGTATCACCGCCCGCTTTGGGAGCGTCAGTTCCGGCGGCTGGCGCTTCCGGGGGTTGGTTCTGCCCACAACCGGCGAACGCAAACAACGTGATCAGCAACGCGCCCGTCACACCTTGGGCGATTCCGCAGGCCTTCATGGCCGCGCATCATAGCCGAGGCGGGCCGCCGTGCGGGTTTTCGTGAATTGACGGGCGTCAGCCGGCCGCCAGGTACGGTTCCCACTCGGAATATGGGCGCTTTTCCGTCAACAAGATCTGCGCCGTCGTGCTCCAGCGGGGCTTGTGCGGCCGCTTCAGTAAATGCATTCCAGCCTCATCCGGCGTTCGGCGCCCCTTTCGAAGATTGCAGGAGCGGCACGAAGTCACGAGATTCTCCCAGCTGTCGGGCCCACCCCGACAGCGGGGAACGACGTGGTCTAGGTTGAGTTCCCGTACGGGCAGGCGCCGCGTGCAGTACTGGCAGGTGTGCTCATCCCGCAGCATCACGTTGCGCCGGGTAAGCCGGACGACGGCCTTGGGAACCCGCTCGTAGCGTTGCAGGTGCAGCACACGCGGGACGCGCAAGGCCCCGCCCAGGATTGGAATGGCGTCATCCACGGCGTCGCGCACCGGCAAAGCCCGCCAATGCGGGAAGTCGTGAGTCTCGCCAGATTCGTCGAGGGCCTTGGCGGCACCACCGTAAAGCAGCACGATGCCTCGCCGCGCCGTGGTCAGACTGACCGGCGCGAAATAGGCGTTCAGCAATAAGACCGGGACCGTAAGGATGTCCGGGGTGTGGGTCCTTGGGCTCCCCTGCACCGCGCGAGCTTAGCACGCAGCGCGGTGTTGGCCGAATCCGCAGGATTTCCTGCGACAGCGGACGGCAACTCAGTTGTCCGGGGCCCTCGACCCCGCAGGTGTCTTGGGCTATCCCCACGCCCGAGTCATGCGCAAAACGATCCAAAGGCACGCAATGATGCTGGGCGTCAGCCTAGCCTTCGCAATGGCCAGCTGCGGCCCTGCGTTGCCGCCCGAAGCCAGTTGGCCTCCAGCAGCCAAGCGTTGGTTCGACCGCGCGGAGCAAAGCTACCGCACCGGCGACATGGAAGATGCGGAGACCGCGGCGGACAACGCCCTGCGCATGCTGCCGGACGAACCGGACGTGCGACTGCTTGCGTCCCGCATCGCCCTCGCCCGACTGGACTACGATCGTTCGGTGCAACTCCTGGTCGGAGTGGAGACGCCGGAAGCAGGAGCCGTGCGTGGCCGGGCCTACTGGTACGACGGCAAGCTGGAGCAAGCCGCAGACGAGTTGGAGCGCCTGGTCCTGAATCCGGAAGTGCGCGACCCCTGGGCCACGGAGGTCGCGAAGCTCGCGCGCCGCGGCGTCGGGCGCACGCCCTTTCGCATGTCCGGCGGACTGCTCGCTGTCTCGGAGATGCCGCGGGTGGCTGCCACTGCCCTCGTAGTTCCCCTGGAGGTCAACGGTGAACCCGCGCTGGGACTGATCGCCACGGGCACCGCCGAAGCCGTCGTAGACTCGAGCAGCGGAGGCGAGCCCACTTGGCTGTCGCTACGCTTTGGCGAACGCGTCGAGGTCAAAGACGTTCCGGCTCTCGCCAAGGATCTGTCTGGGATTTCGCGCCAGCTAAACGCGCCCATCAAGATGTTGATCGGTGTGAATCTGCTCCGGCACTTGCACCCGACCTTCGACTTCACCGGCGGGCAGTTCGTGGTGCGCACCTTCGAGCCGCCGCCACCGCCTGAGGCCACCACCTTGCGTGTGAGCTATTTGCGCGGCGGCGGCATGTTGCTCCGGGGCGCCTTCGGCAGCGAACCGACGTCGAAACCGGCTTCTTTGCTCGTGGATACGAGCATGACGTTCCCGCTGGCCCTCGACGATGGTGGCTGGAAAAAGGCCGGCGTCGGCCTCGAGACCCTGCGCACGGTGCCGAACCTGGGCAACATGCGCGCAGGCATGCTGCCGGTGCTGCGCCTCGGCGCCTTCGAGCTGCCCGACGTTCCTGGTGTCTACGGCGCACCCGTCGAGGAGCTGGAGAAGGGACTCGACGTAGACATCGACGGCCTCGTCGGGTCGGGACTGCTAGCGCCTTTCCGCGTGACCATGGTCGATGGTGGGCGCACCATGTGGCTTGAGGACATTCCTCGCGAGGCCATCGCCGCCCAAAGGCGCCCACTACGAGCCCCACCGCCCGCGCCCGAAGATGGCGACGGCGAAGACCCCGAAGCAACGCCAGAAGCGCCGCCCGAAGGCGCGGCGCCCAAAGCGCCGGCACCCAAGGCGCCCGCGCCCAAGGCCGGTGGAGCGAAGAAGTGAGCGCTCGCCTCGCGGTCTACGCGGGAAGCTTCGACCCGCCGACCTTTGGGCACTTGGATTTGGTCGACCGCGCTTCCAAGCTGTTCCCTGAGGTGATCGTCGCCGTCGGCATCCACCCGACTAAGTCAGCGCTCTTCTCGACCGAAGACCGGCTGAGCCTACTCACCGAGATCTGCAAGCCCTTCGGCAACGTGCGCGTGGATTCTTTCCGCGGACTTCTCATCGACTACGTCAAGCGCCAGAACGCTCGAGTCATCGTGCGCGGACTGCGGGCCGGCACGGACTTCGAGTACGAGCTGCAGATCGCCCACGCGAACGCAGATTTGCGCCCGGAGATCGACACGGTGTTTCTGCCCACACGCACCAACTACGGCTTCATTTCCGCGTCTTTGGTGCGAGAAATCGCCATGCACGGCGGGGATATCGAGCGCTACGCGCCGCCCAACGTCTGCGCTGCCCTCAAAAAGAAGTTCGCCGGGAGCTAGGGATCCCTGAGCGTGTCGCCCTTTGACATTCCTCCAGATTAGGTAAAGTACAGAATACCTAATTTGGAAGAATAAGTATGGAGATCCCGAAATCAGAGCTGATCGGTGTACTCCAGGAGTTCAACCCGTGGTGGAGGGGCTGGGGGACGGCCTAGTACACGACCCAGGGCGAAGGCATCAGGATCGAGACGCCCATCGCGAGCGTGGCCCACGCGACGCCGCGCCGAACAGGAGACAGCTTTTCGTCGTCGACGGGCGGGTGCCCAACGCCAGATGCGCGACGCATCACGATCAGCAAGATGAAGATCGTGATCCAAACCGTGCACGCACTGACTGGCATCCATGCTTGCCAACCGAGGCTGGAAAAGCCCTCGGCCATGCCACGCCGCAGGATCGGCAGCACGTGCACGTAGCCGTTGTACAAAAACATCACCACCGGCGTGTACAGGAAGAGCCCTGCGATCTTGTTCTGCTTTCGGCCAAAAAGCGCGTAGGCAACATGACCACCGTCGAGCTGCCCGACAGGGATCATGTTCAGAAACGTAACCAAGAATCCGGCCCAGGCGGCGAGAGCCGTCGGATGCAGATGCACGTCTTGATCCGGCGCGATGTTGCCAAAAACGAGCGCCTTCAATGCCCAGTACAGAATGCTCTGGCCCTCTTGTATGTAGCCAGTAGCGGACCGGGGACCCAACTCCGAGAGTGACAGGCCAAAGAGCATCACCGGGACCGCCACCACCATGCCGGCGATGGGGCCCGCGGCGCCGATGTCGAGCAGCGCGTTCGCCGAACGAATGCGCCGCGGCATCACAATCACCGCGCCCATGGTCCCGAAGGGATTCAGGATCGGAAAGGGAATGAAGTAGGGCAGCGAAGCCGGAACGCGATGGATGCGCGCCGCTATGTAGTGGCCAAACTCGTGCGCCACAAGAATGCCCAGCAGCGGAACCGCAAACACCCACGCGCCCCGCAGCGCTTCCCACGTGCCCATATTCGGGCGCGCCGTCCAGCCCTGGCCAACGTAAAAAACGCTGATCACCGTCGCGACAAACAAGATCGCGTTGGTGCGCGGATTGAACACTGGCACCGGGATCTGCGATTCGCGTGGTTCGTCTTCGGCTTGCACGGCCTGCGCGCCGAGGGGCACCGACTCTGGTGCGCTTGCGTCCACGCTGGGAAAGCTTGGCGGCACGGGTTCTGCGCTCATGAGCCCAAGGATCCCCGAATGCGCGCGCCAAGGCGCTGGAGTTGCGGGCCGAGTTCCGCGTCGAGCACGCCAATGTCCGTCTCGAGCAATAGATGTCCCCGTGCGCGCTCGGGCGCTTCGACGAAAGTGAGCGTGCCCGCGTCGAGCCCTAGGCCAGCGGTGTCGCCCTTTAGCTGAGCGATATCCGCGGGGTGGGCATGGATCTTTACCGAGCGGGCGCCCCGAGCTTCGGACAGCGCTTGGCGCGCCAAGCTCCGCACCCGCGCCGGATCCGCAGCGAGAGACTCACCGAGCAAACGTTCCGCAAGCACCACTGCGACTTCGACCACGCGGTCCAGGGCACGTTCATCCGCACGGGTCTCCAGCGCTTTGAGCTCGATGGCGCGCGCCGCGAGTGCGGCCGCTGCCTCGGCTCGCCCTTCCGTTTGGGCGCGCAGTTTGACGCCGGCCACTTCCTTGAACGCGCTTTCCACGAGCTCCCGAGATCGCTGCTCCGCACTCTGGACGATCTGTTGCGCCCGCTCTTCCGCCGCCACGATCTCCCGGGGGATCCGCCGCCCCGACGGCACAGGCGCACGCTGCGGCAATGCCACGGGCTTCCAAGTGTCGCCCTCCGCGCGGAGCACGCGCCCCTTCGCGATACTCACGTGAGCCGCCTTTGCTCCAGAGCGCGCACGATGCGCGCGAGCTCTCCGGCAAGTACTTTGGCGCGGGTGCTCTTGTCTTCCCCGGATAGCTCTGCAACTAACGCCGACGTGCGGGGCGTGGCGACCAGGCCGCCGATCAGGCCTTCGCCCCGACACCCAAGCAGGTAGCTAGTGGCCACGTACGCCGCGGCGAAACGCTCGGATTCATTGCTCATTTAGCGAGTACCCGGCATCATGGGACAACACTCTACCCTCGGCAAGTAGCTTATCAAGATGCGCGCGCAGGCTGAGCCGCGCAATCGGCCACACCGCTTTGGGCGTGTCGTCGTAAACCTTCGCGAGCAGCTGCTCCAAATCCGCCGCGCCCGCAGCCAGCGCATCGAGCACCTTGGCCTCGCGCTTCAAACGATGGCGCACGTAGTGCTCAAAGTGTGCGGTCGGTTCGGTGATTGGATCGCCGTGGGCGGGCAGCGCCACCTGCGCGTGCAGTCCTGCCAAACGACGCAGTTGGTCCAAGTAGACGCGCATGTCCCCGTCGCCGGGTTCGATCAGGATGGTACCGACGCTCGCAACCATGTCACCGACCACCACCGCGCCCAACCGCTGCTCCAGCAAACACACATGCCCCGGCGCGTGCCCAGGGGTGTGCAGCACTTTCCAACGCTGCGGCTCCGGTCCCGCCAGGTCGATGCAGTCGCCGTCCGCAAGCCGCCGCGACACGACCACGTCGGGCAAGCGCTGCGCGGTGAGATCGTGCGCCCAGACCGGCAGACCCAACTCCCGCGCCAAGAATTCGGTACCGCCAACGTGGTCCGCATGATGGTGCGTCACAAAAAGCGCCACGGGACGCCGCCCGCGGCCAATCAGCCCCCGGGCCCACTCCAACCAGCGACGCCGCTCGTCGTCGTAGGGCGTGGCGGGCTCCACGAGCAGCCCCTCCCGCGCGCCCAAGGCATAGGAGTTGGTGTGCGTCGCCGGAGGCAGCGTGGGCGTGCGCGCCGAAAAGACCTCTACGCCGTCGGCGATCTGCGTTCCCAACATGGACGGTATCGAGACCGGCCGCGAATTCGCGGCCGTGTCCGCTCAGACGTTTTCGACGACCACGGCAACAGCTTCGCCGCCACCGATGCAAAGCGTCGCAAGGCCACGCTTTGCCTTCTTGTCGCGCATGGCGAAGAGCAGCGTCGTCAAGATGCGGGCGCCCGTGGCGCCGATGGGGTGGCCCAAGGCGACGGCACCGCCGCGCACATTCACTTTCTCCGGATCAATGCCGGCAAGCTGATTGCACACCATCGTGACACACGAAAACGCCTCGTTGATCTCGAATAGGTCGATATCGGCCACCTTGAGCTGCAGCTTCTGCAGCGTCACGTCGATGGCTTTTGCAGGTGCCGTGGTGAACCAATCCGGTGCCTGGGCCGCGCCGCCGTAGCCCACGATGCGGGCCAGGGGTTCGAGTTTGTGCTCCTTGACCATCTTCTCCGTGGCCAAGACCAATGCCGACGCGCCGTCGTTGATGCTCGAAGCATTCGCCGCGGTGATGGTGCCGTCTTTAGCGAAAGCCGGGCGCAACTTATCGAACTTGCTCGGATCGCCTCGTCCGGGCTCTTCGTCGTCCGTGACCACGATCGGATCGCCTTTGCGCTGGGGCACAGCGACCTGGGCGATCTCGTTCTTGAACAGACCCTCTTTGATCGCACCGAGGGCGCGCCGGTAGCTCTCCCGAGCGAATGCGTCCTGGGCTTCACGCGTGTACTTGTACTCCTTGGCACACAACTCGCCCGCGTTGCCCATGTGGAAGTCGCTGTACGGATCCCACAGCCCGTCGAAGATCATGCCGTCGACCAACTTGCCGTCACCCATGCGGTAACCCGTACGCGCCTTGTCCAAGTAATAGGGCACGTTGGACATGGACTCCATGCCGCCCGCGATAGCGATCTCGATGTCGCCCAGCATCAGGGCGCGACTCGCCAGCACGACAGACTGCAGCCCGGACCCGCACACCTTGCTGACCGTGGTGCAGGGCACGCTGTCCGGGATCTCCGCGTACAGCGACGCTTGACGCGCCGGCGCTTGGCCGATGCCCGCCGAAAGCACGTTGCCCATGAAGACCTCTTGGATCTGTTCGGGCTTCAGCTTGGCGCGCTCCACCGCGGCCCGGATAGCAACTTCGCCCAACCGCGGCGCCGACAGGCTGGACAGCGCACCCAGATACGAACCAATGGGCGTGCGCGCGGCACTGACAACGAAGACCTCGTTTACATGATGCGTCATGGGACTCTCCTCACTTCCAGCAGCACCGGGCCGCCGCATTGGCGGTTTAACGCGCTTTCGCGGAAGTGGCCAGGGGCGCACCTGGTTGCGAGAGCCGCTGCGACGAAACGCGGACTCCGTGGGCCGCACTCGGTCGGGCCGGCGGCGGACCCGGCCAGCGCGGCGGCTGAAAAGGCATCCAGCCGGCGCGCGTGACAGGGCGCGGGACGTTCGTCAGTGCAGCGTGAAGCCGACGCCGATGCTTGGGAACAGGTAGTTGAACTTGAAGGTCGCGCCGCCGCTCTCGCTGCTGGTCGGAGCGTATATGACGCGGGCCAGCGGGCCCACGCTCCACTCGTCGCCGATCCAGAAATCGTAGCCCGCACCCGCGCCAAGCAGGAAGCCCGTGGGATCGTTGCTACCGCTCTGGCCGCCGGCGGTCACGAAATCGACCACGGCAAAGCCGAGGAGGCCCTGAAAGAACAGCCCCTCAGTGGGGTCCAAGTAGTAGTTTGCGAACAAGGCCGTCGCGGCCATGATCAACGTGCCGTCGGCGGTTCCCTCGGTGCTCCCGGCCTTCACGGTCGGGTCTTTGGTGGAACCCCAGAGCAACGTGCCGCCGATCACCAGGCCGGGCGCCGGCGTGCCGCCGAACATGAGATCGCCGCCGTAGGTGAAACCGCTGTAGTCGGACTCTCCGCCGGTTTGGCCACCGGCCTCGAGTTTCGCTGTACCAATCAAAGCCCCGAAGTTGGGGCCAATGCGGAAATAGAAGCCGTCGTGGGTACGCGCGCCTCCGGCGGGGGCCGGCGCGGGCTCCGCGGCGGGAGGGGGTGGCTGCTGGGCAGCGGCGCCCAGAGTCACGAGAACGGTGGACAGTCCGGCAGCGAACGCGAGCTTATTCATGATCCCTCCTCAAGTGAGTCCAACCTCCGTTGTCGATCTCCGTCGCGGCATGTCGCAATACTGAAGTGATGTCCCGCCACTGGCGATCCGAGATTTCGCCGCCCAGCTGATACCAGCGTAGCTTCTGTAGCACCGTGTCTTCGGGCCCGAGAACGGGAAATGCGGGTACGCCAGTGAAGAGCTCAAGTAGGCGCCGGCGGTCGAGTTGCCCAACACCGAGGGGCCCGTCCGCCGGAACGAAGATGTCGATCTTCAGAATACTGCGGTTGTCGATCACGTTGAAACTGCCTCGGCCACGCACAGCCTCGACCGCGGAGCTTTCGTCCGCGTAGAACGTGGGTTGAAGGCGCTCAGTAAGCAGGCGGGCGGACTTCTCGTCGAGCCGCGCGATCACGTCGACATCGTTCGTCGAGCGGGGTTCGCCGTGCGCAGCACTCGCAAGCGAGCCACCGATCGCCCAGGTGACTCCCATTGCCTCGAATGCGGCCGCAAGGGTTAGCAGAGCCTGAGCTAGCTCATCAGGATCCGTCATCGCTCCAGCCGAATGCTTTTCGCATCAGCGAAGGCTCGAGATAGCGCGCCGCAAGGCGCAGACGATGGCGGTGCGGGTCTTCTTCCGGGTGCTGCTGTCGTATCTTTGCAAGAGCGAGTGAATGGGCCAGAACGGTGAGCGACAGCGCACGGCGCACCCTCTCGCCTGGCGACATTGCGCGCAGTCCGTCTTCAACGCGGGCCCAGGCCTGCTCACTGGTGTCGTTGGGGCGCATCTTCCCTCAGGGTAGCGCCCCCTCCATGCACAGTGCCAGCCCCTTGCTCACGCAGCCAGAACTTGCGCGAGGAGCGTTCCGACCGACGCGGCTACCGCACAACGGTTTCGCAACCGATGGCGACGTCGGTCTTGCCGCCGCCGGGGGTGTTCTCCACTTGGTCGCATGCGGCCGGGCAGAGGATGATCTGCGTCGGATTGGTCGGGTTGTCGTAGTACCAGGACTTCGTGCCGAGGCACGCGGCTGCGCCGTCGACCTTCGGGTAGATCTCTTGGGCGCCGCCAACCGGGGTGAACGCTACGTTGACGCGGTTGAAGTCCACTTTTTCGCCGCCTGCGGGGACCGGGATCTTGTAGGTGCAACCCACCGCCCCGCGGATCTCGTTTAGCGCGTCTAGGAACTTCTTCCCGGTGTCCGCGCCCGACACGATCAGTGCCTTGTCCGTGCCACCGGCAGCGGCCACGGCGTCCAGGGACGTCAGCTCCGCGCCAACGCCGATCACGAAGGTCTTCACGCTCGGGCTGGAGCCCAAGCCTTGCGTCGCCACTCCAGCCACGTCCAAAACTGAGTTCGGGCTGCAGCCGGTGGGTTCGCCGTCCGTCGCCAGCACGACGACGGTGACGTGGTCACTGTGGTTCTTCGCCCAATCGATGGCGTACATCATCGCGCCCTGCAGCGCGGGGCGGCTCGGCGTCGCCCCGCCGGTAGGCTTGACTGCATCGATGGCTTGCGAAATCGACGGGCCAACCCCAGGCAGCGGCGCCATTCCCACGATCGCTTTGGCGTACACGGTCGGCTCGCAGCTCCCCAAGTGTTCACAGAACCCAAAGCCGGGAATGCAGATCGCGTCTTTACCGCAATCTGTGTTGGTGGCGCAGGTAGGTGGGGGTGGCGGATTGGGAACGTCAGGAAAAAACGCCAGCCCCATGCCAACGTCGGTAACGCCCGGCAGCGCAACGAACTGCTTGATGGCGGAGGTCACCGCAGGCCACTTGCCGGAGTCGTCCATGGATCCGGAGCGGTCCAGCATCACGTACATGTCCAGTGGCAACAGCTCGCCGGTGTAGCTGTCTGCCGCGCAGTTGGCGCCGAAGCCACCGCTGCCGGAGTCCGCAATCAGCCCCCCGCCGCTACCGCCGATGCCGCCGCCACCGGTGCCCGATGCGTTTGCGCCGCCCCCGTTTCCTGCCGAACCCCCCGAAGCGCTACTGCAGGCAGTACCCGACAACGATGCCATCCCGATCACGGCAAACAGTCCAGCAACCCCACGCATCATGATCGCACCTCGTTAGGTAAACAGTCGACGCGATGGAAGTAGCACGGAAAGCAGCGCAAATCACACGGCTGCCCCAGTCACACCGCTCGACCGTCGCGCTCTGGGCGTCGGCCGCGATCAGCCGGCGACAGCGGACCGGGTGGCATCGACCCCAAGTACTGAGTGTGACGCAGTGCGCAGCGCGGCCATGAAGTTCAACGAAGCGTGTCTCGGGGCTTTTCCCGTGCTAAATGCCTGCCCGCGGAGGTTCGGGATGCACAAGGGTTTTTCGGTCGTATTCGGTTTGCTTGGCTGCGCGGCGATGTTTGTCCCGGCGTGTAGCAGCGCGTCGGGTGGCAACCAGGTGAACGGCGGCGCCGGCGGCACGGGCAACAGCGCCGGCTTTGGCGCCTTCGGAAGTGGCGGCGGCATCAGCGGCGGCGGCGGCACCGGCCCAAAGCCCACGAGCAGTAGCCCGCTGGCGGAGGG
>CALMUT010000043.1 GCA_937872925.1 uncultured Myxococcales bacterium | reverse complement strand
CCGTGGATCTGGCAACACGAGCGGATTGGATCAGCCTTAGGGCGACGCTGAAGCCGCGTGGTCAATGGCGTTGTTGACCATCTCCGTGAACGCATACTTGAAGCTGTTTTCCAACACACGTGGCAGACGGCGCCCTAGCTCAGTGATGAACGTCTCACACACCTGCGCTTCATCAAGCCCGGCTGGGGCATATGCACGCACGACACTGAAGTGATCCGGGTCAGCCGCGCGCTCGTAACGCGTTGCCCGTCCCTTACCCACCCGCCGCACGACGCCGGCGTCCATCAGCGGAGTCAGATGGCGGCGAAGCGCCTGCCTGGACATGGCGAGCGCCGCGCACAATTCCGCCGTCGTCTTGGGATTTTTGCCCAGGATTCGGAGGATCTTGTCAGCGGAAGTTGTCGAATTGTCGATAACCACAGGCTGCCACAAAATCGACAATTCGACAACCTGATGCGCAAATCGGAGGCTAGGTGCCGTGGCAATTGCGTCACCGCGGACACGTGGTGAGCGCTCCCGACGAAAAGCGATTCTCCGACCACCAGAACTTCTTCCCTAAGGCAATGGCGGTCCGGGTTCGCATGAACCTCTACGCGCAGGGCGGGTTCCCCGTCCGCCGAAACCGCGACAAAGCATTGCGGTCTGCCTCGGCTCGTCGATACATGTCCGCACGCGATGGCGGGCTTCCGTAACCACTCCTCGGAAACAGGGTGCGACAGCTCCGCGCTGAACTGTGACCCCGGCGGCATCAGATGTCGGTCTAACGATTGAGGCGTTCAGGAGCGAAACGCCAGACCCAGCATACCCCAAAAAACCTGCTGCTCGGCTAGGGACACGAGGACACTCGGGTGGAGTCGTCGAAGGCGATCCATTCGTCGCACGATTTTGCAACCTTCAGATAAAACTCCGGTGCCGCACAGGTGCAGCCGTCGGTGCCGCGTGCGCAGCAGTCGTACGACGCTGGGCACTTCTCGATGCCACTAGGAACGGAGTCGGTCCCGCAGGAGCAGATGTCACCGACGTCCGAGCATCGCCCCTCGTCCGAACTCGAACAAGAAGACGCGAGCACGAGGGCAGCCAGCAACAACAACGGGGTTGAAACTGTGGATGTGCGTCGCATGTGGTCCGCCTCATCAACCACAATACCACGCAGCAGGCGCAGGACGGAACGGACTTCACCAGACGGAAGGCCGGCCGTCGTCCGCATTAGAGTCCTGCCGGGCAGTCCCGTCGCGAACGAGGCACAACGTCGCCCCGCTGCCGTCAAGCCGACACCGCAACCGCTCGATCACTCCGTCTCAATTATGCCCCGAGCGAACTCATCCACGCTGTTCGCGATGATCTCATCACGCTGGGAATCGTGCTTCCAGTAGCGGACGCTGCCATCGCAGTGGCGCAGGAAGAAGTTGCCCGAAACATCCGCGCCAATGACGAAAACCTCTTTGCCACGCCACCAGTGGGCACGCAGTGGGCGCCAGTCATCGGAACGGATGAGACAAGCGATCTGGATTGCACGCCCACTCGCGCGGAAGACATTCCGGATCCCCACGTTGGAGACTGCCCGGTTGAACGCTGTGTCTTGCATCTGCGTAATGGTTAAGGCGTTCAGCAGCGAACGCCAGGATCAACGAAACAATATACCCAGAACGAGTGGGGCGGACTGCTTCACCGGGCTCGTTAGCCAGCCCCCGCTGGCCACGGAAAGGCGTGCCACGCCGACAGCGCGAAGATGGCCCTCAAGGCAGACGTGGCGTGCTCGGCCCAGTGGATCTGGAAGTTAAAGCGCCACTCCCACAAGGCGTGCCCAGTTTCCCCGTTCCGCCAGTGGACAAGACCAGCATGCATATCTACGTAGATGTCGCCGAGGTCGTCGATGAGGTCTCCCGTAACCTCGCCCTCGGTGGACTCGGCGTAGGGATCAAAGACCTCGCGGTAAAATCGGTGCAAGCTCAAGAACTCGGCCAATCGATCCAGGCCGGGCGGAAGAGTGACCGGAAGGTGCGCCGGCTCGGGCTCGGGCTCCCTCGAATCGTCGTCGTCGCCATCGTCGAATAGGACGGAGGTGTCGGGCAGCTCGAGTGCCGCGAAATATGCACGCGGAAGGAGCCGGTGAATCTCGTTGAGCTGTAATTCCGGCGTCATCTGGTCGCGATTCTCGACCACTCGGCAGAACGCGCCAGCGATCGTTGCGAACTCGGTCAGCGCAGGATGAGAGTATTCGCGGGTGCGCATCGCCTTCCGGCCAAGAACAACATCACCCAGATTCTACCACACGCGCGAGAGGTGGCGGTTCTCTAGGGTTCGCGATGCAGCGCGATAACATATGACCGGACGAAGCCGGGGGGCTGAAGTCTCGGCCAGGGCAAAGCGCAGAGCGCAAACGAAGCGGCATCGTGTCGGTCCCCGTCGACGCGCACCTCAGCAACCCCATCTCCACCGAAAAAGATTTTGAGTCCGAATGGAGCATCTGGTTCAGGCAGCGAGTCGTTCAGCGCGCCTGCCAGAGTTGGCAGCACGGGATTGCTGAGCCACCATTGTTGGAGTTTGCTCGGGCTCGCGCCTTGTCCAAATCCGACGATCGCGCCAGCGATCGCGTGCCAACCTGAGAGGCCACCCACGTCACTAGAGTGGTAGTGGTCCGCGAATTCACCGCGCCGGGAGTACTTCAATTCAAGCAGGGCACCGGCGGTTGTTTGGCCCCAGAGGCGCGCAGCAAACCGAGCACGATCCAGGTGCGTGGCACCGAGACCAGCAACGCAGTCCCAGAGCTCGATTCGTCTGGATGAGGCTTCATCAAGGACGAACTGCACATCGACATGCCCTTCGCTTCGGGATTCGTGGCGCTGGGCCAAACGGACAGCAGCGCCATCCGGTCCTATGATTGCACCTTCCCTTGTTACCCAACCGGGCCGGAGACTGTTCAGTGTGTCTCGAATGCCTCATACGCGACCGCATCGCTCATCATGGCGGTCGCACTCGGTCCGCATGACGGTCGAGGCGCTCAACAACGAACGCCAGAAACAACATGCTCAGAATCTACCACGCAGTTGGAGGAGGTCGAAGAACGAGCCGGCCTACGGCTCAAACTCGTCCGTCTCGTGGCGCCAGGGAGGTCCGCTCGAAGGGCGACCGACTGAAGGCGTTCGTCGGCGTGCCAGCCGCTTGTTCTGCCGCCTCGTCCACTAGTGAACGGTCGGAGTGTAGCCGACAAGCGCGCCTGGGGGCTCAACGCCGTCAAGGGGAACCCATCGCATGACATCTCGCGGGGGCAGGTAGATGGGTTCCGAGAAGTTCCGAGCCTGCCAGTCGATGTCGCCCGGACCACTGGCTGTGTCGCCGTTCTTGATCACGGGACCGCGCTGGAGGAGGTAGTCCGCAGTGCTGCGGAGGAAGCCCGCGACCTGAGATGGGTCGTATGCGTCAGTGAAAATGGCTTCTTGGTCAATCCGGTCAAGCTGATCCATGCCGACGGTGTCCATAAGCATCCACGGCTCGTGATCTGAAAGGCGGACCATCCGGACGTTGCACCAGAGGTCCTGCGGCACTGCGCCAGATTTGTGATGCTCAACAAGCCCGCGGTCGATGGCCTCAGCGCAGTGGAGCATTTCGCCATTCGGGTTGAAGTAGCAGAGAGCGCCTGGGGTGTTGAGGACGGCGCGGGACACTGCAGTGCTGAACAAGAGCTCGGCCAGGGGGTCATTCTCGGCAGGAATGACGGGGTCGTCGGGGCCCGCTCCAAACGCGTACCTTGGGCGAACACGAGCGAACGAAGTGTGACGCTCAGCGACCGCCGGTCCGTGCTCCCAGTGCCAGCAATTCTCTACGGCGCGTCGAAGTCCGCCTGGGAACGAGCCTGGCCCGAAGTGACCCATGGACCATGCACCGAACAGCGTCGACTCGTCTTTAGGGTCGCCCATGTGGTCGGGCCACGGTCTCGAGACAACGTCAACGGCGACTGCGCCTTTGGCATCCGGCCTGTAGGGCAGGAGCAGACTCGGGCCAGACATCGTCCACTCGCCACTAGCGTCGCGGCGCGCGCCAATCTCGAAGTCCGAGAGCGCCGCCTCGAGCGCATCGAGTGACGGGCTCGACTCGAACAAGATGACGGCGCCCTGCGTAAACAGGCCCTTGTGCGGCATGGCTAATTCCTGGTCGGCAGAACGATTGAGGCGTTACGGCAGCGAACGCCGGGAACAACACCAATCAAGAATACCACGCAGTAAGCGCGTTGCGACCGGGCGGAATGAAGCTGCCGCATCTGAATGTCGGTCCAACGATTGAGGCGTTCAGCAGCGAACGCCACAAAGGATGCGCCACGCACGCGCGCACCGCGAAGGTCGACACCGAAGAGACTGGCGCGGTCTTGGTGAACTCCGTTCAGGTTGGCAAACTCAAGCGACGGACGGCCCGTCGTGCCTGGTCGTCATTCGCGCCGGGCTGAGGAGCCCTCGTCGGATCGCTCGAGCGGTCGAGACCCAACTCTCCACCAGGCCGCACTGGAGAGAAGGGCAACGGTGGCGATGGCAACGCCAGAGGCCAGCACGTACGGCGCATCGTGCATGTCGGTACCCGGGTTGCACGAAAAACAGAGGAGCAAAGCTGCAAGGGGCACGAGGAAGACGGTCAACGTGCCCAGGATCCAAGCACGAAGGCGGCGCAACCTGCTCGATCCACTCGGAGCCATGAGTATTTTTGCGTCCGTCTAGCGACACGCGAGAAACAGCCTGACCAAGACGACATGTGAGGCGCCACCCACGAGGTACGACCCTCTTCCCGTCAACGGCATGTTGGGCGGCTCTCGTCACTGCCAGTAGTATGCTCGCGCGCGGGGTGCAGCAGAGCCATGAGGACGTTGTCATCATACGTACCATCGAGCTTGCGACCGTTCCGTTTGACTCCCTCACGCCGAAACCCGAGCCGCTCGTAGAGTCGGATCGCGACAGCATTAGTCGCGAAGACCTCAAGCTCGATGCGTTCTACGCCAAGACTATGCGCCTCGGCGATGGCCTCTTCGGCGAGTCTTCGGCCGTGACCGCAGCCGCGATAGGCTGGAAGCAGGCCCATGCCCAAGCAGCCGATGTGCCGAAATCCGTCAAGCTGGGATCGAACGATATCGCACCATCCCACCACGTCATCAGTGTCCGTAACGGCAACGAATTGAACGCCGCTGCCGGCGAGGAGGTCGCGTACAAACGCGGTGCTTCGTTCGATTGGCGGGCCGACAAGAAAGGTTAGGTACCGGCGCTCACGCGCGACCGCGTCAACAGCCGCATGGAAGCCCGAAATGTGTCGTTCCTCAGTTGGAATGATTCGAACCGTCATGAGTGCCGTGGAGCGCGAGGTTCTTCGCTGCAGAAGCAGGTGCCCACCCCGCCCCTCCAGCGACCGTGGCGTCCAGCAGCGAACGCCGAGATTAACCAAACAACCAAACCAAGAATACCACGCTGTGGGCGCGGGGTTGCGCTGAACATATCGAAGGACGCACAGCGCAAGCGCGCAAGCACCGTGCGCGAGACCGAAGGGAACCCTGAAAGGGGCAGGGCGGAACGCACCAGCCAGAAAGCCGGCGGTCGTCTGCTCCAACGTCCTGATGGCGTCGTCGCTTCCGGTCGGAACCGACTACACCTGGGAGAGCAGTTCCAACTCCAAACCCGAGAGATCGCTGCTGGCCAACAACTGTCTGGCGCGGCCAGAGACGATAAAGCGCGGATGACGCTCGTTGAATGAGCCAAAGAGAATGTCGGTGAAAAAGACGTGGCCCGCGTCTGGCATGGCCTTGATCGGTGGGGTCGCACCGGCCACCCAATCGTGAAGTCCGCACGCGTCACACCGTTTCCCGAATCGTGCGCCCTGCCGTTCGGGGTCGAGCTCGAGCTCGATCTGGTGCCACGGAGTGAGGTGAAAGTACTCGGGCTCACGTGGGAGCTTCTGGAAGGAGAAGCTTGGTTCGCCACACGACATGAAGATGGCACGAGCACGCTCAGAGATAATCATCGCCCCGTCGTACGTCATGGACACATCTCGTTTGCGCGATCCCAATGCGAAGTCCGGTCGTGTGAAGCGCCATTCCTTCTTCCATCCGCACACAGCACAGAATACCTCGCTCGGGATCCCAGGAAGAGGTTCCTCACACGAGGCGACCATGTACTGGTCGTTGTCGTGCCCAAAGATCGAGGCCGGCAGGTTACGCAGTTGCATACCCAACAATTGAGGCGTTCAGCAGCGAACGCCAGGAAAAGCGGACCCAAACAATATCACGCCACGGGCTTGGGGTTGCGCTGAACGCGTCGAAGCATGCTCAGCTCCAAGCACCCTGTGCTCAGGGCGGAGCGGACATCCTCCAGTCGGCAGGCCGGCGCTTGTCCGCTTGCAACGTCTTGTGACGCGACTGGTTGTCTATGTTGATATGCCGAACCAGGCAGCGTCGAGCCCGAACCGCTCGATGCGCTCGAGATTCACCAGCCGCTCGAAGGGCAGGCGGCCCGCAGCCCTGGCAGTTTCGTAGAACTCGTGCGCGTAGCGGTGCGCAAAGTCCTCCTTCTCGCGGAGTGGCTTGGTGAAGTACATGTCGTGCAGTTTCAGCAGGGCGGTGTCGTCGCCCGCCGCCTCGCGTCGAACCTCACGATCGAATTGCACGTAGTGTCCCACCTCGTGAGGGAGTGTTCGGAAGAGCTGCGTGTTCCTGACAGAATTGAGCGTCGTCTGGACCCTCCAGGAGCGACGCTCATCAGCTATCGTGTGGCCGTCAGCACGCAATCGCTCCACTTCGGCGGAGGAGTCGGGGGTCTGGGAGCGTGGCAGATCGAAGGCATCGTTGACTGGGTGAGCCTCAAGGATGATGGCCGGCCCGGTGGTCCCACCGAAGTCAGCAAAATAGGCTAATCGTCCCCACACACAGGAAAGCAAGCGCTGCTTTCGCGTGGGCTGCCGCATAGCGATCACACGAATCCGCGAAATGTCTTCGTGCGGAACGAGAGCGAGCACTCTCAACGCATCATCTACCGTAACAGCGTGGACGAAGCCCTCTGCACAAGGCTCAACAAGAAGCGTGAACCCGTTCTCCCGGACAGTGACAGGGTCCCTGAGACGCTCCCAGTACACTCTTGGGTCGTTCCACGACTCCGGAATCACCATGCGGTTCGACAACCCGTGGCCCGACTTGGCCGTTCCGAGATTGCGATTCCTCCTCGTGGGGTTCCAGCCAGAGCGTTTCACTCGCTTGCCTAACGATTGCAGCGTTCATCGAGCGAACGCCAGAAAGAGCACCAACCAACAATACCACGCAGGCGCGCGCGCGGCACCGAGCTCTGCGCGCAGTCGGAGCGTCAGCGAAGGTCGCCGGATCTCGGCGTGCGGCGAGGCCAATGACAAGTGCGAACCGCGGCTCATGGTTGGCAATGTCGTTGCCACTCGACCGGCGAGGGAACTTCGATTCGCCCGTCCAGAAAGTGCTTGGAACGGTCGCCGCAGCGATCACACTCGTAGTAGGTCCACGAGTCCGGATAGCGCTGCCCGTTGTCGTCAACGCATGTTGCGCGAATCCAATTGCGCGACTGGAGCCGGCCCTCCGGGCAGGCAGTGCAACGCTTCTGCATGTGACGGAGAATTTCGACCATCATCAGACTTGAATGTCGTTCGCCAACGCGAGAGGCGTTCCGCAGGAGAGCACCAAGAGCAACTCTACCCAACAATACCACGCAAGCACGGGGGTGGCGGGGAGCAGCGGCGCCAGGCACCGCCCGCGCAGACCGGCACGACATCTCCATGCGGAAAGCCGGTGCTCGACTACTGCAGCGCCCTGCGAGGCGGTTCGCTTTCGCTCGAGGGGCAAAGCATCCACTAGGTGTCGCCGGGAACCTCGTCCCAGTCGGCCTCCACACCGTATGCCCAGTCAAGCGCACGGCGCCGCTCTTGGACTACCCCCGGATCAACAAGCTTCGGCGGGGTCGCTTGCAGCTGGCACTGCCGAACGTACCAGTGCAACCGATAGTGCAAGTCGACTTGCTCCTGAATCTCCACGAGCGGACGCAGCGAAGCGTTGTCAATGAATTCGCTGGGGTTCTCGCCGAGAGGAAACTGGTCAGCCAGGTTGTCATCACGGTTCTGATCAGGAAGTAGCTCGGCGAGTCCCAGGCAGAACGCAAGAGCCTGAATGGCCTCGGTGAGCCACGTGCAGTCGATCTTGTCTTGGGCGGTCGGTCCCACAGTCAGTATTTGCTGTTCGCGCGCGGAGACATAGGTCCAAAGTTCAAACCGCTCGAGGTCCTCTCGTAGCTGTTCTGGTTTCGCGCCAAAGCCCACGCCAACGAGGTAGCCAAGTGCACAGGACCGTGCGGCCACCTCAGAAGCCGAGCGGGGCGTGACTTCATTCAAGTCTTCAATGAGCGGAAGCCCCTCGTTTACGTCGAGCCCCCAAGCCCGAAGCTTGGCTTGGTTCTTGAGCTTCAACTCACCAAGACTCGCCATGCCTGCCTACCGATTGAGGCGTTCTGCAGCAAACGCCAGGACCAACATCACCTCAACAATATCACGCGAGCGCGGGGTGGCGCTGCTCGGGTCGCGGAGTCTAGGAGCAGACTTCCCAATTCAAGTCCTCGTACACCCAACCGATGCTGGGGCCGTAGCAGCACGGCTGGCTGTTGTCGTGCTGACCCTGCGAATTGAAACACTCAAGATAGCCACCGTCGAAGGAAAGAACGACGTTCCAGCTCTCGGAGCCGTTCGCGATGACCTTAACGCCGGAGTTGAGCTGGCCGGACAACGTCTTGCCGCCGGTGTTGGCGCTCAGTGTGCCGGCCGTCTGATCGTAGACGATCGTTGCCGAGTACGTCTTGCCGGCAGAAACGCCGTGCGCGGCGTTGAAAATCTTGTCTTCTAGCGTCGTCGCGCCGCATCCGTTGCCGGTGTGTTGCTTGGCCTTGTAGTGCGTCTGCGCGTTGGCCTTGTTGCTGGGGCTTCAGCGTCGCCCTAAGGCTGATCCAATCCGCTCGTGTTGCCAGATCCACGG
>CALMUT010000042.1 GCA_937872925.1 uncultured Myxococcales bacterium | reverse complement strand
ATGCCGACCCCCGTGACCGCGCAAGAATAATCCCACGTGCACCCGCGCCGTTTGGCCCCATGCCGCCCCCCGTGACCGCGCAAGAATAACCCCACGTGCACCAGTTCCGTCACGACGCGTCAGCCCTTTAGGGCGCGACCCCGCAAGAATAACCCGACGTGCACCAGCAGGGCGACGGGCCCAGCGCAACTAGAGCTTCATCGGGATGCCGGCTTTTTCTAGGGCGCCCTTGAAGGTCTGCTTGTCGTTGGACTTCATGTAGGCCTCTTCGGGCTCGACGACGCCGTTCTGTACGTGCTGCAGCAAGTGGTCGTTCATGGTCTGCATGCCGATGTTGCGACCCGTCTGCAACATGCTCGCGATTTGGTAGGTCTTGCCTTCGCGGATGAGATTGGAGATCGCCGGGGTCGTGATCAGGATTTCGTAGGCGGCGGCGCGTCCCCCACCCTTCTTCTTGCACAGCACCTGCGCGATCACGCCGCGCAGACTCTCGCTCAGCATGGTGCGGATCTGTGCCTGCTGTTCGGGCGGGAACTGATCGATGATGCGGTCGATCGTGCTCGTGGCGCTGGTGGTGTGCAGGGTTCCGAAAACGAGGTGACCGGTCTCCGCCGTCTCGATAGCAATGGCGATGGTTTCGAGATCCCGCATCTCGCCGACGAGCACGATGTCCGGATCTTCACGCAACGCGGCGCGTAGCGCCTTCTTGAAGGATCGCGTGTGCGTGCCCACCTCGCGTTGGTTGACCAGGCAGCGCTTGTTCGGGTGCACAAATTCGATGGGGTCTTCGATAGTGATGATGTGGTCGGCGCGGTTTTGGTTGATGTAGTCGACGAGAGTGGCCAACGTCGTGCTTTTGCCGCTCCCTGTGGGACCCGTCACGAGCACGAGCCCCTTGGTGAGCCAACACAAGTCGAGAACCTTTTGTGAGAGGCCCAGCTTATCGAAGGGCAAGATCGAAAACGGGATCTGACGAAACACGGCGCCAGGTCCGTTGCGATCCCGAAAGTAGTTGGCCCGAAAACGCGACAGACCCTCGATGGCGTGGGCGAAATCTGCGTCCCAATCCTGTTCGAACTCCCGCTTGTTCCGCTCGGGTAGGATCTCCAACATCAGACCGTTGAGTTCCGCTTCATCCAGCTTGCCGTGGCCTTCGAGATTCACCATCGCGCCGTGCAGCCGGACCATCGGGGGCGCGCCCGTAGTCAGGTGCAGATCACTCGCATCTAAGCGCACCATCTCGCGCAAGAAACGATTCATGCGTGGCTCACCGGGTTTTGCGTCGACCCGTGGCGCCGCGATGCTCGGTCGGTCGCGCGGCACTTGAGGCATGGGCGGTTCGAGATTCGGTCGGCGTGCAGCGGCGGCCGCAACTCCGGCGGCATCCGCGGGCGCGACGCTCAGTCGCCAGCAATCATTGCTGACCACCTGCACCGTGAGGCGGAAGGACAGTCCGTCTAGGTCGTGCAGGAAGGTCGCTTGTCGCGAGCGGGCCAAGCCTTGCAGCGCGGCTTCGTCGGCCGCTTCCTTCACTACGAATACGACCTCTTTGTGTTCGACCCGCGTCGAACTCAAGCGCTCACCGGACTGGAATCGAAACTTCGCCGGTTGGTTGCTCTCAAGCTCCATCGCTTCAGCGCCGTGGCGGATCAGGTGTTGGATGTAAGCGTCGATACGCATGGCAGCCTCAGCATTGACAGGACTTTTGGCCGCCGTAAACCAAGAACACTAGGGCGCAGCTACGCATCTTCCGTGAAGAGTACTTCACGCACCCTCGCGGCAAGGGTTTCGGGAGTAAATGGCTTGTGCAGCAGGGGCGTACCGGGAGGCAGGCTGTTGCGACCACTCAGGACATCCCCGGCGTAACCGGACATGAACAGCACCTTGATGCCCGGACGCAGCGCGCGAAGCTGTTCGGCCAGCTCGCGGCCATTGACCTTGGGCAACACCACGTCGGTGAGGAGGAGATCGATGCGAAACGTCGTCTTGGCGGCAACCTCAAGCGCTACGTGGGCATTCGAAGCCTCGAGCACCGTGTAGCCCAACTTGGTGAGTACCCGCCGCGCCGAACGTAGCACTGTCGGTTCGTCTTCTACGAGCAACACCACGGAGGTCTGCTCCGCGGCGGTGAGGGAGAAATTGGCCGACTTAGGACGACGCGGACGCTCGCTTGTGCTCGGCAACACCACCTCGAACCGGCTCCCAACGCCGACGCTGCTTTCGACGCGCACGCCGCCGCCGCTCTGGGTCATGATCCCGAAGACCGTGGCCAAACCAAGCCCGGTGCCGTAGCCGCGTGGTTTGGTCGTAAAAAACGGCTCGAAGATCCGGGCCAGGGTCTCGCGGGTCATGCCGGTGCCGGTGTCTTCGACCAGCAGACGCACGTAAGATCCGGCCGGCACGGCAAAGGCAGCAGCAGCGCACTCGTCGAGGGTGGCGTTTTCCGTCGTGATCCGCAGCTTGCCCCCTTGCGGCATGGCGTCCCGGGCATTCACAGCCAAGTTGACGATGACCTGCTCGATCTGGCCGCGATCCACTTTGATGAAAGAAAGCCCCGGTGTGAGCGACAGGGAAAGTTCGATATCCGCGCCCAAGAGACGCAACAGCGAACGCTCCAGATCCTGAACGATGTGATTCAGGTCGAACACGCTGGGCTCGAGCACCTGCTTGCGGCTGAAAGCAAGGAGCTGCCGCGTGAGCACGGCGGCACGTTTTGCGGCGCGCAGGGTATCATCCAAGTCTGCGGCCACCGGCGAGTTGCGATCGAGCTCATCTAGCGCCACAGAAACGTTGGCCTGGATCACGGTGAGCAAGTTGTTGAAGTCGTGGGCAATGCCCCCCGCAAGCTGCCCAATGGCCTCCAGTCGCTGCACTTCACGCAGCCGCGCCTCGATCCGACGGCGTTCTTCGATGGGCCGACCGATCGAAACATAGTGCGTGATTTGGCCGGACGGATCTCGCAGCGAAGTGATGATCTTCTCTTCCAAGAAGGCCGAGCCGTCCTTGGCAACGTTGTGGAGTTCGCCGCGAAAGACCTCGCCACGAGCGATGGTGGCCCATAGATCTGCGTAGAAGCTATCCTGGTGTTGCCCAGATCGCAGAATGGCTGGCGTGCTGCCCAGGACTTCCGACGACGAAAAACCGGTCAACGCTTCCCATGCGGCGTTGACGTAGACGATCACGCCATCCCGATCCGTGATCAGCACTAGGTCTGCGGTCTCTTCCAGAGCGCGTGACATCATGCGCAAGCGCTGCTCGGTGCTCCGGCTCTCGGCAATGTCGCGAAACACCAGCAGATGCAGCCCGTCCAGATACCGCGGCACCGCGCGCAACTCGGTGAGTACCGGCGTGCCGTCGGGACGCACGAAAGAATGGTCTACCGTAATGGTGGAATCGCCCATGCGTCCAAACAGCGCGTGCTCGAGACCTGCAAGCTGGCGGCCCAATAGATCTCCATAGCCCGTAGCCCAGAGATCACAGGCCGCCTGATTGGCGTCCACCACGCGGAGCTTCTCATCCACGACGAAGATCGCCTCGGACGCGTGGTCAAATACGGCTGTGCGCCAGCGGCGCTTGGTCACCGGCTGCCCCGGAGCCGACGAAGGGGGCGAGATCGAGCCGCGTCGGCTGCTGCTCGCCCCGGAACCTGTCGCCATAGCCAGGGGCAGCCTACTGCGGCGCCGCGCGTCTGACGAGCCCCACCACAAAAACCTCGGAGCTGTTCTGCCGCGTTCCCTGGGGCCGAATCGTCTTTTCCTTGGTGAAAGCGGCGCGAACGGCGTCCCGGGCGGCGGGGTAGTCGCCGCTCATGAAGAGCTTGGCGACGAAGTGGCCCCCAGGGCGCAAATGCGCTTCGGCGACGGCAAGCGCCTTCATGAAAAGCTCGAAAGACAGCGCTTGGTCCCGCACCTTGTTGCCGCTCGTGGCAGGCGCCATGTCGCTGAGCACTACG
Organism: uncultured Myxococcales bacterium; assembly: GCA_937872925.1. Classification (GTDB taxonomy): domain Bacteria; phylum Myxococcota_A; class Polyangia; order Polyangiales; family Polyangiaceae; genus JACKEA01. The sequence goes on along the minus strand of CALMUT010000042.1, from coordinate 5,066 downwards.
TCGTAGGGCGCGTAGCTGCGCAAGACGGCGCTGTCGACGGTCAGGGCGTCGCCTTGCCACAGCGCGACGTTGGCTGGGAAGGCCTGCTTGATTTCCTGAAGGTCAATGGCGAAGACCTGGCCCTTGCTCCCGACGCGGGTGGAAGCGTACAGCGACCAGGATCCGGGCGCCGCGCCCAAATCCAACACACACTGCCCCGGGGCGAGCAACTGGACGCGCTGGTCGATCTCTTCCAGCTTGAAGACGCTGCGCGCTGGATAGCCTTGGGCCTTTGCGCTCTTGGTGCGTGCGTCGCCCTGAGCGTAGGGGTTTCTGCGTTTGCTCACAGTCGGCAAACGAGCGGACTAGCCGCGCGCGAGTTTGGAAAGCACGCCGCGGGAGACGCCCTTGAGCGTCTCAAACACACCTTCGCCCGTACGCGCACTGGCCTCGAAGTCCGGGACGCCCGCCGGGTTCAACGCGGCGCGCAGGGCGTCGGTGGACATGGCGTTGGGCAGGTCGCGTTTGTTGTACTGCACGATGTAGGGAAGGCCTTCGAGGTTCAGCCCGTGCTCGGACAGGTTGTGGTGCAGATTGTCCACGCTTTCCTGGTTGGCCTCGAGCCGCTCTTCCTGGGAATCCGCAACGAATACGACTCCGTCGGCGCCCTTAAGGATCAGCTTGCGACTGGCGTCATAAAACACCTGACCGGGCACCGTATACAGATGCAGGCGGATCTTGAATCCCTTCACGGTGCCGAGATCCAGGGGCATGAAGTCGAAGAACAACGTGCGCTCGGATTCGGTGGCAAGAGAGATCATCTTGCCCTTGGCCGCTGGATTGGTCTTCTCGAAGATGTACTGCAGGTTCGTGGTCTTTCCGCACAGCCCGGGGCCGTAGTAGACGACCTTGCAGTTGATCTCCTTCGTCATGTGATTGATGAAGCTCATTTTGAATCTTTCTTGGAGGCTCAGGCGAGCGCGGCGCGAACCGTCTGCGCCATTTGCTGTGTCAGAGCTGAAACCTGCTCCGGCGAGCACCCCAAGTGGTGACCTAGCTCTGACAGCGCGCTGGCCTCGGACTGCTCGAGCTTGCCGTCGGCCATGGCGACTAGCGCAGCAAAGCACAGCGCCTGTTGGCGGGCAGCACCATCGCCAAAGTCTTCTGCAGCCCGGCGCAAGCGTTCGCGACGGCCCAACATCTCGCAAGCGTCGTCCAAGTCGCGAAAGTGTAGTTCGAGCGTGTCGTGATCCACAGCGGCTTGGGTGACATTTTCGAGGAGGGCGGCAAGCGCGCTCCGCTCTTCGTCAGCAAAACCGTCCGCGGATGCGACCAGGTAGCTGACCTCCAAAATGGCTTGGAAGTACTTGGCGACTTCTTCCTCTGGGTTTTCTTGAATGACCTTGGCGCCTTCGGAAAGCCGCGCCGAGGTGGGTAAGCTATCGCTGGCACGAGTCAGCGTCGTCTCGATCGCCGAACGAAGCTTTGCCGTGTCGAACTCAGTCAGGTCCACTTCCATCGCAGCCATGCTTCGTCCATGCCACGGCTGTATGGAGGCTTCAACGCGAAGCGCGGGACGCGCGCTGGCGCCCGGAGCGGCGAGCACTCAGGCCAGACGGATCCACACGCTTTTCGAGGGCTCCGGTCCGTCCGGACCATCAGGAAAGTCCGCACCGTTGCGGGCGTCCTTCATTTGCATAGGCGTTCGGCCGGCCGCCGCGACTGCCTCGCGTAGCACCCGACGCAAGCGGCCGAGGGACGTCTTGCGGTGATTCGTGACGGCGAGCAATGACCCGCCCGGGCCGAGCAGCTCCAGGCACTGCTGCGCTAGTCGCCCGTAGTCCTTGTCGACGCTAAAAGTGCTGCGCCGCCCGCGGGTGCCAAAGCTGGGCGGATCCAAGACGATCAAGTCGAAGCGCTCGCCCTGGCGCTTCGCGTGCCCGAGGTAGTGGAAGACGTCTTCTTTGATGAAGCGCGCGTCCAAATCGGGCGCCGTCTGTGCCATCGAAAGGCGGGCCCGTTCTAGGGCGCGGCCGGAGAGGTCCACGCTAGTGATTTGGCGCGCTCCGCCCGCGGCAGCAGCGACCGAGAAGGCACCCGTGTAGCAAAACAGATTCAGCACGGCTTTGCCTGCAGCCATTCGCCGGACCACAGCTCGATTGCGACGCTGGTCGAGGAATAGGCCCGTCGACATGCCGCCGTCCAGCCAGACCGGTAGACGAAGATCGCCATGCTGCACCCAGAGCGGACTCGGCGCGGCGACTCCAGAGTCCGGCTCAGCGGGAGCCGCTTGATCGCGGTCTACTTTGCGCTGGTCCGCGCGACGCCTGCATTTCGTGTACACGCCCTTCGCCCCCAGTTGCATCAGCAGATCCACGATCTCTTCGCGTCGGTCTTCGGAGTCCTGGGTGCTGAGCGCTAGGACTAACCAGCCAGAAAAGTGGTCGACTTCGATGCCAGGCAAGCCGTCGCCGAAGCCATTGACGAGCCGCAGGGCGTCGCCCTGCGCGGTTAGAGAATGCCGCAGGTTGAAAGCGTCTCGGAGACGCCCACGTAGCTGCTCTGGGGATCGCCGCGGCGCGGTCTGGCGGAGGGCAGTCTCAAACTCCGGCGGCAGCTCGGCCTCAAAGCGCCGCCCCAACACTTCAAGGCTATGGGCGTGCAGCATCAAGCGCCACGCCGCCGCCCCCCCGTAGAGCCGGTCACCGACGATCGGCGCGCCGAGTTGCGCCAGCTGCACCCGTAGCTGATGGGTGCGACCTGTTTCCGGGCGCAGCTCCACCAGCGCCCGGGACCCGACGCGACTGAGCACGCGATAACGCGTTCGCGCCATCTTGCCGCCCTCAGAGACGACTCGCACGCGGCCACGCTCCAGTGCCGAAAGCCGACAGTGCATGCTGCCGCTGTCCGACAAGCCGGTTCCGTCCACGACCGCCAGGTACACTCGCGAAAACCCGTGCTGGCTGAACGCCAGCGCGATCTCGCGATCCAGCTTCGGATCTCGCGTGAAGAGCAGCACGCCGGAGGTGTCTTGATCCAGCCGGTGCTGCACGCCCAAACGGGCGGGCTCGCCGCGCTGTGTCAGATACTCAGTGAGCCGCTCCACGACGCTGCCCACTTCGTCCCCACCGCCGTGCACGGGAATGTGTACGGGTTTGTCAACGACCAGTAGCTCGTCCGACGCGAGCACGCGCTCACCGAGCCACGCAGACTCGAGCGCCTCCATTTCGGTCTCCAAAGCCGCGCCTCAGGTAGAGGCGCGCAAGGCCTTAGCTTGCGGCGGGCTTGCCCGCGTTCTTCTTCTTGATCGCGCCGTTGACGACCACGACGCCGTTCTTGGAGCCGGGCACGCCGCCGCGAACGAGCAACAAGCCCTCGTCGGGGACGATCTTGATGACGCGCTGGCTAAGGACGGTGTTGGTCGTCGAACCATGCTGTCCGGGCATTTTGCGACCGGGCATCACGCGACCGGGAGTCATGTTGGTACCGATCGATCCACCGTGACGCATGTACTCGTGGGCGCCGTGACTGGCGCTATTGCCGCGGAAGCCCCAACGCTTCATGACGCCGGTGAATCCGCGCCCCTTCGTTGTGCCCTGCACGTCCACGAACTGACCTTCCTCGAACAACCCGTCGAGTTTCAGCTCCTGACCAATTTCGAATCCGGCAGCCGCTTCTGCGGTGCAGCGCACTTCACGTACGACCTGAGCTGGAGCCACGTTGGCCTTCTTGAAGAAGCCGGCCATGGGCTTGGTGGTGGCCTTTTCCTTGCGCTGTCCGATGCCCAGGACCAAAGCGTCGTAGCCGTCCTTTTCTTGGGTCCGCTTGCCAACCACAACGGGCTTCGATTCGATCACCGTGCAGGGAATGACGGTACCGTCCTCAGTGAAAACCTGCGTCATGCCGAGTTTGCGGCCGATGACGCCAATATTCTTGTTCATGTCGTGCTCCTGGTTGCCGAGGCCGGTCGCGGTGCGCCGGTGCCGGGCCGAGGTTTGGGCCCCGTTCCTGTTGGGGGACGGGGCTTTTAGCGCTCCTTCCACCCCTCGGTCAAGCTGCGGCTTTTCTTTCCATGCTCGGATCGCATTGACGAGCAGCACAACAAATGCATAATCCCGCACCCCGTCTTTTTCGGCCCCCGAGGACCGCCATGTCGATTATCAGCTCAAAGATCACAGCCCTGGAAAAGGCCTCGCTGCGCGAGGATTTGCCCGCATTTCGCGTAGGCGACACGGTTGCGGTGCACTACCGCATCGTCGAAGGCGACAAGCTCCGCACCCAGGTCTTCCGCGGCACGGTCATCAAACGCCACCGCGCGGGGGCTCGCAGCACCTTCACGGTGCGCAAGACCAGCTTCAACGTGGGCGTGGAACGTATTTTCCCGCTTCACTCGCCTCGAATCGAGCAGATCGAGGTCGTTTCTCAAGGCGTGGTGCGCCAAGCCCGCCTGTTCTACTTGCGTGGCCTCTCGGGCAAAAAGGCGCGCATCAAGGACGTCAAAGACATCTAGCGTCCAAGAGCGGACGCCAGCGGGAGATCGCGGCGGACGCCAAGTGCAACCGAAGCTGAAGCAGGGCTACCCATTCGGAGCGGAACGGGTATGCTGGCGCGCGCCGCGTGCTGCGCGGTGCTTTTGTCCGGAGGAGAAGCATGATCGCGTGTCCGCGTTGCGGCATCTCGAACCAGCCGACTAGTAAGTTTTGCGCCTCTTGTGGTGCGCCCCTGCCAGCGTCTGGACAGGCCGGCCCGCCGCCAGCGCCAGCTTGGAGTCCACCCGGCGCAAACGCGCCGCCGCCAGCAGGCACGGCCCCGGGCCCCTACGGCCCGCCGCCAAGCCCCCAAGGCCCCGGAGGCGGGCCTCCGCCGGGGCCCTACGGGCCGCCGCCCGGCGCGCCGCAACCACTGCCGCAGGGGCCACCCCAACACGGAGCGCCGCCTCCCGGCTGGGGTCCGCCGCCAGGCGCGCCCGGGCCCGGCGGTCCACCCCCGGGTGCACCGCCGCAGGGTCCGTACGGTCCGGCTCCGGGCGGATGGGGAGCGCCGGCGCCGGGCGCACCGGACGCAGCCGTTCGAGTCGGCACCCCAGA
>CALMUT010000041.1 GCA_937872925.1 uncultured Myxococcales bacterium | reverse complement strand
TGGCGCACGCTTGATTATTCTTGCGCGGTCACCCGGGCCGGCGCTGGCCCGGACGAAACTGGCGCACGCTTGATTATTCTTGCGCGGTCACCCGGGCCGGCGCTGGGCCAAGAGTCTCTGTGTCGGCGCGGGTCACGCGTGATCGGCCGGTCGCGCCTGATCGTGGATTTGTTTGGCGCACAAGCGGGGGAAGTTTCCCCCGCCGTTTCCCCCTCGCTCGCGGGGCCCGGCCCGCTCGCTTCTGCTTGTGAAGGTGACTGCTAAAGGGCTGACGCGTCGTCAACACCAACGCACACTCTCGCTCTCGCTCTCGCGCCCCCTCTCGCGCTCGCTCTCGCGCTCGCTCTCACGCTCGCTCTCACGCACGCGCACACTCTCGCGCTCGCCTTCAACGCGTGACTACGACGTAGGTACCCTTACCGAGTGGTCCCAGCGGTGCCGCACCGTTCCAACCCGCCGGGAGCTTCGGGTCCGTCCAGCCGAAGAGGTGTCGGCCGTCTTCCGGGGAAAGATTGACACAACCGGCGCTCATGGGCTGCCCGAAGTCCTCGTGCCAGTACGCGGTATGCAACGCGAAGGGCGCGTTGAAGTACTGGGTGTACGGCACGTCCGCGATCCAGAAGCTGCGGTTTTCACCAAACTCAGGGCTCATGGTCGCGGCGTGGTGTTTGAAGGTGACGCGATAGACGCCCATCGGCGTCGTGCTCATCTTCACTGGGTTCTTGCCTTTGATGGGCACGCCACCGGCGCCGGGGGAATGCAACGTGGCATAGACGGGCGTTTCGTCTTCGTACGCGACGAGGGTGCCGTTGGTGATGCTGATCAACAGCCACTTCTCGCCCGCGGCAACGCCGATGGGACGGCCGTCGCGCTTCTTCACGACCGTCGCGTCAGACTCCTTGGCCCAGATCGCTGTGCCCTGGGCGGTCTTGGCAAGAGTTTCTAGGTAGCTGTCGCGCCCCACGCGCACAGGCTCCGCCCCGGGTTTCAAGCCGACGAAGGAACGCACGGCAAACGCTTCGCCCAATGCCTCGAAATCGCCCTTGGTGTTCTGCACGAACTGGGGGCGCGCCTTCTGGCGGAAAAAAGCCAGGGGCAGTTGCACGCCTTTTCCGAGCTCCGTGCCGCGGAACTTGCTAACGCGGAAGGGTCGAATGCGATCCGCCGGCACCACGGTGCCATCCGCACTGAGCACGAACGTGCGTCCCGCATGGGTAAAGCTGCGGGTGTACGCCAACATGGAGCCGTGGGGGATCATGCGGCGCTTGAGACCGTGGGGCTTTTCCCTGCCGATTGAGCCGCCGTCCGCAAGGAACCAAGGGGTCTCATCCGTGGGCGCGATGGTCCGAGTTTCTGCCAGCTTTTCGTGGCCGCGGTTGCCCCAGGACTGTGGGCGAAAACTGCCTGGCTTGCCCAAAAACCGTTCTTCCTTTTCCCACTCGGCGGGGCTGGGCAGCCGCCGGTACATCGGCGTGCCGTTGGAGAGTGCGAAAGAAAACGGCATCAGCCCGGGGCGTGTTCGCGCGAGTTGCATGCCCTTGAGATAACGACCCGCGATCCCAAGGGAGACCGTGCGGTCTTTACACACGTACCCAAAGGGCGAAACCGGCAAGAACGCCTCGGCGCATCCCGGCCCCTTAACTGCTGGCTCGTTGCGAAGGCGAACAGACTCGCCAACACGCACATAGCCCAGTCGGCGCTCGCTGCGCGCAGGATTGACGTAGATCCAGGTGGTGTAGCCACGGCTGAACAGCTCCCCGGCGGCCGCGGCGTCTTTGGCGGTAGCCTCGGAGACGGGCGGCGCAAAAAACGCCACGAGCCCCACTGCCCCGAACGCGATTGTCGCCAGACGCCGCATGCGAACAACCGTGCCTCAAGCCGGTGAGCGCTTCAAGGGTCGCCCCCCACTCTCGGGCGGATTGGGTTAGAGTCCGCGCAAGATGGCAGGACCGAAGCCCAACCCCGATGTGGCGCCCAGCGACGTCGGCCGCCTGATCAGCAGTGGATCGAGCGGGGAGGACGAGCGCTTCGAGCGGCTGTTCCGTCCCAAGACCCTGGACGACTTCGTGGGGCAGGCAAAGCACAAGGAGAACCTGCAGGTGTACGTCGAGGCGGCGAAACGGCGCCTGGAGCCCCTGGATCATCTGCTGCTATGCGGCCCCCCGGGGCTGGGCAAGACCACGCTGGCATACGTGCTCGCCAACGAAATGGGCGTCAACCTCGTCATCACCAGCGGCCCCGCGGTGGAGCATAAGGGCGTGCTCAATGGGCTGCTGACACGCCTGGAACGCGGCGACATCTTGTTCATCGACGAGATCCATCGCTTGAGCGCGGTCGTGGAAGAAGCGCTCTACCCGGCGATTGAGGACTTTCGCATCGACGTGATGATGGGCGACGGCGCGTACGCCGAAAGCATTCCCATCGATCTGAAGCCCTTTACCCTCGTTGCCGCGACGACGCGTACCGGTCTCTTGACCAAGCCCTTACACGAGCGCTTCGGGATCACGCTGCGACTGGACTATTACCCGGTCGAAGACCTCAAGCGCATCATTTTGCGCAGCGCCAGACTCGCTGGCGTTCCGTGCGCGGAGGCTGGCGCGGAAGCGCTTGCAGAGCGTGCCCGGGGAACGCCGCGCGTCGCCAACCGACTGCTGCGACGCGTGCGCGATTTTGCGGAAGTGCGGGGTTCCGGTGCAGTTGACGAAGCGATCGTGCGGGTGGCCTGCGAGCACTTGGAAGTCGACAGCAGCGGACTGGACCAGATGGATCGTCGCTTGTTGACGATCCTGATCGAACATTACGATGGCGGCCCCGTGGGCGTGGAAACCCTGGCTGCTGCCTTGGCAGAGCCCCGAGACACGATCGAGGACGTCTACGAGCCGTACTTGCTCCAGCAAGGCTTCCTGGGACGCACGCCGCGCGGCCGGGTAGCCACCAAGCGAGCCTACGAGCACCTGGGCTTCGGGGAGAAGCCCGACGCAGGACAGAAGTCGCTGTTCTAGCGGGCTGTCTCGCCGCATTCGTCACACCCACATGCACTGACATCGAGTCGACGGGCCGACAGGTCGACGGGGTCAATACGATGCCCGCGTGCTATCTTGGGACGATGCCCATACGCAGCAGTCGCGTCGTCTCTCTGCTGGGGCTCGTCAGCCTCGCCGCATGTAGCAACGTGCTTGGCTACGATGACGTTAGCTTCGAAAACGGAGACGCGGGAGCTGCGGCAGCGGGTGGAACGAACAACACGGGTGGTACGGCATTCGGCGGCAATGCGGGGAGCGCAGGACAACCTGGCGGCGGCGCAGCAGGCGGCGGCGGCCTGGCAGGCAGTGCCGGCACACCCGGCGGTGGCGGCGCGCCCAGCGGTGGCGGCACACCCGGCGGTGGCGGCGCGCCCGGCGGTGGCGGCGCGCCCGGCGGTGGCGGCGCGCCGAGCGGCGGCGCGACGGGAACTGGAGGCAGCGTAAACACCGGCGGACTTCCCGCGACCGGAGGACAAGGGGGTGGCACAAGCGCTGCTGCGATTTGCGCGCGTTGGAACTCGGATCGCCAAAACATGTCCGAGGGCGCTTGGAGCGGCAATCTGGGCAGTTGCAATTCGGGCGACACAGGTGCGCCGGGTCGAGCCAACGCACTGAAGCTCGTGAACCTGTACCGCTGGCTGTCCGGTCTATCGGCGGTCGGCACGGATTCTGCGAAGGATCAAAGTGCCCAGGACTGCGCCCTGATGATGGACGCCAACAAGAAGCTGTCGCACACGCCGCCAACTAGCTGGACGTGCTATTCGGCTTCCGGTGCCGGCGCGGCCGGCAAGAGCAACATCGCGACCACTCCCGGCGTCAAAGCCGTCGACCTGTACATGGCGGACCCCGGCAACGCGACCACCATGGGACACCGTCGCTGGATCTTGAACAACAAGCTCGGCCCCATCGGCCTCGGCTCCACCAGCGGCTACTCCTGCATGCACGTGATCGGTGGCAGCGGCAGTGGAGGCAACACCTGGACAGCATTCCCGCCGCCCGGCCCAGTGCCGGTGAAACTATTCACGGCCGCCTACGCTTCCGTCGACTCCACTGGCTGGACGATCCAGAGCGAGACAATCAACTTGGGCTCGGCGCAGGTGACGATCACCGAAGGCGGACAGAATCGGCCGGTCACCGTCGCAACACTGCAAAGTGGCTACGGAAGCAAGTACGCCATCGCGATCCGCCCGCAGGGGTGGACGAGCCAAGCGGGCAAGACCTACTCCGTGGCAGTGACCGGCATCAGCCCTGGGATCAACTACGACGTACAAGTCGTGGCGTGTAACTGACGCGGACCGGTCCGGGGTAGGCGGGTATCCTACCTGATTGCAGGGGCAGCCGTGATTCTAACGCGATGCGTCGTCCCGAAAGCATCTCGAAATCTGCGCGAAACAAATGCCTGCGAGGTTTCCGGCGAAGGAGAAGTTTGCCGCATGAGAAATCCGCTCCGCTTTGCCGTGTTTGCCTCGGTGCTTCTGGCCCCCGCCCTGGCTCTTGCCGACGAAGCGGCCGCCCCCGCCGTCGCCCTGCAGACCACTGTCGACACCGTGTGGGTGCTGCTCTGCGCGTTCTTGGTGTTCTTCATGCACGCCGGTTTCGCGCTGCTCGAGAGCGGCTTGGTGCGCAAGAAGAACGTCGTCAACGTGCTGGCCAAGAACTTCATGATCGTGGCCAGTACCTCCATCGTTTTCTATCTGGTCGGCTTTGCCTTCATGTTCGGCAACGGGAACGCATTCATCGGCACAACCGGCTTCTTCGTACCCAACGACGCGAGCCTATTCGAGTCGCTTTCTTGGGCATCCGTTCCCGTAAGCGTGAAGTTCTTTTTTCAAATGGTATTCGCAGCAACCGCCGCGACGATCGTGTCGGGCGCGGTCGCCGAGCGTATTCACTACTCTGCCTTCATCGTATTCGGCTTGCTGATGGGCGCCGTGATCTATCCCATTGCCGGGCACTGGATTTGGGGCGGCGGATTTTTGGCAGAGCTTGGGTTCTTGGATTTTGCGGGGTCGACGGTGGTGCACTCCGTCGGCGGCTGGGCCGCACTGGTCGGCGTCTGGCTCTTGGGCCCCCGCCGGGGAAAGTACGCAAAAGACGGCACTTTGAAGCCGATTCCGGGCCACAATATGAGCAGCGCCGCGCTGGGCACGTTCATCCTGTGGCTGGGTTGGTTCGGCTTCAATCCCGGCTCCACCATGGCTGCGAATCCCGAGGCCATCGGGCACATCGTTCTGGTGACCAACCTCGCGGCAGCTTCCGCCGCGATCGTTGCCACGTTCTACACTTGGTGGCGCGTCGGCAAGCCGGATCTTGGGCTAACGTTGAATGGCGCCTTGGCGGGGTTGGTGGCGATCACCGCGCCCTGCGCTTTCGTCAGCGGGCCATACGCGCTGCTGATCGGAGTCATTGCGGGAGTGCTCGTCGTCGAAGGTGTGATGCTATTCGACAAGCAGCGCATCGACGATCCAGTGGGCGCAACGAGCGTGCATCTACTCTGCGGCGTGTTCGGCACCCTCGCGGTCGGTCTGTTCGCCGATCCCATCATTGCCAAGAGCGTTGCCGGTGCCGAGCTTAAAAGCGCTGGGCTCTTCTTAGGAGGAGGCAGCGGCCAATTCCTCGCTCAGCTGTGGGGAGTGCTGGCGGTGGGCGCCTTCACCGTGGCAGCTTCGGGCGCGGCCTGGGCTGTCCTGCGGGCGGTGATTGGACTGCGCGTGAGCGAAGAAGACGAATACACAGGACTCGACCTGGCCGAGATGGGCATGGAGGCCTACCCCGACGAAATGGCTCGAGGTTGGGCCCTGAAGGAGGATCCGAGCGCCCCTGCGCCAAGCGCTGGAGTGGCCCTGAAAGCCGCGGAGGAACCCGGCGGCTGATTCTCGGGGTTTCCGAGGGGTGTTCCGGGGGATCTCGCCCCTCGCTTGCACGGGTTTTTTGGGGCAAGCTACTGTGTACACGTAGCCGTGGGCCATGGGGCCCGCCACAGACTGCGCGAGGGCATTTCGAACCCGAGTAATACCGGAAAGACGCTGGGAAAGTACCGGCTGCTCGCCCGCCTAGGCCAAGGCGGAATGGCCGAGGTGTACTTGGCGGTGGTCGCAGGGCCGGGCGGCTTCAACAAGCTGCAGGTCGTCAAGGTCATGAAGCCGGAGCTGCTCGAGGAGCCCGAGCACCGCACGATGTTCTTGGACGAGGGTCGGCTGGCGGCGCGCCTGAATCACCCGAACATCGTCCAGACCAACGAAGTTCAAATCGATGGCGACAACCACTTCATCGCCATGGAGTATCTGGACGGGCAGCCGCTACATCGCATCGTGCGTCGCTCCAAGAAGGCCGGTGACGGTCCTCCGTTGCAGTGGCACTTGCACATCCTATGCGAAGTGCTGAGCGCGCTGGAGTACGCCCACACCGTGACGAACTACGACGGCTCGCCCCTTGCTGTCGTGCACCGCGACGTGACGCCACACAACGTCTTCGTCACCTACGCGGGCCAAGTGAAGCTGTGCGACTTTGGGATCGCAAAGACGATGAGCTCGTCCATCGAGACTCGCCACGGCGTGCTCAAGGGCAAGGTCAGCTACATGGCGCCGGAACAGGTGCTGAGCACCCGAGTCGATCGTCGCGCCGATCTGTTCGCTGTTGGCATCATGCTCTGGGAGGCTGCAACGGGTCACCGCATGTGGCACGACCAATCGGACCTGCAGATCATGCAGGCGCTGAGCCAAGGCCAAGTGCCCAAAGCCCGGGACGTGCTGCCTAGCATCGACGATGAGCTAGAAGCCTTGCTCGACCGCGCCCTGGCCGTTGATCCGGAACGTCGCTTTTCTACGGCCTCCGAGTTCAGAAAGGACCTGGAGAACTTCCTCTTCAGCCAAACAGCGCGCATCCGGCCGGACGCATTGGGCAGCTGGGTCTCGGGCCTCTTCCCGCAAGAACGCGCGAACCTGCAGCGGGTCATCCAAGATCAGCTCAGTGGCTCCACCAGCAGCGCGCCGCCGCTGCTGGACGCTTCCCGCCCACCCGTTGTGGGGGACGGAAGCCAGTCGCGCTCGGGCGCTCTTGGGGAGCCGGGCCGGAGCCTAACGATCCCTTCCGTCGAGGTCAGCGGCCCAACCAAGCGGCCCAAACGCTCGCGAGGCACCCTGGCTGCCTTGGTCGGAGCGTTGGCGGCGAGCGTGGTCTTCCTGCTGGGAATTGTGATCGTGCTCACGCTCCGTGCACGCAGTCCGGAAACGACGATCGCTTCGGTGGAGCAGATGGAGGCCAGCGCGGCAGCAGCAGCGGAGCCGACCCCGCCTCCCGCGGTGGCCACGGCGCCCGAAAAAGCCAAGCGCGTGCAGATCACTGTGCGCGTCACCCCCGCAGACGCCACACTGATCCTCGACGGAAAACGGCTCCACGAGACACCGTGGAAAGCCAACGTACTCGTGGACGACAAAGACCATGAGTTGGTCATCTCCGCAGAGGGCTACGAGACGGAATCCCGGACTCTGCAGTTCGACGTCGCGCAACGCATCGAGATCCACCTGAAGAAGTCCAAGACCAAGGTGGCCGGCCCCTTGTACGTGGCACCAAAGAAACCCGAAGAAGCCAAAGACCCGGAGCCACCGCCGAAGAAACCGCCGGGTAAAGAGCTCGATACTGGCGACCCATGGTGAAAACGCGCCTGTGCATCTTGTTGTCGGCGGCGATGGTCCTGGCGTCCGCCTCCGCCCTGGGCGACGAACCCAGTTCGGCGGACGTTGCCAAGGCGCGTCCCCACTACAAACGCGGCGTCGAACTGTACCAAGACGGCGCCTTCGACGCGGCGCTGGTCGAGTTGGAGAAGGCCTATGCCATCGCTCCGTCCTACAAGATCCTCTACAACGTTGGACTGGTCTACGTTCAGCTCAACGACTTCGCAGGGGCCCTCAAAGCGTACCGTCAGTACCTAGACGAAGGCGACAAGAAGCTTGACGCCAAACGACGCGCTGAGGTCGAAAAGGAAATCCGCAAGCTGGAAACGCGCGTCGGTACCGTCACGGTGAACGTAACTGTGGAGGGCGCAGACGTGCTGGTCGACGACGAGGTCGTGGCCAAGTCGCCTCTTAGCGAGCCGCTGATCGTGAACGCCGGCAAGCGCAAGATCGCTGCTTCCAAGCCGGGCTATTCGCCCATGGCGCGAGTGTTGGTGATCGTCGGCGGTGACGAGAAGGACTTGAAGCTCGAGCTGCGGTCCACATCCGAAGCGCCGAAGAAGCCCAACGCTGGCGCGTCGAGCAAACCAACGAAGCCAGACAAGGTGGAAGAACCCGGCCCGCCGGTCCCGTGGCTGTGGTGGGGCCTCACGGGAGCTCTGGCCGCAGGGACCACCGTCGCCGGCGTGCTGACGCTATCTTCTCAAAGTGATTTGGACGACAAGAAGAGCGCGCCCTCCAAAGGCGACGATCTAACGTCGGCCGCGGACAAAACGCGCACCCTGGCCATCGTGACTGACGTCTTGCTTGCGGGCACGGTCATCGTCGGCGGCTACGCGACCTACAAGACCTTTATCTCGCCGGACAAACCCGAAAAGGACTCCGCTCAGCGCCCTGGTCTCGACGTCGCACTCGGCCCGGGCAGCGTGCACGTCAGCGGCCACTTCTAGTCCGCAAGCGAGGTCGGACCGATCGCATTGGGATCGTCAGCCGCCGCTGCCCCCAGTGCCGGCGGAACCGCCGCTGCCGCCGCCAGTGCCGCCGCTGCCGCCACCAGTGCCGCCGCTGCTCGCACCCACTAGGCCGGCGCAAGCGTTGCGCTTGCCGGTGACGGTGTTCTGAATCGCATCATAGTATTGCCCGGAGTCCTTGAACTCGGGCTGATTGTTGGCGTCGAGCCCCGTGCACCAGACCACGATGTCGGCAGGGGCTTCACCGGTAGAAACGTCGAAGTCCAGGGGCCCTGAGATGCCATCATAGTCGATGGTTTTCTTGTCCTGACGCAAGGTGAGCGCCTGGTTGATGCCCGTGG
>CALMUT010000040.1 GCA_937872925.1 uncultured Myxococcales bacterium | reverse complement strand
CAGCGCTCCCGGCGCGGCCGCCGTCCTCGGCCGCGCCGGGGTTGCTCCCGGTGCTACCCGCGCTTCCGCCCCCGACCCCCGGATTCGCTCCGGAGCCCGGCGCGGCGCCGGCCCCGGCATTGGCGCCGCCGCCCGCGCTGCCCCCACCGGCGCCACCCCCCGCGCCGGCGCCACCGCTTCCAGCGAAACCACCCGTGCGCGGCCCATACACGGGAACCGGCGCGCCGGATTCGTACGCTCCCAAATCGGGCGCACTACCCGCGAAGCCGTCGTTGACGTTGGCGAGCGCCACTCCCTTGTCGACCGCCGCCGAGCCTGACTTCAGGCGCAGATCCGGAGCAGGGACACCAGGAAACGGGTTCTCTGGAAAGGTGACGCTCGCGTTGAACACCGACAGGTCGACTTGAACGGCGTGCTTCTGGGTGGTGAGGCTCTTCAGCTCGGCAAGGCTGGAGAAATTCACGCCTGCGATGTCGCCACTGAATTGGTTCGTGCCGATGGATCCAAGGCCGTCGTAATCGAAGCTGCAGTCGCTGGCAGCCGCCGGCAAGTGCAGGACTCGTCCGGTGCCGTTGGAATAGCCCCCGTGGTTGCCGCCTCCGGTGCCGCCGATGAACAAGTTGTTGCGGAACACCGCGCGCGACCACGGCACACTGGCAAAGACGGCAAAGGCGTCGCCGCTCTTCACCACGGTGTTGTGCAGGCCAACATCGCCGGAGCTGCCCCGGTGCAGCTTGAACGGCGAATAGATGATGTTGAACATCACGTTGCGAATGAAATACGCCGGACCACCTAGGCTGGGCTGCGAGCTCATGCCCACGAAGCTGTTGGCAGCCAAGTTCCGGTACACCCGCACGTTGCCCATGGTGAAGTCCGCTTCGATAGCGTCATCGGCGCAGATATCGAGGTCGTTGCCGTAGATGTCGATGGACACCTGGTTGACGGCGTTTGAGTCCTCTAGGGTGGAAACGCAATCCCGGAAGCCGACCACGCGGTTGTGACAAATCACGTTGCCTGGCCCCGTGAGCTCCACGCCTTCTCCCAGGTTGTTGCCGTTGGCGCCGACGGTGCTGCTGGCCCAGGTCGTCGGGCCGTTGATGACGTTGTCGCAGATAACGGTGTTCTTCGTGCCCGGCCCAAGCGCCTGGATGCCGTGATCCGGCGTGTTGATGGTGCAGCCGGTCACGGCGAGGCTTTCGGAGTCGTTGAACTTGACCTTGCCGTTGATGGTCAGGCCTTCGAGGTACACATACTTTCGGCCGTCCAAGCGCACGTCCCCGGCGAACACGGCCTTGCTGGCATTCTCCGCGCGAATGACGATGGGAGCTGCAGCCGTTCCATCCCTTGTGAATGTGAAGCCGGAGTAGCTCCCGTCCGCCAGCAGCAGCACGTCGCCGGGCTGCGCCGCGGTGGCGGCGCCGTCAAAGCTGGCGTTGGTCACGTTCTTGATGGTTGCTCCCGCCGCCGCCGCCGGGACGGCACGGGTGGTCGCCGTCAGTGTTTGTGTAGCGTTGCCCCCGTCCGCGTCCGCAAGGGTGAGCTCCACTTCGTAGCTGGTGGCGGGACTCAGCCCGAAAATACTCCCCGCGTGGCGGTTCTGCCAGGAGTGTCCTTCGCCGCTGCCCGCCGGCACACGCATCAGCGGCTGAGCGTCGAGCCAGGTCGTGCTCCCTTGCTTGCGATAGCGCACAGCGACCGTGCCGTTCGCGTTGCTGTCGCGGGACACGAGCCACTCGAGGGAAAGATTCTCCAGCGTGGGGTAGGGAGCCGAAGCGGTACCCGCGGTGGTGGCCGTCTGCGCTGAGGCAACTCCGCACCAGAGCACGAGAGTGCCCACACCCAACAGACCCGTAGTTGTCCTTGAAACCAAACGCTGCATTCCCACAGCCTAACCGACTTCAGACCGAAGCAGAATCGCACTAGTAGTCTTCGCACACGTAGGCGACGGATTGCTTGCAGCTCACTTCGCTCCACTCGCCCGCGGCGTTCATCTGCATGCAGTCGTTGGATCCCGACCCGGTTGGATGTTTCTGCGCCCAATTCGTGTAGACGCCGCCCACGACGCTGCCGTTTTGGCCACCCGTCCAAACCTGCGCGCCGTCGGGAAACGACCAGTCGCCTTCGGTCGTCCAGTCTGTCGCGCCGAGCCAGAGCGCGCCCAGACCCATGCCCGTCGCTGTTTGCCGCAGCCAGTCGTTTTCGGCCGCGTCGTTCGGGCGTGTGAGTCGCATCTTCTGCGAGATGCAGTCCGCTGCCGCGTCGCTGAGTTCTTTGGTCGTGCTGCAGAAGGAATAGCCGTGTTCGAGGTATTCCTGTCCGGTACAGCCCGGGCTGCATACGCCGTTGTCCGCTTTGCCGTCGCAATCGTCGTCGCGTCCGTTGCAGACTTCGGCGCTGCAGCTCACACCGCCGCTGCCACCGCCGCTTCCCGTCGGGCCCCCGCCGCCCCCGTCCACCTTGCCGGGAAAACCGCCACCGGAAAGCCCGCCGCTGCCAGCGATCCCCGTGCCGCCGCCCGTGGCCGCGGCATCGCCCGCTCCCTCATCCACCGCTTCACTCGTGGCGCAGGCTACGGCCGCAAGGCTCGCAATCAGTGCAAAGCTGTGGATCCGGCGGAGCATGGCAGGATCGAGTGTACACAGAATGGGGCGCCGCGGGGATCTCGCTAGAATGGATGCATGACCTACGTGATGGTGGACATCGAAGCCGACGGTCCGATCCCGGGCGACTACTCAATGGTGTGTTTCGGGGCGGTGATCGTGGAAGCAGCGTTGGATCGGACGTTCTATGGGAGGCTGCGGCCGATCTCCGAGCAGTGGGTTCCCGAGGCGCTTGCGGTTAGCGGATTTTCCCGGGAGCAAACCCTGGAGTTCGATGAACCCGAATCCGTGATGCGGGCGTTCGCCGCATGGCTGGAGCAACATTGCACTGGGCAGCGGGTGTTCATTGCCGACAACAACGGCTTCGACTGGCAATTCATCAACTGGTACTTCCACCACTTCACCGGCGGAAATCCCTTTGGCTTCAGCTCCCAGAATCTAGGATCGCTTTATAAGGGGCTAGTGCGAGATACGTTCCAAAACTTCAAACACTTACGTCAAACCCGCCATACTCACCACCCCGTCGACGACGCTCGCGGCAACGCCGAAGCCCTGCTGACGATGCAGCGCGAGCTGGGCTTGAAGATCCGCTTGGACTAGTGCGGTGTGTCTGAAACCATCCAAATACGGACCGGCTGGCGGTACTGAACTGTGGGAGGGCTGAAGCACTAGGCATCCCCGAAGCGGATGAGTCTGGGTCTGGTATAGTCCCAATGGCATCGCCTTTGCCGCCTTCGAGCGTCTGGTGTGGGATATGCACCGCACAATGTTGTCGCCACTTCACCACCTTTGGCCGATTTCGGCGGCGCTGTATTGCGTCGTCAGCGCGTGCGTGGGCTGTGCCGGCGAACAGGAGGCGACCGAAGGTTCCACCGCGACCAGGGCCGCAACGGTGAACGGTGCGTCCATCGCGGCATCGGCGACGGCGGAAGCGAAGGCGCCCTCCGCGGCGGCGAGCGCCGGAACGGAAGCGCCGAAGATACTCACGTCGGTTCGTCCTGGGATTGCTGGTTGCCGCGAGCAAGCGCCTCAAGAGTTCCTGCTGCGCAAAGGACAGCTTGCGAAGATCGGCGCATCGGCCGAGGAGCAGCGACAGATCGAAGCCGCTCGCAAGCGTGCTGTCGACTATCGCACGCGCCAATATGGGCGCTTTCCGGGTTTTGGCAGTCGTCGCGACAACCCGCATCCGCCGCAGTTCTACGCCAAGCGCACCACCTTCATGGGGCTGCCCCTAGTCTTGCATCGCAAGGTCGTGCCCGCGCTCGCCTGCGTTGAGGCCGCGCTGAAGCGCGACTGCGCCAAGCACCCATATCAGCCAAGGCGCACCAGTGGTTTGCGCATGGAGAACACCTTCAAGGACTACGAAGTTTCCAACCACGTCTACGGCATTGCCCTTGACATCGACTCGCACCTCAACCCCTGTTGCGGCTGCGTCGGCAAGTGGAGCCGGAACCCGGCCTGCAGCAAGAAGGTCACTTCGGTCTACGAACGCATGGCGATGCCCCGCTGCTGGGTCGAGGTCTTCGAGCGCTATGGCTTCTACTGGCTCGGCCACGACGAACTCGAAGACACGATGCATTTCGAGTTCTTGGGTGATCCCGAATTGCTCTAGAGCTTCGTGGCGAAGAGCGGAGTTTCAGGCTCGCCGCCTTGCCTGTTTTCAGTGAGCAGCAGGGGCGCTCCGGAAACGCCGACTACGCGCGTTTGTCACGCGCGGTTCCGGCCGAGGTGCGGTATAATCGCTGACGTGGGGGATAGGCGAGACAGCGCACCGCCTTGGGTTTCGGGTTCGGAGGGCAGCGGCCTAGACGCAGACGTGGCGCCGTCGCCGCTCACAACAGACGAACCCGTGCTACCCCGCTCGGCGGAAGCGCCGCCGCGCTCGGCGGAAGTGCCGCCGCACGAGCCCGCGAAGCGCAAGGCCAGCAAGAAGAAGCGGAAGAACTATACGTCCGAGGTCGTCAGATCCCTGCTCGACGGTGAGAGCGAAACCGTTGTGGTGCAGTGGCTGAGCAAGAAGGGGCTCAGTGACAAACAGATCGGGGCGACTTTGCGGCGTGCACGTGCTCGCATCGAATCGGCGAGGCCAACGCCGACTGTCTCCGAGGACGCCGCGGAAACGAATGCGCAGCGCGACAAGGACCGCCTCCACGGTGGCCTGTGGTTCGGGGGTGGGCTGGCCGTTACGGTGGTGAGCCTGATGGCAGCGGACGGCCCGCAAGGCGGACAGTACGTTTTGGCATGGGGGCCCATGCTGTACGGTGGCTATCGGCTACTGAAGTCGCTGTAGACGCTGCAATGGCAGGCGCCTGCGCTGCCGGCGGTTCAAGCAGGGCTTGAGGGCGCCGTTTCATTCCTTGCAGCAGATCACGCCACCGTGCACGGGGCCGCTCTTGACTACGTTCTGCCCTTCATTGGTTGCGTCGGTTCCGCAATTCCAGAATGGATCCGCGTTGCACGCGTTGAGCGTCATGTAGGCGTTCAACGGCGAGCAACTGCTGGACGGCTGGATCCCCAAGTCTTGACCGCAGCCGATGATGTTGTTGGCGGTCGTCGCGAAACTGCATCCGGTTCCAAACGAACTCATCCCCTGTCGGACCAGGTACAGGCTTGTGCTGAAGTCTAAGGCGCAGCCGGTAGGGCTCTTGTTGTCGAAGGTGTTCCGGTCACACACTTCCCAACCCGGCGCGCACAGGTCGGCAACGCTGCAACCACTGCCCGCCGGGTTGCTGCTGCTATTGCCTGCGTTGCGATTGCAGGCTGGGTTCATGGATGCAGCCGAAAGCACGCCCGGCACTGTCCAGCCACCGTCACAGCCAGCGACGTTCGGCCACTGCGAGACGATCTTGAACGCTTCCCGGGTCCCGTCGGAGCAGCCGACCGTTGAGACTCCGCCAGTGCCGCCACCTGTTCCACCGCTCGGAGTTCCGCCCGTTCCACCAGACGCCACGCCGCCGGTGCCGCCGGTGCTTGCGCCACCGCTTCCGCCGGCACCGGGGGCCGCCCCCCCACGAGCGGGCCGCCCCCGTCCGCCCGCCCCCCGGGGTCCCCCGCGAGGCGCCCCCGCCGGGCCGGCCCCCGCCCGCCGCACCCGCGTGAGCGCCCACCCCACTGCTTCCGGCGACGCCGCCCGTTCCGATCGATGCGTCGGCTTTGCTCCCCCCAAGCAGTTCGTCATCTGAGGGTGCAAGGATGGAGCAAGCACTCAGCGTCGTCGCAAGGAGCGCAATCCGCGAAGGGGCCCACATCCCTTCAACTCTAGCACGGGGCGCGCGGGCTGGAGAAAAGCAACCGCGCTGCTAGTAGGCGGCCGGCGCGGTGTAGACGCCGTGCTTTTCGAGGAAGTGCCCTTCGTGGAACGCGGCCGGCGCGATCTCCCGAATGCCTTCGTCCGTCATTTCTAGAATGCGCGTGGCGACACGGTCGACCATGTTGCGATCGTGGGTCACGAAGATGGCGGTGCCTTCGTAAATGCTCAAGGCCTCGGTCAGGGCACGGATCGCCTCGAGGTCGAGGTGGTTCGTGGGCTCGTCCAAGACGAGCACGTTGGGCTGGGCCAGCATCAGCTTGGCCAATAGCAGCCGCACGGTCTCGCCTCCAGAAAGCACCTTGGTTGGCTTGAGTGGGTCGTCCTTTTTGAACAGCAGACGTCCGAATAGTGCGCGCAGGTTCTCTTCGTCGGTGCTCTCGTTGAAGCTCCACAGCCAGTCTCGAGCGGACTTGTCAGAGCGCTCGATGAGCTCAGAGTGCTCTTGCGGCATGTAGCCGATGCGCGTTTCGTAGCCCCATTCCACCTCGCCGCTGTCGCGCTTGGTCTCTTCGAGTATTAGGCGCAGCAGCGTGGTCTTTCCGACGCCGTTTTTTCCCACCAGCGCGATCTTGTCGCCGCGCATGACACTCAGATTGAAGTCGCTGCAGATCTCGATGTCGTCGAAGCTCTTATTCAGGTTGATCACGCGTAGCGGGTTCTTCCCACTGGGGCGTTCCTGAACGAAGCGTATGAACGGGCGTTCGATGTTCGAGCGCTTGAGGTCGGTCATGGCCTTCTTCTCGCGTTCGACCTGTTTCTCGCGCGACTTGACCTGGCTGGCGCGAGAACCGGCGCGGAAGCGCTGCACAAACTCCTGCAGTTTGGCGACCTTCTTCTGCTTGGCGTCGTTGGCCATCTCCAAGGACGTGCGCGCCTCGGCCTTGGTTCCCACCATGTCGTCGTAGTCGCCGGGGTAGAGGATGATCGTCTCGTAGTCGAGGTCCGCGATGTCCGTGCACACGGCGTTTAAGAAATGGCGATCGTGGCTGATCACGACGACCGCGCCTTTGTACGCGACGAGAAAGCTCTCCAACCACCGAATACTGCCAATGTCCAAACTGTTCGTCGGCTCGTCGAGCAATAGCGTATCGGGCTTTCCGAACAGGGCCTTGGCCAAGAGCACGCGAACGCGATCGCCGCCCTGGAGCACTTCCAGCTTCTCTGAATGCGAGGCCTGGGGAATGCCCAAACCCTCGAGCAACGCCGCAGCTTCGGCTTCAGCCAGGTAGCCGTCCTCTTCGGCGATGATGCCCTCCAGTTCACCGAGCCGCATGCCTTCTTCGTCGGTCAGTTCCACGCCGGGCGCCAGCTGTTCGTGCTTCTCCAGCAAGTTGCGCTTTTCGAGCATCGCCTGCCACAGGGTGTCGTTGCCCATCAGCACGACGTCGATAATCGCGTCGTTCACGTACAGCGCGTGGTCCTGCTCCAAAAAGCCCAAGCGCCCTCGGCAGCTGACAGTGCCAGAGCCCGCCTCCTGCTGCTTCGCAAGGATGCGCATGAACGTGGTCTTGCCAGCACCGTTTGGGCCGGTGAGGCCGTAGCGCTGGCCGTCGTTGAAGGTCACGCTCACGCTGTCGAAGAGCACGCGGCCTCCGAAGCTCATGGAAATTTCGTTGGTGGACAGCATGGGCGTGGTTCGCTTGTTCTCCGCAGGACACGCGGTGAAGGGGCTCGTGGATCGCCAGGCCCGCAGAACGCAGCGGGCCCGGGTCGCGCCACCCCTACACCAAGCGAGCAATGCTGGCCAGCGCGCCGTCCATGACCGGCGTGCCCCACGTTGAAGAACAGCCAACGCCGCTGCGCCAATCGCTGTTGTTCCTGCCCGCTCGCTGTCAACGAGCCCTTCTGCGGCGCTTCCGATTCGAGGGTCGCTTGCCGGCCTTCCCGCTCCACCCTGGTGGAAACGGAGGTTTCTTCGGCCCTCGAGCATAATGCCCCAGAATAATGGCGATTTGTCCGCCGATCTGACAGCCTGAGTGGCTCGTAGATCCCAGGCGAGCGGTGCGCCCAGGCTTCGGCGCGCCAGTCACCCCCAAGTACGAACCTTGAGTCCCCCGAGCCAAAAGCAAGACAGCGCCCGCCAAACCGGCTGGCACTCCGCGGGCGGCGACGAACTGCCAACGGAGCGACACCCCTTCATGATGGGTGAACTCATCGCCGAGAAGTATCGAGTCATCGGTGTCATGGGGGAGGGTGGCATGGGCGTGGTTTTGGAGGCCGTTCACGTCGACCTCGATACGCACGTGGCCATCAAGGTAGTGCGCGAGGACCTCGTCAAGGTGGAGTCAGTGGTGGCGCGCCTGATGCTCGAAGCACGCGCCGCCGCAAAGATCCGCAGTCCCCATGTAGCCAAGGTGCTGGACGTGGGCGCTTTGCCTACGGGCGCGCCGTACATCGTCATGGAGCACCTGACGGGCTCCGATTTGTACGCAGTGGTGTGCGAACAGGGGCCGCTGCCTGTCGAGACCGCCGTAGACTATCTGTCCCAAGCGTGTGAAGCGTTGGCGGAGGCGCATAGTCTGGGCGTGGTGCACCGCGACTTGAAGCCAGAGAACCTGTTCCTCGCAGAGCAACCCCACGGCTCGTCCATCGTCAAGGTGCTCGACTTTGGGATCTCCAAGGTGACGGGTACCGGATCGATTCGAGACTCAGAGCAGGCCCTCACTGGGGCAACTGCTACGATGGGCTCCCCGCACTACATGTCGCCGGAGCAGATGCGAGCGTCGACAGACGTGGATGAGCGTACGGACATCTACGCGCTCGGTGCGATCTTGCTGGAGCTTCTTACCGGGAAGCCTCCCTTCGATGCGGATAGCGTGCCGGAATTATGTGGTCAGGTGCTGGCGACTCCTGCGCCGCGATCCCGCACGCGGCGGCCCGAGCTGCCCGAAGTGCTCGACGACATCATCGATCGCTGCCTCAGCAAGGATCGAGAAGCACGCTACTCGAGCGTTGCGGAGCTCGCGGGCGTGCTCGCGCCTTTTGGGTCTCAGGTCGCGCGCGGCGCGGCGCACCGTGCCTCGGAGATCAGCCTGCGGCAGGGCGCCGCGTCCGGACACACGCGGAGGTCCGCGTCCCTACCGCGCCAGCCGACGGCGCCGACGCGGGTGTCTGCGCAGAGCACTACGGGCGTAACTTTGAACGAAGTGCCGCCCGCCGCGCGGCGCACGCCCCTTCTCATCGCCGTTGCGGTTGTAGTTGCGGGACTGGTCGTGGTCCTTGGGATTTTCCTATATCGGCGCGGGGCTACCGACGCGTTGCCGACGGCTTCAGCAGACGCGCCGTCCGCGGAGATCGTGCCGGCGGCGCCAGTGCCCACGCCGGTGGAAGCGGTCGTGGAGCCCGCACCCGCGCCGGAGGCCGCTCCACCTGCCTCCGCTGCCCCCTCAGCGGCGCCGAAAGAACCAGCCGTCGGTCGGCCGGCTCCAGCTCCGGTCGCGAAGCCCAAGCCGGGCAAGGCGGCCGACCCATTCAAGAGTGAATCCTTCGGAGGACGGAACTGATGCGACGGTGGTGTGCGGTCTTCTTATTGTGTGCGGTCCCCGCGGTGACGGTGGACGCGCGGGCTCAAAGCTCTGCGGACAAGGCTGCTGCGGAGGCGCTGTTCGATCAGGGGCGCAAGCTCATGAAGAAAAAGAACTACGCCGAAGCCTGCCCCAAACTGCAGGCGAGCCAGCAACTCGACAGTGGCATCGGTACGCTGCTGTTCTTGGGCGAGTGCTACGAGAAGCTTGGCAAGATCGCGAGCGCCTGGGCCACGTTCAAGCAGGCGGAGTCCACGGCAGAAGCAGCGGGGCAGGCGCCCCGCGCTCGAATTGCAAAAGTCCGCGTTGCTGCCCTCGAACCGCAGCTTACCAAGCTGGAGCTTCAACTTGGCGCTTCGGACATCCCCGGTTTGGAGCTGCGACGGGATGGCGAACTCATCCCGCTGGCAAGCGTCAGTGTGGCCATCCCGGTGGACCCGGGTAGCATCGAGCTGACTGCAAATGCGCCTGGCTACGTGGGTTGGACGAAGCAGGTGGATGTGCCCAAGGGACCGACCGTCATCACCGTGCAGGTGCCGGCGCTCAAGGCAATTCCGGTCGAAGAGCCTCCGCCCAAAGTCGTGGAACCCCCTCCCGCGAAAAAGACGTCGCCCGTGCGTGACGATGGCGGGCAAGGGCAGTCCGGGAGCACCCAGCGCACGATCGGGCTCGTCGTCGGCGGCGTGGGCGTTGCGGCGTTGGCTGGCGGAACCGTGCTCGGGGTACTCGCAAAGAACAAGAACGACTCGTCGGAAGAAGAGTGCCGTCCCGGGGACGCGCGTTTCTGCAACGCAGAAGGTGTCAGTTTGCGCGAAGATGCACAAAGCCTGGGGAACTTTTCGACTATCGCGTTTATTGGCGGTGGCGCGTTGGTTGCCACGGGCGTTGTGCTCTTTCTAACGGCCCCCGAGGACCGTGCCCCAGTCGCTCTTTCCACGCAGTTGACGCCACATAGCGCAGCCCTTCGCCTGGGAGGCCAGTTCTGATGCGACGCAAACGCAATATGACCTGGGTCGCTATCTCGTTCGCATGGGTATTCGTCTTCGGCGCCTGCAACTCTGTGCTTGGAATCGAAGACGCACAGCTCGACCCGCTGCTCTTGGACGCGGGCAGCGGAGGCAGCAGCGGTGCCGCCGGCAGCGGTGGCACTGCCGGCGCCGGAGACGCAGCTCCGGACGGGCCACTCTCCCTATGCGAGGAGTATTGCAACACGGTGCAGGCTGCCTGCTCAGATGAATTCGCCGTGTATGACTCGCTGTTCACCTGCGTCAAGGAGTGCGCGTATCTTCCGCCGGGCTTGACCAACGACGACGGCGTCAACACCATCGAGTGTCGGCTCAAGCACGCCAAGCTGGCGCTCAGTTTGCCCGGGGAGCGCGGTGTTGAATGTCCGGCGGCGGGCCCCGGAGGCAACGGCGTCTGCGGCAGCAATTGCGACGGCTATTGCGCATTGGTGCAAGCCATCTGCGTGGAGCCGTCGGACAAACAATTCGGCTCTGTTGGCGAATGCCTGATCGCGTGTCAGAGCGTTCCGGACCTGGGCGGCTACAACATCTCAATCATTTCCGGGAACTCCGTGCAGTGTCGCCTCTACCACCTGAGTGCGGCGCAAGCGGGCGGTGCGTTGCTGCACTGCCCACACACTGGGGGTCAACCTCCCTGCGCCGCTCCTCCAGATGCTGGGTCGGACGCTGCCACCGACGCGACCGCGTCAGATTCCGCTGCCGACGCCCCTTCCGATGCGACCCAGGACTAGACGTTGCGCTTAGCTTTTCAAGATCACGATCCACTATGACAGCTGGTTCGTACCGCTACGACGGCGAATCATCCGCGCCCGGCCGCACGGAGGAAACATCATGCGACGAATTCTAACTCTGACTGTAGCGCTGACCATGATCACCATGGCACCCGCGTGTGGCACGGATGACAGCTCTGGCAACAGCGGCGGAAGCAGTGGCACAGGCGCCAGCGGAGGTTCCGGCGGCGCGAGCGGCGGAGGTGGCAGCAGTGGCACCGGGGCTGCTGCCGGGACAAGTGGCAGTGGTGGTGGCGCCGGAACACTATGCGCGAAGTATGGCGGCGCTGCGAACATCAAGACCGTGATCGAAACCCACGTCATTGGCGAGATCGCGGCAGACTGTCGCATCAACACCTTTTTCACGACTCTGCCAAAAGAGGGTTTGCAGCGCGTCTCTGACTGCCTTTCGATCCAGGCCCAAGAATTGTTCCAATGTCCTGGTATCACCTACGCAGGTTCCAAGGCGTCCAACGGCATTCCGTGCCGTGACATGTCGTCAGCACACGCAGGGCTCAACATCAGTAGTGGCGACTTTGACGCGCTGATCGAGGATGTCGTCGCCGGACTCAAGAAGGCGAACGTCGCAGACGAAGACATCGCGGCCGCGGCGCCGGCGCTGCTGGGTCTGAAGGGCGACATTGTCGAGAAGCCGGCAGAGACCAATCCCACCAAGGGCGTCTGCGCTGATGGCGGACCCGCCGATGCGGGAGCCGATTGATGAAGTCGGACGCAGCGTCTAGTAGTGGCCCGCGCCCGCGCTGGCAGAAACTGGTCGCCGGGGTCGGCGGTGCAGCACTGCTGAGTACGGCGTTGATTGGATTCGCGCACACCCAGGCGGGTCGTCCACTCTTGGCATTGATGACCGGCGCGCCGGGGTGTCCCGCTGGGCTCGACGAGCAGGACCCGGTGCGCGTGGAGGCGTTCCGGATCGAGCAGTTGCGCAAACACACCGGCAGTGTCGCCGCCGGCTCTCATGAAGCTCTCGGATTTGTCTTGGGGGCGAGCCTGCGCAGCGATGTGAATCGTTGGGTCGAGCAGCGCTCAGCAAGCTGCGAGGAAAAGCGGCAAGGATCCGTGCTGCGCTGCCTGGACGTGGCCACGGATTCAGAAGGCAAGATCGCCGATCTGCATTTTCAGTTCGACGCCGGGCAGCGCCTGGTCGCCGTGGACCTGTTCTGGGACGCCGGCAGCGGCGAGCGAGCGTTGGCACGCTACGAGGCCGCGACGGCGCTGTTGCATTCTCGCGTTGGACCGTCCACAGGTCACTCGGGAACACCAAGCGCACGCTATCTTGAGGCGGGCTACCTGCGCCGCGTCGCGTCCGAGTTCAACTACGAGCGCTACGTTGCCAAGGTCAGTGCGACGAACTTTGGCAGTGTCGGCGTCCGGGTTCGGGAGCAGTACCAATGGATTCCCGATAGTCGCGTGGACTGACCGCGCCCGACTTGGAATTGACATCGATCCGTGTTGCCGGGCGCTGTGCGGCTAACCAATCCGTGTCACGGCAGGTCTCCGTTCTTCCAAGCGTAGTAGCAACCCTGCGAAAACAGGTGCGCCAGGTTGTCACGGTTTACCCAAGGAAAGCTGACGCGCACGGCTTCGCCGAAGTACTTCAGTGCGTCAGATTGCCGCGCTCCTGCCTTGCGCCAACAGGCCGGCGCCTGTTGGCGACTCAAGGCGAGGACCCTGCGACAAGCGGCGTCGTATGCGTCCAACTCGTCGAAAGACAGCGATGGGTATCGGCTTCGAAGGCGCGGCTGAACGGGCGCAAGCCAGTCCTTGCCAAATGCCATGGCTAGCTCTAGTGCGACGTTCAAAATGCTGGCTTCCACGAGATAGGACCTGAAGATCTGACGTAGACGGCGAGTACTTCGCGCAAACCCGGTCAGGACGCCACCCAGCATACCTCCGCACCCGCTGCTGCGTGAGCTAGTCGGTGACTGCAGCTGCCAGCGCGGCGAGGTGAGGCAGTGGTTGCGCCGAGAGCGCCTGCAGATCTGCGGCCAGGGCCAGGCCTTCCTGGGTCGAGAGCGCACCCGACGCAGCAATCTGGGCGCGAAAGCTCGCGCTTCGGAGTGCCACACGCAGGGCACTTGCCGTGAGTGCTCCCGGCAGAACGAGCAGGGCGCGAAAGGGCAGCGGCGTCAAAGCCGTTCCAGAAGCTCTGACCGCGAGCAGGCTTTCGCGCGTCGCTCGAACCCAGGTGCGCACGCGCTGCGCGTCGATGCGGCTTTGGGGTTTTCGAGCGGCTGCTGCCGACACCAACATGAACGGCACAATCCACGCGGCGTGGGTGCGCTGCCACGCCTCCATATCCTGTCGGACTTGGACGGGAAATCCAGCACCGCGGAGCGCGCCGGCCACGCGCAGCACGCGATCTGTGGTTCGACCGTCCGGTTCCCCGATGACTGTCGGCTGAATGGCGCGGGGCGCGAGCTTGTACTGCAAGACGCCGCAATCATCGAAAGCGGCCATCGCGCCTCCGAAGCCAACCATTAGCCGCGCTCCCAGAAGCCCGCGCCACGGATCGTAGCCACGCGCTTCGTTTACCATCACGAGCACGTCACCGGTGTGGTCCGTGGCGATCTGGCGCAACGCTTCGTCCACCTGAGCGCTCCGCACCAGGACGATCACCAGATCGTATTTGGCCCTGTTGGCCACTGTCGTCACTAGCGTGGGATGCGCTCTTTGCTCGCGTCCGGTCGCGCGATCCCGAACGCGAAGTCCATCGCGCCGGATCGCCGCCAGCCGGGCGCCTCGAGCTAGAACGGACACATCGTGACCCGCGCCGCACAGCTTGGCCGCATACAGCGTTCCGAACGCACCGGCACCGAAGAAGAGCACGCGCATGATCTCTAGCGTCTTAGGCCGGCGCCGTCTTTTGCAGCAGCAACGCCTCGCTGAGCTCCCAGAGCTTTTGCGCGACGGT
This sequence comes from uncultured Myxococcales bacterium, assembly GCA_937872925.1. Lineage (GTDB taxonomy): Bacteria > Myxococcota_A > Polyangia > Polyangiales > Polyangiaceae > JACKEA01. Next base: position 737 of record CALMUT010000040.1, on the reverse strand, counting down.
TGGGTCACACGCCTCTTTGCTGGCGCGCGCGACCTGGCAGTCCTGGAAGTACTCCCCCTTGGCGTTCGCCGCGGACGGCGACGCGGCGCATAAGACGCTGGTGGCCGCCCCTTGGCTCAGAGTCTTGGTGAAGGGCTTGGCAAGTGTGATCGCGATACGGGCCAAGAGAGAGTTTCTGCCGATGGACGTAGCGATCAGCGCACCCGGGTGCAGGGCGTTCGCGATCACACCATCAGCGTCGAGTCTGCGCTGGAGTTCTTTGGCAAATAGCACGTTGGCGAGCTTGGCTTGACCATAGGCGCTCATGGGCGAGTAGCCGCGCTGCTTGGGCGGCAGGTTGTCGAAGTTCAGTCTCGGTGGCTTGCGGTGGGAGCCCGAAGACACCATCACCACGCGGGCCTTGGACTGCTTCAGTTCGTCGAGCAAACCAGCGCAGAGCGCGAAGTGGCCAAGATGGCAGACCGCGAAGCAGGATTCGATGCCGTCGGCGCTTTCGCTGTAGCCAGTCGGAAAGATGCCGGCGTTGCCGACGAGTATGTCTAGGGCTTTGCCTCGTTGCGACGCGCAGAACGCGGCAACAGACTTCAGCGAGGAAAGGTCCAGTTCCACTGCCTCGGTGTGGGCCGCGGGTAGCTGGGACAGAATGCGTTCGGCGGTGTCACGGCTCTTGGCGAGGGACCGGCAGGGCAACACGACGGTCGCACCGGCGCTGGCAAGTGCCCGGGCGGTTTCGAAGC
>CALMUT010000039.1 GCA_937872925.1 uncultured Myxococcales bacterium | reverse complement strand
TCACTGTCGACCCACGCCACCGACCACCGACGTGCCTTGCCGCGGACGTGCTCGCTGACGTGGGCGGTAGCGATGACGCACTGCCCGCACCAACCAAAAGAACAAGAGCCTATTGCGCGGCCTGGGTTTGCGGCAGCAAGGGGAAGCCGAGGGCCTCGCGCTGCGCCAGCCACGCGGCCGCGACGCTGCGCGCCATGGTGCGCACGCGCAGGATGAAGCGCTGGCGCTCGGTGACGCTGATGGCTCCCCGGGCGTCCAGAACGTTGAATGCGTGCGCGCCTTTGATCACGAAATCGTAGGCGGGCAGGACGAGCTTGGCCAAGGGATCCTCGCCGCGCTCCAACATGCGTTTTACCTCAGCTTCGGCTTGATCGAAGGCGGCAAAGTGCGCGGCAATGTCGGCCTCTTCGAAGTTGTAGGTGGACCACTCCCATTCAGAGCGTTGGTAGATCTCTCCGTAGCGGACGTCTTTGTCGAACTTCAGATCGTAGACGTTGTCCACGTCCTGCAGGTACATCGCGATGCGTTCCAGCCCGTAGGTCAGCTCGCCGCTAACGGGCTTGCATTCGAAGCCGCCGGCTTGCTGGAAGTAGGTGAACTGGCTGATCTCCAGGCCGTCCAACCACACTTGCCATCCGAGTCCCCAGGCGCCGAGGGTCGGGCTTTCCCAGTCGTCTTCGATGAAACGTACGTCGTGTTCGAGGGGATCGGTGCCGAGTGCAACCAGGGATTCTAGATACACGTCCTGGATGTCCAAAGGGCTGGGTTTGAGGATCACCTGAAACTGGTGGAATTGCTGCAGCCGGTTGGGATTGTCGCCGTAGCGCCCGTCCGTAGGGCGACGCGAGGGCTCTACGTAGGCCACGTTCCACGGCTCCGGGCCCAGGCTGCGCAGGAACGTATTCGGGTTGAAGGTGCCGGCGCCGACTTCGGAGTTGTAGGGCTGCACGATGAGGCAGCCGCGTTCGGCCCAGAACTTCTGCAGATTCAGAATGAGGTCTTGGAAATACATGGCGAAAGCTCCGGCGCAGGCTAGGGCGGATCGTTTCTTTGGGCAATGCCCGGCGCAATGCTCGGGGAAGCCTACAACAGCCCTGCTTCCTCAAAGAAGCGGCGTTCCACCTGGGCGTAGTCCACGTCCACGTCCAGGCGGGACAGCACTGAGTAAAAGCCGAACTGCAGGCGGTTGATGAAGACCATGCCCGGCGGCAGGGGCACCACGTTGCCGTCTTTTTGGAACAACAGCGCCTTCATGTCGCGCACGCCGTCGACCAGCTCGGCCACGTAGCTGCGCGTGATGCGGAAGGGGGGAGAGAATAGCGGTTCAAAGCATTTTCGCGAGTACTCCACCGCGGCCTTCTCGTAGGCGCCACCCCGGGTTTCCAAGAGCACCTTGGCCTTCTCGACGAACGCCGCTTCATCCTTGCCGAGCGCTGCGATGTGCAGCTCCTGCGCGCGGGTCAAGCGCACGCCCTCGATGGGTTGCACGCAGCCGAAGTCCAAGAAGGTCACGACTCCGTCTTCGGCGAACAAGTAATTGCCCGGATGCGGGTCGGCGTTGAACTTGCCCCCTACGAGGTTGCCCTTGAATACGAAACGCCACATGGTTTCTGCATGCGCGCGGCGCTCGGATTCACTGCCGTCGGCGGCTTCTTCCAGGGTGGTGCCTGCGCACAGATCGCTGGTAAGCACGCGGCGCTTTGAGCGTTCACGCACGACACTGGGAATGCGGATCTTGTCGTCGCCGGCGTGCAGTGCGCGGAACTCCTCTTGGCGCTTGGCTTCGAGCTCATAGTCGAGTTCCTCTCGAAAGCGCGTGCGGATCTCTTCAAAGATGCGTTTGGCGTCCATGCCCTTCGGGCCCATGGTGTCGACCACTCGGTTGACCACAGCCGCGTTAGACAGATCCGCTTCGATGGCCTTTTCGATCCCCGGGTGCTGCACCTTCACTGCCACTTTGCGGCCATCGCTGAGGGTCGCCCGATGCACTTGGCCGATGGAGGCGCTGGCAAAGGGGTCGTGCTCCCACTCTGCGAAGAGCTTGTCGATGGGGCCTCCGAGCTCTTCCTCGACGAGGGCCACAATGGCTTCGGGGCTGGAGCGTGGGGCGGCGGCGCGGAGCTTGGTGAGGGCGGACTCGTAGGCGGCTCGCTGCGCTTCGGGCACCATGCCGTCCACGTAGCTGGCCATCTGGCCGATCTTGGCGGCCAGGCCCCGCATATTGCCCAGCACTTCCGCGGCATGGGCGGCTGCGGCCTCACCGCTGCTGCGGCTGAGCAGAGCCGCCCCAGTGCGCGCTCCGACGCTGGCCATCTTGGCCAACCGGCTCAGGCGGCCGCGCGGCACACTGCCTTCGTTGCTCACAGTTTCCTTTTGTGCGCCATTTGGGGGTTGCCGAGCTTCCGGGCGTGTCGTCCGTGCCTGCGAAATCCCGAGGCTATGGTAACTTAGGCCTTGGGCTCAACCCCGACCAATCATGAAACCTTCCAAGATCTTTGCCTCGCTGTGCGTTGCGGGGTTCCTTAGCTCCTGCGCGTTTCTCCTGGACTTTGACGAGTTGCAGACAGAAACCGGCAAGGACGCCTCGGCGGGCGGCGCAGGCAGTGGTGGTGTGAGCGGCGCTTCCGGTTCGAGTGGCGTGGGCGGCGCGGGTGCTTCGGGGGGTGCGTCGGGATCCGACGGTGGTGGCATCGATCTGGGTCAGTTGGCGAAGACGACCTCCGACGCGATCTGCGCCAAGCTGGAGCAGTGCTACGGCACTCCGGCGATGGCTCTCATCTTCGGGGATGCGGACTGCAAGACCGCCATGTTCAACGGCTTGAAGAACTCGACCTTTGCGCTGGCGTCAGCCTCGCTGCAGGCCGGCAAGGTGACCCTCGACCAGACCCAGATCAGTTCCTGCTTGAAGGACTTTCAAGCGCTGGCATGCAAAGCCGTGAGCTTCGACTTCCCAGAAGCGTGTCGCAAGGCGCTCGCGGGGACCGTGGCCGCGGGAAAGCCATGCGCTCACGCCCTCGAGTGCGCGCCGGGTCACTATTGCGCCGTGACGTCCAGTTGTCCGGGCAAGTGCGCTCCCGTGCGTACTAGCGGTCAGACCTGCGCCGACGGGGACGTCTGCGCGGCGGGGTTGGGTTGCACCGGCGGAAAGTGCACCGCCTTGGCCGGAGTCGGAGAACCGTGTCTCGGATCCACGGGCAACGACTGCGAAGTGGGCGCGTTCTGTTTCGGAAACGACGACGCCAAGGCGCAAGACGGTACCTGCATTGGCACCATCGGTCTTTTCTCGGCAGGTCCGGGCGAAGCCTGCTCCTATTGGACTGAGGCGGCGACGCCGGCGACCTTCAAGCTCTGCAAAGCAGGCGTCTGCCCGGTGTTCAAGCTGGTGAATCGCAAATGCGAGAGCTATCAGAAAGATCCGGGATTTCCCTGCTCGATATCGCTCCCGGACCCATGCCCCACCGGTCAGTACTGCAACGGCACGGCATGCACGGACCTGCCCACGAACGGACAGAACTGCGCGCCGATAACAGCCGTCAAGGGGCGCTGCAAGGCCGGGCACAGCTGCAACGGGACGCTCTGCGATGTGCAACGCGACAACGGGCAGATCTGCGGGTCGAACGCGCAGTGCTTCAGCGGCACCTGTGATCTTGCTGGCTCCAACCTGTGCGTGCCGCCCGGCTGCCCGGTGACGCCCTGAGCGCCACGGTTGCTCGAGCGCGGAGGTGCGCTTCGCCCTTCGCCCTTCGAAGAATTGCGCTGGTCGCGCCTTGCGTCGGAATCCTACTTGCGGGCAGCGCCGTCACGGGCTGTGAGCGCGACCAGAGCGCCGGCGCATTGCAGCGCCGCGAGTGCGAAGAACTCACGTTGCGCGTCGATCGCCTGAAGAACGCAGAATTGGGCGCCGCCAGCGACGTGGATCGCGATCGTCGCGTCGATCGATGTATGAAACGCGGCACCCGCCCTTGGGCGGAGTGCGTGAAGTTTGCACAAACGGCTAGCGCCGTGACCGACTGCGAGCGGCTGTAGACGCCCAGACCTCACCAAGAGAAATCCCACAGCAAATGGTTCTCCAAGGTCCGGACTTTCAGAAACACGTTCTTGTGCTGGTTGGTTTGCCCGCACGGGGCAAGACCTTCGTGGCACGTAAGATGGCCCGCTACCTGTCTTGGCTGGGTTATCGCACCCGCACCTTCAATGTGGGCGAATACCGCCGCGCCATCGCAGGCGCCAAGCAGCCTGCGAGTTTTTTCGCGCCAGATGCCGAACACCGCGAACTGCGCGAACGCATCGCCATGAAGACCTTGGACGATCTTCTGGAATACCTGGACGAGCGTGGGGACGTGGCGATCTACGATGCGACAAACACGGAGCGCGCTCGCCGTCGGCGCGTTTACGAACGCTGCAAAGCCGCTGGCGCCCAGGTCATCTTCGTCGAGTCCATCTGTGAAGATCAGGCCGTCGTCGAAGCGAACCTGCGGGAGAACAAGGCGCGATCACCGGACTACGCTGGCATGGACGCGGAGGCTGCGATCGCTGACTTTCGCGAACGGATCGCGCAGTACGAGCGCACCTACGCACCCGTGGATGACGAAGACCGCTGCTACGTGAAGCTGATCGACGTGGGGCGCAAGGTCGTCGTCAATCGTATGCAGGGCTACTTGGGTGCCCGGCTGGTGTTCTTCTTGATGAACCTGCACTCGGGGCGTCGGAAGATTTGGCTGACCCGCCACGGAGAGAGTGAGTTCAACGTTGAAAATCGCATCGGCGGCGACCCGCCACTGTCGGATCGCGGGCGCATTTATGCCCACAGCCTGGCGGAGTTCTTCGCAGAGCAGAAACCCGAGCGCCTGGAAGCATGGACCAGCAGTCTGCAGCGATCCGTGAGCACGGCGGCGCCCCTGGGCGTGCCGAAACTCGCACGGCGTGCCCTCGACGAGATTGACGCAGGCATCTGCGACGGCATGACCTATCAGGAGATCCGGGAGCAGCTACCGGCTGAGTATCGGGCCCGCGCCGCAGACAAGTTCAGGTACCGCTACCCTGAGGGCGAGTCGTATATGGACGTGATCCAGCGTCTAGAGCCGATCATCTTCGACTTGGAGCGGCAGAAAAACCCGGTGCTAGTCGTGGCACACCACGCCGTGGCCCGGGCACTTTACGCCTACCTGATGGGGCGGGCCCAAGAAGACACGCCGCACGTGCCGGTGCCACTGCATACGCTCATTGAGCTCACACCGACTGCCTACGGCTACGAAGAGAAGCGTTTCGAGCTGGCTCCGTACATCAATACCGAAGACACGTTGCACCCGATGAGCGTGGGGGCGCCGCCGTTGCCGTCGATACGCTAGCTGCTTGGCCGAGGGCTTCGGAACCTGGCGCCCACTTTGTCCGCGGCGTCCGCCAGTAGTTGGACTCCGAGCGCTACAATCGATATGCGCTACTAGCCGACGTAGCTTTCGTCCTGTTCAATCCGGCTGAGCACCCAGTCGAACTCTCCGGATGTGACTTTCACCTGACAATGCTCGCAGTTTCCGGCCGCGCTGATGGCGAGGGGGCCGCCACAGTTCGGACACACGGGGTCGACGCGAGCTTTGCCCTTGGCGCCGGTCGCACGGATGAGCGTCCAGTACTCGGTATAGCGCCGCTCTTTGTCACGGCTGCCGCCCACGATGCTCTGGTCGCTGTCGCGGATCGTATAGTCGCGCCCCGTCGCGTGCACGCGCACCGTGGCTGCGTCGAACCAACGGTCGCTGCTGATGCGTACCAACTCGAGTCCCAGGATCTGAGGACCTTCGTTGATGTTTCGCAGACCGGAGCTGCGATAAGCCTCGATCCAGTAGGTTTGCGCGGTCCACAGATTGTCGCTCAAGTATGGCCGCGCGAGCTGCCACTGCAGGGACGACCAAGCGTGTTGCATGGTGTTGAATACCAGCCCGACCCGAGCGGCGAGGGACGCCTCGTCGAAGTCCGGGTCGCGCTGCTTCATGGCGGCTGTCGCTTGCGCCAGACCGCGGTCGATGCGCGTGGGCAGGTCCGTGCCGACCTCTTCCGTCGTGCCCGTGAGCATGGGGGGGCGTGGCTCCCGGGCGACGACTTCGATCTGGGTCACTACCCAATCGAATGCGCCGGTGTCCACGACTTGGTTGCAGTACTGGCAGCTGCCGCCGACGATCTTGTCCAGGGGAGCGCCGCAACCCGGACACGAAAATACTCGCACTCGGTCCGGGGGGCGGCTGCGCGCGTGGGGGCCGCGCGCCAGCTCCCAGCGCTCCATCGCATAGTAGCTCTGCATGCCTTCGGTGTAGTTGGCTTCGATCTCCAGCACGACGTGGGCGCCTGCCGCGCTGGACACACGCACGGCTCCGTACTGCATCGCGCCGACCACAACGGTCATCACCGGTGTCCGGCCGAGTTGCGCGAGAGCGTGGCGCGCCGCAGGCTTTAGATACGGACTCAAATTTTCGAGACGCCCGCTTCCGCGAGCCGTATGCGCTTCTGCGTACAGCGCATACGCGAAGTCTTCGAAGAGCACGATCGAGAAATCCGGATCGAGACTGCGCAGCTTTTCCAGCTGGGTTCTGCCCGATTCGGTGCTGACGGGCGCTGCGCGGGGGCGGTGCGTGCTCCAGCCCTTGACTCTCCGTGCTGCGAACCAAACCAGGGTGGTGGTGCCGACGAGCATGCTCATTCCGACGAAACCGAGCACCATCAAGAAGCCGAGCCCAGTTCGCATAGCGCTGCGTTCGTCGTAGCCCGTCACGACGGTGCGTTCCGGCCGTACGGGCACCGCGCCGTAAGCGGACTGCCCGACGGCGACAGGGACGGCGCGGGGCTTTCCGCTCAGCACGCGCTTGCTGACGATGGCGGGTTTGCTTGGAGTGGGGGACGACGAACGCGAGCTCCCCGACGAGCCGGAAGAAGAGCGGGAACTCGACCAACTCGACGATGAGCGCGAACTCGACGAGGAGGACGAACGCGAGCTCGAAGAACTGCTGCGGAAGGTACTGCCGCCGCCCGGGCGCGCCCAGGTCGGAAAGGCAATGACGACCCCCAGCAGCAGGACGGAGAGCGCTAGAGCGATCCGAGTCATGACACCACCGAATCGGGTAGCTCGTTTACGTCGTCATCGGCCCGAGGCAGCGTGCGGCTCAGTGCGTCGCTCAGTTGAGCCAGGCCCGCGACGAGCGCCTCGAGGCCGCCAGCCTTTGCCGCCGTGCGCAGTGTGGCAAGAGCTGTCTCGCCGTCGCCGCCCAAGGCTGCGATGTCCACGCCGATGTCCGGCACCACTGCCACGCTACGCTCCAATAGCGAGACATAGACCAGTATTCCTGTGCGTCCTTGGGTCGCGCCGATGCCTTGGGCGTGGAACTCCACGTGAGCAGCGCGCCGAGTGTTTTCTTCGAGAACGCTTGTGGGGGTCAGCAAGCGTCGCAGCAACGATAGCTGCGAAGCGAAGGCGCCGCTCAGCAGGAACAAGAGGAAAAGGGCCGGCGGGACCAGGTCGTCGGTGAACTCTGTGGGGTGGTACACGTAGATCAGTAGCCCCGCGAACGTTACTAGGGACGCGAACCAAAGATCCGCCGCGCGGTAGCTCCCGGAACTCACCCGCACGGTTACGACGAACTCAGCCGAAGTCTTCGCCTCCGCTTGGACCACCGCGGCCTCGACCTGCTGTTTCGCTTCCTGGGCGAGCCACATTCCGACGCGGGTCATTGGCTGCGGCCCCTCATTCCACGACTTTCACGTTGGGCGCCTGCTTCGCGAGCGCGTCCTTCAGCGCGGCGCGCACGTTCTTTTTTAGATCGGCCTCCAATACGCGGTCGGAAGGCGCGCCCGTGATGCTCTCGCTCGACTCGGCTTCGAAGAGCGTCGCGCCCGCGAGCTGTTTGTCGGCGATGCGAAAGTACAGGAGCTCTGCGGCCAGGTAGCCCCCGGAGTAGGCGTACTTCTCGCCGGAGCCCGTCGCGCCGGAGTCCGCGCCCGCATCGGTTCGGGCAGCGCCGGAGTCCGCGCCCGCGTCTGCATTCAAAGCCGGGCGTGGGGCTGATTTCGGCAAGCCCACGTGTGGCTTGGCGAAGGCACGGGTGCGCAACACGACGAGGAACTCCAAGCCTTTGAGCAGTGTATAGTTTCTTTTTGCTGCGGAGCCGCTTTCTCCCGACGGTGTCGACTCCGGCCGCGCGGGGTCCCAGGGTTCGCGCTCGGTGTGCAAGGCGGCAGCGCCGCGCTGAACGAAGTCTGCATTCGCCAGGCGCGCGTACACGAGACCGAGCTCATCGAAGTTCCGGAAGTCTTCGGCGTAGATCAATACGGCGTTGCCTTCGGCGGACCAAGAGCCCGAGAGAACGAGACGAATTGAGGCGTCCGGGGGCGTGTTGGCCGTCGCAGTGGGCGTCTTTGCCAGCACTGGGCCCACTGCCGCGAGATCTCTGAGGATGGGTTCGATCGTCGCGCGGTTTTCTGCGTTGACCTCATCAATATACGGCCCACAGCCCCAGCTGGAGAGCGCGGCGACCAGCCCGACAAGCGTGGCCATGGGCCGCAACCACCCTGCGTTTCGCGCGGACCGTATGCGCATTCGGCCCAGTCTAGTCACTTCCGCGGGCGTTTCGGAACTTGTTTTCGTGCGCTCAGCCCAGAGGCCCGACGCCCAGCTCCGCTCGAACGCGTTGGTACTCTTGCGTCCAGGCGCCGCTGTCGTCGCGCACCGCGCAACTGAAGTGGTGGACGGTCTTCGCGGCTCGTTTCGAGAACTCGAAAACGCTCAAGAAGGGGTCCGGCCGCGTAGTTCTCATCCGGAACTCGGCTCGGCCGGTGCATTCGAGGCGTTGGGTGCTTGCGGCCGCCAGGACGCGACCGCAGCCGTTGGTTTGGAACACTAGGTACAGCCGGCCGTCGTCACCCAACGCCTGGCTGGCGGCGGCCAGATAGGCTTCCACACCACCACGCTCTTCGAAGCGGCAAGCGCGCCGCTGTGCGTCCCTCGGCAGGACGCCTGCGCTCAGTGGAAAGTAGGGGGGGGACGCGGTCACTAGGTCGTAGTCGTCGATCGGTTGGGCGTCGCGGAGGTCGGCGTGCTCGACTGAAATCGTGCACTGTGACTGCGGGAGCTCGTGAATGGAGCGCCGCGCCAGCGTGACGGACTGCTCCTGCGCTTCAACGCCATGCGCGACAGCGGGGCGTAGCTTGTGACTGACCATGAGCAAGACCGAACCCACGCCACAGCCGAGGTCCAGGTAGCGCTTCGGCGGAGACGGAGCGCGGTGCACCGCGTACCAAGCGGTGATCAGGTCGTCCGTGCTGGTTCGATGGCCGCCCGTGCGCTGGTATAGGTGCCAGTCGCCGATCAGGCGGTCGCGCCGCGCATCCGCGGGCCATGGGGTTTCGTGCTGCATTGCAGAAGGCGTTGCTGTTGAGGTGACACGACTGTTCGGTAGTATGCCGCGCCATCGCAAGCGGCGCTTGGGCTACCGTGCTTTGCGTTTCGATTTTGCGGGCTTGGGGGCAGTCTTCTTCAGGCCGGGCCGCTTTGGCTTGTTTCCCGCAACTTGGGAAATAGCCGGAGCGGCGGCTCCACCGCCAAGCTGGATCAGCTGTTCAGCCAACAGCGGTCCCAGCTCTTCGTGCTTGAAGTAGACGAAGGCGTGCCGCCAGCCGCTGCTTGCCAGTCGAGCGTTCCAGCTGCTCAGCGCTGCGTCGTCGTAGGCGTCGGCGCGCAATCGCAAGTAGCCGAAATCCGTAGTGGGCACGAGCGCCGGCAAGCTGTCATCACCGTCGCCGCCCACCAGCGCTGCTTTTGCGTCCGCCAAAAGGCCGTACACTTCGTCGTCGAACCAGGAGTGATGGCGGAACTCCAGTGCGATGCGAGGCGACTCGGGCATGGAGCTTAGGAACGCTTTCAGGATCCCGACGTCTTTTTGAAATTGTGGAGGGAGCTGAAAGAGCACGACGCCAAGGCTCGGCCCCAGAGGGGATAGTGCTTGCAGCAAGTACTGCACGCTATCTTCGGTATCCTTCAGCTTGGCGTAGTGGGTGATGCGGCGCGAGGCCTTCATCGAAAAGCGAAAGTCCGCCGGCACCTGCGACTTCCAACCCAAGACGACATTCTCTCTGGGCATGCGATAGAAGGTGTTGTTGATTTCGACGCTTGGCAGTCGCAATGCGTAGTGGTGCAATAGTGCGTCGGTCTTGGCGTCTTTCGGGTAGAACCCACCCTTCCACTTTGGGTATGAGAATCCGCTGGTGCCGGCGTAGAGCTGCATGCTCAATACCAGAACGCCCCGATGGTCCCGCTGGCCAGCCAGGGCAGATCGTCGCTGACTTTTGGTAGCACCAGCACGCCCAAGCGGATGTTGGGATTGGCTTGCTCGCCGGTTTCGATCTTCACCAAGTCCAAGCTGACTTCAAAGCCTGCGTAGTTAAACTTGGTTTCCGTCTTGTCCTGATCCTGGCCGATTTCCAGGGCAGCGATCACGGTGGGGGAATAGGTTAGGCCGAGCCCCAGGCCGCGCCACACGGTAGGGCTTCTGTGCTTTCCAAACATGAAGTGCACGCCGAGTTGCAGTGGGATGTAGGCGTACAGATAGCCGACGTTTTCGAAGGTCTTGTCCTTGGAGATGACGACGCCGTTTTCCTGTCGGTATTTGAAACCGTCAGGGCGGCGCACGTACAGTCCGTTGAGCTCCGCGCCCACCCCCAGACGGAACGCGGCAAAGTTGGATCCGCCGGCAACGGGCTCCGGCACCGGCAGATACATCATGGCCACCTGCACTCCGAGACCACCGCCAATGCCGAAGGTATTGCCCTCGCCAACGTCGAGCTGGTTGCTGACCGGGTCCGTGTCCGCAAAGGCCGAGTTGGGAACGTACAGGCCGGTCAAGAGCGCGCGGACGCCGTAGCTGACGCGTGCTCCGCCACGGTTCTCCCACGCAAGCCGTCGACCTTCGGGGCTATCCGGCGGCGGGCCCGCTTCTTCGTCGAGGGGGTCATGGCGCGTGATGAGACCAGCAGAGAGAGTGCCTTGGGCAGACTGGGTGTCAGCAGCGCCCGCAGCGGGTACCGGCGCGCTGCCGCCGCCCTGCGGGTTCGCCTGTCCGAGTAGCTCCGCGGCGGCGCTGACAGCCGCATCGTTGCTGGCGACATCGCGAGTCTCCGCGCCTTTGGCCGTGATGACAGATACGTGTAGACCGGCGTCATCCCTGTAGATCCGCACCAGGGCGCGCACCGCCAGGGCCTTGCGAAGTGCTTCAAGTTTTTGGCTGTCCCAGCTGACGGCGCCGCCTTCTAGCGCGCCCGAGGATTCGGCCTTGCCCATGACGTCCGCTTTGCCATGCGCCTCCCAACCCTTGCGGCGTGAGGCTTCGTATATCTTGGCCCGAAGTGCGGCGTTGTCCGTCTCGTCGCCCGCTGCATCGGCCACCACCACCACGCCGGCGTTTTGAGCTTGGGTCGTCGGGGCGGCCGCCTGGGCCCACGCGCTGGCCGGGGTGACCAAAAGGCAGAGTCCCAAAGAAAGAGCGGCTTTCATGTGCCGATTGTGCCAAAAGGCTCCGCCGAAGTGAGCTTTTCGGCAGCCGCCCAGCACTGATATCTTGGGCGCCTTGCTTTTTTGGGGGTGAAACAGGCCATGAAGCGTCCACCGACAGATCCTGCCGCGATCCCGAAGCCGCCGAGTTTGCCGTCGGTCCCACCCGGGGCGCCGCGACGTTCGTCGATTCTCCCGCCACCGCCACCGACCGAGGAGGTCGAGGCCTACCAGTTCCAGCAACTGCAGCAGACCCTTGTCGGGCGATGGTTGGCGCTGAACGAGATCGAGTCGGAGCCGCGGGACGTCGTTGTGGTGCCGTCCCTGTCCATGGATGGATTCCAGCTCGCGGCGATCCCGGGGATCACCCACTACGAAGAGCGCATGCTCTTCACCCTTGGGCTCCTACGCCACCCACGGGCGCGGCTGGTGTTCGTGACTTCGCAGCCGCTGCATCCGGCCATGCTGGATTACTATTTGGCGTTGATCGGCGGCATCCCGACCGCCCACGCGCGAAACAGACTGACGCTGATTTCTTGTTACGACACATCGCCGCGGCCGCTCACGGAAAAGGTGCTGGAGCGTCCGCGGCTGATGCGGCGGATCCGGGATTCCATCGATCCGGCACGCGCGCATATGACCGTCTTCACCGTGAGCGAGCGTGAACGAAGCTTGGCCGTCCGTCTCGGCATTCCGCTCTACGGTGTCGATCCCAAGCTGCTGCACCTTGGTACCAAGACTGGGTCACGCCAAGTCTTCCGGGAGGCGGGCATTCCCATGGCGCCCGGATTCGAAGATCTCCGCAACGAGAATCAGGTCGCTGAAGCCATCACGGATCTGTGGGAAAGCGATCCCACATTGCAGCGGTTCGTGGTGAAACTAAACCAAGGGTTTTCGGGCGAGGGCAATGCGGTGCTGCCGGTGAGCCCGGCATTGAGAGCCGCTGCACCTGGCAACGCCAGCCGTAGCGCGCGTGTGGATGCCGTGCTCGCGGCCTTGCCCGGACTGCGCTTCATGGGGCCGACGGAAACCTGGGAGCGGTTCCGCAGCGCCCTCGGCGAGATCGGAGGCGTTGTGGAAGCCTTCATCGAAGGTGACACCAAGCGCAGCCCCAGTGTGCAGCTCCGCATCAATCCGCGGGGACAGCTCCAGGCCATGAGTACCCACGACCAGCTGCTCGGCGGTCCCGACGGACAGCTGTATCTTGGCTGCCGATTCCCCGCTGATGGGGCCTACCGTCGACAGATCCAGGCAGATGCTCTCAAGGTGGGGGCGGTCTTGCAGGAGCGGGGCTGCGTCGGACGAGTCGCCGTGGATTTCGTGACTGTTCAGAAACCGGATGGGTCTTGGAGTCGCCACGCCATCGAGATCAACCTGCGTATGACGGGGACGACCCATCCCATCATGACCATGAAGCTACTCAACGACGGCGAGTACGACGACGAGAGTGGCCTCTACATCACGCGACGCGGAGAGCCGCGCTACTATATGTCCACTGACAATCTGATGCAGCCCCACTATCGCGGCTTGTTACCCGACGACGTGCTGGACATCGCCGCCGTGCACGACGTGCACTACCAACCCTGGAAGGAGACGGGCGTTGTCTTCCACCTGCTGGGGGCCGTCAGCCAGTTCGGAAAGGTCGGGTTGACGGCGATCGGCTCATCGCCCGAGGAAGCCGAAGACTTCTTCGTGCGAGCAGAGCGCGCTTTGGATGCTGCAACGTTGGGTTCTGCCAGGACGCCCGGCGCCGCGCGGCCTGGGGATTCAAAAGGATAGGCCGCCTATGCGGAAGCTTGGTGCTGCTGCGCGTACCCGCTGGCGGCACCTTGCACGGGCGCATTCCTCCCGATGCGTACACTGACGCCGGCGCCGCTGCCCATGGCATCGGCATCAAGGGCGGCCGCCAAACCAGCGATGTCCTGACAAGCACGAGGCGTCGCGGCATCGTCCACCGTGAGCACGAGCTCGCCGTGGCGCTGCTTGCGTAGCCGTGCCAATAGTCCCCGCGCAAGCACACTGCGGGCTGCAAACGCGTCCGAGTCTGTGCGGTGGTTCGCGACAACGACGGATGTGCCCAGATCCCACCCCTGCAGCTCCAAACGCGCGATGCGGTTCGCGACCTGCGCAATGAGCGAGGTGGGCTCGCCTTCGTAGTGCTGGGCGACGACGCAGAGATAGCCGACACCACTTGGCTCGAGCCACTTGGGCCAACTGGCGCCGTACTCAATGACCACTAGGGTTGCGCTTTTTGGACTCATGCCTCTTTCGGTAAGCGGCCTAGACGCGCCGGGCCAAGAAACTGCCGGTCGCTGGACGCACGGGCCAGGCCCCTGAGATCAGCGTAACCAACTGAAAAGCTTGACGAATAACGAATGCACCCTGGGCGTGAGGCGGGTGCGTTTGAAGCTGTCACCCAGGCGCTTCAGGACTTCAGATTGAGTGGGATAGGGATGAATCGTGCTGCCCAGATGGGTGAGCCGGAGGCCCGCGGTCATGGCCAGGCTGGCCTCTGCAATCAAGTTTCCGGCACCTTGGCCGACGATGGTGAGTGCGTAGATGCGACCCTTCGCATCGTGATGTGCGCGCGCGAAACCCTGCGTCTGTCCTTCGACGATGGCGCGATCGATGTCGTCAAAGGGCACGGTGATTTGCGACAGATCCGAACGCGCTGCGAGCTGTTCCATGCCCAAACCAACATGTGCGACCTCAGGATCCGTATAGGTCGCCCAGGGGATGATCAGATCACTGGCGCGTTTGCGACCCCAGAACAGCGCGTTCTGCAGCACGATCCGCGCCATCGCGTCCGCGGCGTGGGTGAATTGGTAGCTGGAAGCGACATCCCCCGCAGCGAAGACGGCGCTGTTCGTCGTGCGCAGGCGATCATCCACGATCAAACGCCCCTTTTCGTCGAGGTCGATGCCGGCCCGGTCCAGGCCCATGCCCTCCACATTGGCGCGCCTCCCGGCGGCGACCAAGATGGCGTCGACCTCGATCTGCTGCGAGCGGTCTGCCTCAAAGACGATGCCCTTGCCGGATGCGGTTGTTGCCGCTGATACCACGCGTGCAGCCGTTACAACGCGCACTCCGTCACGGATGAGGCTCTGGGTCACGGTGTTCGCGGCATCGGCGTCATCTCGTGGCATCAGTCGGTCATTCATTTCGAGTAGCGTTACCTGACTGCCGAGGCGCGCGAAGCTTTGCGCTAGCTCGGCGCCGATGGGGCCGCCCCCGATCACGGCCAATCGGCTTGGCAACTCTGTCAGGGAAAACACGGTTTCGTTGGTCAGGAATCCGCACTCCGCCAGGCCGTCGATGGCGGGAACCCAAGCCCGTCCGCCCGTGGCAAGCACGGCACGTTTGAAACGTAGCTCGACCTCGCCCACCCTGACGCGATCGCGACCAGTGAACTGTGCTTCCCCGAAAAAGACGTCCACGCCCGCCTTGCGCAAGCGGTCGGCAGAGTCGTGCGGCGCGATTGTCGCGCGACTGTGGCGCAGTTGTGCCATGACCCGCGGGAAGTCGACACGCACGCCCGAGACGTCGACCCCGAAGCGCGCGCCATTGCGCGCGCCGTGTGCCGCGTGGGCTGCTGCGATCAGCGCTTTCGACGGCACACAGCCCGTGACCAAGCAGTCCCCACCCAAGAGCGCACGTTCCACGAGTGCGACTTTCGCGCCGAGTCCGGCGGCCCCCATGGCGGAAACCAGACCGGCGGTGCCGCCCCCCATGACGACGAGGTTGTAGCGGCTGGCGGGCGTGATTGCGGGCCAGTCGGGAGGATGCACTTCTGCGACTAGGCGCCGGTTCGCGTCGTCCCACGGTTCGATCTGACCTGTGAACTGCATGCGGCACCCCTTTCATGGCAGGGGGGCGGGGGCAAGGAGACCGTTTGGCCGACCGCGCGCGCTCAGGCTGTCGACGACGTGCGTCTATCCAGTTTGGGGCAGTGCCGGCGCTCCGCTCAGCGGCGTCGTGCGATCGAAGTCCTCGTGGCTACACACCTCCACGCGGTTGCGCCCTCGGCGTTTCGCACGGTAGAGCGCCCGGTCCGCTGCCGAGAGCAGTTGTGCAGCCTCTGCGGAGCGGGCTTGCGCCGTCGAAGAAACACCGAAGCTCGCTGTGACTCGTAGCACCGAATGGGGCAGCTCAAGACGAACGGCCTCCAGCGCTTCGCGCGCACGCTCCGCTACCCGCTTCGCTCCCCGCCATTCACACTCAGGCAGGACCAAGAGGAATTCTTCGCCGCCATAGCGCGCCACGAAGTCGTAGCTGCGCACACCTTGCTTGAGGCAATCGGAGACGGCTTTGAGCACAAGGTCTCCGCTGGCATGCCCATAGCTGTCGTTGATGGACTTGAAGTGGTCGACGTCGAGCAGCACCACTCCCACTGGCTTCCCGGAACGGCTGCCTCGGGCGACTTCCTGGTCCAAAGATCGGCAGATCGCGGCGCGGTTCACTAGCCCTGTCAGTGCGTCGTGCATGGCTTCGATACGCAGCGCGTCGCGCGCGCGCATGAGTTCGTCCTGCATGCTCAGCATCCGGCACGCTGCTCGCAAACGCAGTTCGAGTACGACGGCATTGATCGGCTTGACCACGTAGTCGTCCGCACCCGCGTCCAAGCCATGCACCACGTCTTCGTTTTCGTCGCGCGAAGTGACCAAGACCACATACGGGTACCGCTCGCGCTGCTGCTTGCGAATGAAGCGGCAGACATCCACGCCGGACGCGCCAGGCATCTCCCAGTCCAGGAGCACGATGCGGATATCGTCGTCCTCTGCCAAGGCGCGTATCGCGGCGTCGCCGTCCTCGACCACTGTGACGTTGTAGTCGGAACTGCGCAGTCGGCTGGAGAGCAACATGCGCGTCACCGGATCGTCGTCCGCAATGAGTACCTTCATGGGGGGCCTTCAAGCTTCGCCACGATGTCGCGGTCCAAACGCCGCAGCTCCCACTCGAGAGTGTCCAGATCCGACCCGCCCAGCGCCAGAACTCCTTGGCGCGCCGCATGCTCAACTCGCGCGCTGGCCGCTGCTGCGTCCGTTGCGGAAAGCTGTCTTGCCGAGCCCTTGAGGGTGTGGGCGTGACGGATGAGCACGGTTTGGTCGTGCTGATTCAGAGCCTCATGGATACCCGCCAGGCGTCGCGGCCATTCGCTTCGGAACGTCTGCAGGATCAGCTTCATCAGCTCCTGGTCGCCCGCGAGCTGCCTCAGCAGGTCACTCGCGTCAAAGGCTGGCGGTTCGAGCTCCGGGGCAGTGCATGCCATCACCCGCTAGAACGGACAGACGCTGCAAAACCTGAGGCGAGAGGCCGCGGCGGCCGGATTTAGCGGCGGAGGAGGTCCAGGCGCACCAGGGTGGCACCAAAACCACCCCGGTTTTCCGGAGGATTCGTGTAGTCCAGCACATAGTCCAGACGGTCGAGCACCGCCCGAACACGCTTACGCTGTACTCCGGTGCCCTTGCCGTGGATCAGGCGGACCTCGGCGAACCCCTTTTCGAGCGCGGCCTCCAGGTAACTGACCACCACATCCGGGATGTCGCGGGGCTGGAAGCCATGCAGGTCGATGCTGTCTTCGATTTCGACGACAGCGATCTCGTCGTGCTCGTCGCTCATCCGAGTCAGCCTCGGGACGCTGCCTTCTTCTTCTTGACGCGCTTAGTGTCCTCGGCGGACTTGGCCTTGGCCTTCTTCACCGGCTTGAGGGGCACCGTGTCGTCGTTTGCGGTGCGCGATTGCGCTTCCGAGAGGCTCTTCTTCAGCGCCTCAAAGAGGTCGATGATTTTGGCCTTGGGTGCTTCCGGGGCCACGGTGATTTCCTGTCCTGCGACCTTTTCTTCAACCGCGGCGTGCACGCGTTCTTCATAGCTGTCGTGGTACTGAGAAGAGTCGAAGGTCTTGCTGGTCAACTGCTCGATGAGCTTGAGGGCGAGTTCACGTTCGATGTCGGAAAAGTCAAAAACCGCGCCCGTATCGATGTCGTCGAAAGCGCGCACTTCATTGCTGTAGTACAGCTGATGTAGCAAGAGGCCGTCTTTGCCGTACGGGCGGATCAACACCAGTTGCTCTTTGCCGCGCGCTGCCCAGCGGCCGACGGCCACGACCTCCTGTGCCACCATGCACTGACTCAGCAAGCGGTATGGCTTATCGCCGCCCTTGTCGGGGCCAAGGTAGTAGGACTTTTCGACTTGCACCATGTCGACGGCAGACAGCGGCACGAATTCCGTGATCTCGACGCTGTTGGATCGCGCCGCCTCAAGGGCTTTGAGTTCAGAATCCTCAAAGCGCACGTATTGTCCCTTGGAGTACTCGTAGCCTTTCACGGTGCTCTTGCGTTCGACGATTTCGTCGTCCACGGGGCAATAGAACTGCATCTTCAAGCGGCCGTTGCACTTCTCGTGCAGCATGTTGAAACGGACCTGCTCGCTCGACGCGGCGGTGTATAGCTTGATGGGGATGGCCACCAAGCCGAAAGAAATTGTGCCAGAAGCAATGGCGCGGGCGCCCATGATCGTATGCTAGCGGGGCAACGTGCCTATACGGAAGGAATCGGCGAAAAAGCGTCGAGGCGGAGGCGCCGACGACGCGGCTGACGGAACGTCCGTGCAGCGCGGCACTTCCAAAAATTCCCGGAGCTATCGCGATAAGCGCGACCCGTTGCGCACCAACGAGCCTTTCGACGCTGAACAGAGGCGCAGACCGAAGGCGACGCGCGCGGGGCGCTTCGTCGTACACGAACACGACGCAAGCCGCCGTCACTACGACCTGCGCCTCGAGATTGGCGGCGCGCTCAAGAGCTTTGCGGTGCCCAAAGGTCCGAGCCTGGATCCCGGCGAAAAACGCCTGGCGGTCAACACTGAAGACCATCCGATCTCGTATTTGGAGTTCGAGGACGTGATCCCGGCTGGCAACTACGGCGCGGGCGCAATGATCGTCTGGGACCAAGGCAGCGTCACGTATCTCGAGGGCAGCGCCGAGGATGGCATCGAGCGCGCCAAGATCGATTTTTCGCTCTCAGGCTTCAAGCTAAACGGGCGCTTCGGTCTGATCCATACAGGCAAGCGAGGCAAGGCTGGCGAAGAGAATCACTGGCTGCTGGTCAAAAAGGAGGACGCCCACTCGAGCACGACCGCGGAGCTGGATCCCCGCAGCGTGCTTTCCGGACTACGGGTGGATGAACTTGCGGACCGTGAACAGGTCCATGCCCAGGTGCGGGCCGCCGCCGAGGCAACCCGTGCACCCACGCGTACCCTGGAAACCGGTGGCCTCGAGCCGATGTTGTGTGCGGCCGAAGGCGCGCGTCTTGACGATCCCGAGCGGCTCTACGAGCTCAAGCTGGACGGCGTGCGCATCCTTGCCGAGCGCCACGCAGAGTCGGTGTCCCTGCGCTACCGCCATGGGCGGGCTGCTACGTCCAGCTACCCGGAGATTGCCCGGGCGCTTTCCTTTCTTCCGGCCACGGACTTCGTCGTGGACGGCGAAATCGTGGCGTTCGACGAATTGGGACGTCCAAGCTTCGGCCGCCTGGCACCGCGTATTCACGCCAGACGCGCGATTGACGTCGTCCGCGTGAAAGCCGAGGTGCCCGTCGTGTACCTGGTGTTCGATCTGCTCGCCCTTGAGGGCAGGGATCTGACCGGGCTACCCCTTGGGCAACGCAAAGAGCTTCTGGCGAAGTTGGTGCGCGGCAAAGGGTTCGTCCGCATGCTCGACCACATTCACGGCCGCGGGGATGCGTTGTTCCAACTGTGTCAGGAACAGGGGCTGGAAGGCGTCGTCGCAAAGAAAACGGCTGCGCCCTATCGACCTGGGCCACGCCGGAGTGAAGACTGGGTGAAGCTGAAATGCGAGCGCGATGAAGAGTTCGTCGTGGTCGGCTGGGACGCCGGGCGGGGCGGACGCCGCGCCCTCGGAGCGTTGGTTGTCGCAAGTTACGAGGGCGGAGACTTGGTGGTGCGCGGCAAGGTGGGCAGTGGCCTCTCCCGTGAGCTGATCAGCGAATTGCAGCAACGCTTCGAGCGCTTGGCCGCGGAGACTCCGACGGCACAGGGCTATGAGCGGCTCGGTCCAGGCGCCCGGAGCATCCACCACCTGCAGCCGGAGGTCGTCGTTAGCGTACGCTTCATCGAATGGAGTGCTTCGGGTTCCCTGAGGCACCCGGTGCTTCGGGGCATACGCGACGATGTCGTCCCAAGCGCGTGTCGCGCACAGCCGTCCCGGGGCGACGACCCGGTCATCGTCGAACCCGCGCCGACGGAGGCGTCCGGTCGTGTGCCCGTAAGCAATCGCGACAAGGTGTTCTTTCCCGAAGACGGCATCACCAAGGGCGACCTCGTCGACTACTACGCGAGTGTTGCTCCCACGATGCTTTCGTTTCTCAGAGATCGCCCGGTGGTGCTCGTACGCTACCCGGACGGCATTCATGGCAAGAGCTTCTACCAATGGCGCACTCCCGAAGGCACGCCGGAGTGGATCAGCACCCTCGAGCTGCGCGACGACGAGGACGTGGAGCATCGCGGAGAGAAAACCGTGTTCCTTTTGGACGACGTGGACTCTTTGGTGCACATCGCCAACCTGGGCGCCATTCCGATCCATATGCTCGCTAGCAGCAAGCAAGACTTGGGATGCGGCGCGTTCTTCACCATGGACTTTGATGTGAAGCTCGCGTCCCTGCGCGAAGCGGTGACCCTGGCCTTGGCGCTGAAAGAGCTCCTCGAAGAGGTCGGCCTGTGCGGCTACCCAAAGACCAGCGGCAAGACCGGGCTGCATGTGCTTGTACCCGTGGGTCCCGGTGTGCCTTTTGACGTGACTCGCGCGCTGGCCGAGCTGTTTGGCGGTTTGCTCGCAGCGGCGCACCCGAAGATCGCGACCATGGAGCGGCGCGTCGCGGATCGCGGCGCTCGAGTCTACGTCGATACGGGGCAGACGGGACGCAGTCGCACGATCGTCGCGCCGTATTCCGTCCGCGAGATCCAAGGAGCGCGCGTCTCCACACCCTTGGACTGGGCTGAAGTATCCGCGGCCCTGGACCCTGCGGCCCACACCCTGCACACCGTGCCCCTACGGCTGACCGAACGCAGCGATCCCTGGGCGGGCTTCTTCGAGCAGCGTCCCAATATCGTCAGCGTGCTGGAGGCACTGGAAGCAAAGGTGCGGGGCTGAGGGCCCAACGCCGAATGCCCCGGACAATGCTGGCGCGGATGGGCCTACTGTTTCGCCCAGGCGCTGCCGTTCCAGATGTAGGTCTCGGTGTAGTTCTCGTCGTCGGCCGGGGCGACTTGGCGCGTGATATTCGGGCCGTCGAAGGTCCACTTTTCTTCCCATTTGTCGTTACGGTTCAAGTCGAGCTTTGCGCGGTTCATCGTGGACTTGCCGCTGTCTTGGTAGAGGTTGACCTTGTACGCGCGCCCCTTGGTCACGTCTTTGAGCTTGTCACTGCCGAGGCTCTTGCCGGCCCATTGCATCACGTCCTTGTCGACTGGCCGTTCGCTGGGGCCGCTAAAAGCGGGGGCCTCGACTGGCGTCTCTGCTTGAGGCACCGCCGGTTGGAAAGCCGGCGAAGGAGTCGGAGATTGGCTGGTGACTTTCTTCGGTTCCGAGCTCGCCAGGAAAAGGCCGCCCGCCGCCCCCGCGGCCAAGAGCCCGCCCACCAGCAGCACGCCCCCAAGACTGGCCAGCAGCAGGAAGTGTTTGCGCTTCATTCGACCCGCTAGCATGACGACGTATCTCCTGTTGCTACGGACTGGGCGCCGTCCGTTGGTTGTCTGCCTTCTGTGACGTCGACCATGCCGCGCTGCTGCGGCACGGTGCAATTGCAGTAGCGATACTCGCATGCCGCCGCGCCATCAAAAAGTCGAAAGCTGCCGTCCAACAAGTTGCCCAAGCGCTGCTTCCGGTAGCGGCGGGCGGGGTAGCAGCGAAAAGCTTCGCCCTTGTGGTCGACGATGAAGTAGCGGGCACCTGCCCAGCACGCGCGACCCTCGAAACACGGCTCTATTTTGCCGGTCCCATTGTGGCCGCCGAGCTGAATCAATTGCTCGCGCTCATGGGCGCTGTAATCGATGACCTCCCGATCCTGCTTTTCTGGCTGGACCTTGAAGGAGAGTCCGGCGGCGCGGTAGCTTGCTTCCAGCTCGCGGAGCCGTGGCAGGTTGTCGCGCGTGGCCACGCAAGTCACGCATAGGGAGCCCCGGTGCGCCAAGGCGACGAGCCGCGCGCGCTCGAGAAACGCCTCGGCGCTGGTGTATTCCAAGTGCAGTGACGCGGAAATGACGCCCGGACGCCCCGACGTGAGTCGCGCGAACTCGAGTAACTCGGGAAGCTCTGCGGAGAAGTTCGTAACGACGCTGACCCGTCGGCCGCCTTCGCATAAGGCCTGGACCAACTGGAGAAAATCCGGGTGTCGGAAGGGCTCACCGCCTGACAGCTTGATCTCCCAGTCGCCAGGAAGGGCGAGAAAGGCATCGATAAAGCGCGGAAGGTCTCGGGCCCAGGCTGCTCGGTCGTCCAGGAAACGCTGAGTGCAGTAGCTGCAACGATAGTTGCACGTGGTGTTCATGTTCCACGACACCACTCCCTCGATCGGATACGGCGGTACGCTCACGGCGCCACCGGGGTTTCTGAGCCGTCGGTTGCATGTGGCGGCTGGCGCTGGGGCCCTACGCCTTCGATCATGCCGCGATTGGCTGGCACGGTGCAGGGGCAGATACTGTAGGGGCAGGGGGCGGGTGCCGAAAGCCGCGTGAGCACGCCGTCATGCAGGTTGCCCAAGTAGCCTTCGCCGTGGCGCTTAGCCGTGCGGCACGACCACGCGCCACCGTCCTTGTCCACCACGAAGTACTCCACGCCTGCGTGGCACAACTTGCCGCGGTAGGAAGGTGCAACGTTGGCCTGCCTTGGGTCCGGGCGGGAGCCAATCAACGGAATCAAGCGCTCCGGATGTTCGTAGGCAAATACGCCTCCCTTAACTTTGTACAACTGTGGAAACCAACGAATGCCGCGTGCGCGAAGTTCGGCCTGGGCGCGGGCGGCGTCGGCTTCCCGCCCGGGGAGCACAACCTGATTCACCACGAAGCGCACGCTCGGCTCGAGGCTTCCACAGAACCACTCCGCTTTCGTGGCGAATTCCTCAAGGCTCACGAACTCCAGATGCAACGACGCGGAAAAGACCGAAAGGCGCCCGCGGGTCATCGCGACGAAGCGAGCAAGTTCTTCGCGATCCGAAGAGAAGTTCGTCAACACACTGATTCGGTGGCGGGTGCGCGCCATGAGTTCCGGCACGACGAACTGCATGAAAAGCGGGTGGGCAAACGCTTCGCCACCGCTGCACTTGATTTCCCATTCGCCGGGCAGTTTGGCAAATACGTCGATCAGCTTCTCGAGGGCATCCGCGCTGGGCCGCCCGCGGCGATAGCGCTTGGACTGAATGCAATAGGAGCAGTCGTAGTTACACGCACCGGCAACCTGCCATTCAATGGTCGGGATGCGCCGGCTCAAGACACGACCCTCAGCCTGACGTCCGCAGGCGCTGAGGTTGCCGGCGCGCGCGGGATGCCGGCCGACGCCACGCGCTGGGCCCACTTGAGGTTCTGCTCAAACTTCCCGCATTTGTCGCAGCCAGGGAAGTATTCGCCACGCGCCAACCGTTCGCGCAGCGCCTGCCAGGTAGAACCGGTCCACAGCACGGATAGCGGTGCGTCATCGAGAGAGCCGACCCGCACTTGAGTGTTGCAGCAGTACAGAACGTCTCCTTCCACCGTGATGCGGGTGTAGACGTGGCCCATGTAGCAACCGACGTCTGCGATCGGCGTCGTTGCTCGTGCGCTGCCCTCGGCCGCCGCTATCTGTTGGGCAAACAGGTCCAGATTGGTGCGCACGCCCAGCTCCGCGGCAAGTGCGACGGCTTCCGGGATGGACCGCGTAGAGAGTTCTCTGCGTTGCTGGGCGTCGATGGAGCACGCCTCCGTGCCGGCAAAAAGGCTGGCCAGTTTGAAATTCACGCGTTCGGTGCCGAAACTCTTGCCGAAGCGCACCATCTCTGAGAGTTCATGGGCGTTGTCGCGGTTGATGACGTTCACAAACCGCGTCTGAGTGCCGAGTTGCTGGAGCACGCGCAGGTACCTGCAAAGATCGTGAAAATGGCGTTCCGTCCAACCCGGGTGAAACGCCATGTGTGTCGCTGGCGAAGCCCCGTGCACACCGACGAGGAGCTGGTCCACCCGCGCGCGCGCGAGTTGATCGATATCCGCTGCGACGAGGTTCGTCAGCACAGTCAGATGTAGGTCCCGAGATTTCACCTCGGCCAGCATCTCGTAGATCTCCGGATTCACTAGCGGGTCCCCCATGCCCGACACAATGATCGCGCTCACGGAACCGAAGCGGTCCAAATCCTCCATCAGCGTGCGGAACCGGCACAGATCCATGCGCTTTTTCTTCCACTCGCCGCTTCGAGGCGACGCCAGCAGCGGAGAGTGATCCCAGCAGGTGACGCACGCAGCGTTGCAGGCGTTGGTCACGTCAATGTGGACGGTTAGCGGTCCGGTGCGCGGCACGCCCTCGCGTATCCCTGCGAGCACTGAGCTACGAACGCTCACTGGCCTCGTGTGGCAGCGCTGGCTGCTGGCTCAAGATCCGCAAGACTTCGTCAACGGGACGCGCTCCGGCGCCTTCGAGTTTCGAAAAGGTGCGCAATGCATCGAAGAGGTCGTCTTCGCCACTCAGCCAAGTGTCTAGGCGTCTGGCGAACTCAGAGATGCTCCAAGTGCGCTGCGTAGGCACGGCGCGCATCAGTGCTGTGACGCCGGACCAGTCTTCGAAGCGGGCCCAACACGGGATCAGGACTCCCAGCGCGTCGAGGAGTGCGCTGCTGCTGGCAGCCGGGAACTTGCGACGCAGGCTGCTCACGAGCGGCAGGGCCGTTTCCGTCGTAAGCCCGCTGCCGCGCAGCAAGGAAAGCACTTGCTCCACGTCTGCTGCCCTTGGCTGCTGCGGCTCGGTACCGCGCGCTGACTGGCCCTGTTGCGTCAGGCCCAGCAGGTAGGCGCTGCGCTGCGCCCGCTCGCTGGGTGAATGGCCGAACAGCAGCCGGAGCAACTCGAAGCCACGGTCCCCGTGCCTTCCTTCGGCGGATGAAAACAGCCCGAGCAAACTCGGTGTCAGCACTTCCGCTGCCAGGGCAAGATCCGCGGTTGGGAGCAGGGACGCGAGGGCGGACAGAGCTGCTGCTTTCGCACCGTTCTTTGGCACCAAGCTTCGCGCGGCTTCTGGGCTACCAGGGTTGTCGAGCAGTCCTGGGATTTCTTCCATGCTCTGCGCCAGACGGCCGGCCCCGGCTTCGACCGCACGCTGCGCGCGTTCGGATTGGTCATCGGCGATACGTGGCTGCGGCAAAAAGACGGTGGGCACGCCTGTGTACATGAGCTCGTGAAAGCTATTGTAGCCTCCCGCTGACACTGCACTGTCGAAGCCCGGGAATAGCTCCATGGGGCAGTAGCGGTCCATCCAGGTGACGCCGTCGCCTCGGACTTCCTGGCCCTGGTACAACGGACCGGCGCCCACCACGACCGAGTAGCCCCGTTCCGTGAGCTTGCGGGTGAGCTGTGGCAAGAGCGCTGCAGCGGCCTCGTCACCGCCGCCGCCGAGCGTCACGTAGACCGCGCGGCGCGTGTCTGTGAGGCCGAGAGCAGCGCGCGCGGCGTGCCGATCCAAAAGCTCCTCGCGCTCGCGGAGCATGATCGGGCCAGTGTCGCGTTCGTCGGGCACGATCTGACGCTCGTACAGAGGTAGCAGCGCCTGGTAGGGATCCTCTTGGGCGAACTCAGCTCGCACTTTTCGCGCCACGAGCACGCGGTGTTTGGCCATTTCGAGCGCGGAAACCAACTCACCGAAGCTTCCGCCGGGAAACGTGTCTACCAGGAGTAGAT
>CALMUT010000038.1 GCA_937872925.1 uncultured Myxococcales bacterium | reverse complement strand
AGGCCCGGCGGCGGGCAAAGTCGGGCCCGCGCCGCGCGCCGCCGCGCGCGCGCTCGCCGGTCATGGCGTCGCTGGACCTCGCGGCGTCGGCCCCGAAGCGCCGCTTCCGCTCGCGCCAGCGGTCCCGCCAGTGCCGGCGCCGCTCGAGCCGGCTGCGCCGCCTGCGCCGCCTCCGGTCCCTCCCGTACCGGCAGTGCCACCGCTGGCGCTCGAACTTGAGTCGTCGCCAGAACATCCTAGGGTGAACGCCAAAAACAGTGTCGCGGGCAGGAGTGTGTATCGCACGATGCCAAGTGTAGATCGGCTCCGTCGCGAGGCCACTTACAAGGACCGCGCGCTTTGGCCGTCTGATGCCCGCGTGGGCACTTTTCGCAGGATCTCGACGGTCGCTGGTACAGTGCCGCTATGACGACGCGGTCCAAAGCGCGCCATGCACACTGAACGCATCATCGAGGGCGCCGTCCTGTTTGGCCTGCTTTGGGTGTACCCGGTCGGCCTGCGCGCCTGCGCCCTGGCCGCCGTCAAACGAGAGGCGTGGCTGGCCCGTCGCGCGCGCATCACCGTATGGGCCGCCGGCGCTATCAACGCGCTGAGCTTCGCGCTTCCGGGCGTGTTTGCGCTTCGCCAGCTCGGCGCCGCTGCGTTCAGTGTCTTCGCGCTGCTTTGCGTGTGGCTCGCCGGCTTACGTGTGGTGCGACGTCGCAGTCTGCGCCCCGAAGACTTCTTGCTCGACTACGCCTTGGTCACGCCCCCCGTGGCGGCACTTTGGCTTTGGGTGTACCAGCTTGAACTCAGCTTCCGTGGGTTCTCCGGGCTGTGGGCGGTGCTGACTCTGGCGCACTTCATTTTTGCCGGCTTTGGAACGCTCACCCTGGTGGCGATGCTCGCGCGCGCACAGCCCGCCAACGGCAAACTGCGGCAGGCTCTCACCCTAGTCGCCGTGCTGCTCGGACTGGGCCTTCCTGTGTTGGCTCTGGGCATCGACGGACGCCCCGACCTGGAGCGAGTCGGCGTGGGCACATACGGGCTCGCCTTGCCGCTCCTTGCGGTCATACAAGGGAGTACGGCATGGAGATCGCGTCGGGTTTCTGGTCTGCGGCGCGCCGCTTTGGGCCTCTCGGCGCTGACCGTGGTGTGCACCGCCGTGTTGGCCGTGGGTTACGGCCTGTTGCGCCTGCCGTCTCTGAGCATTCCGCGCATGGTGCATCTGCACGGCCTGGCCAATGCGTTCGGTTTCGTTGGCCTTGGGCTGTGGGCGCTCAGCTCTTGGCATGACGCCGCGCCCGCCAAGGAATAGGCTCACCGGCCCCGTGACGGAGTTCCAGCGCAAAGCCGAAAAGTCCTATACGGATCCTGTGTCACAGATATGGATCCGCGCCGCAGAGCTATACGGCCTGCGCGTGGTACGCACAGACGACGCCTACGCTAGCTACGACGGCAAGGGCACGCTGCTGATCGCCAAGGACGTGCACCTGGACCCGGACGACAGTTTGGCGCAAATGATTCTGCACGAACTGTGTCATGCGGCGGTAGCCGGTGCCGGGGCAAAGCAAGAGCTCGACTGGGGGCTCTCCAATGAAGACGGACGCGATCTGGTATCCGAGCAAGCCTGTCACCGGCTGCAGGCCTACCTCGCGCGCCGCCATGGGCTGCGGCAGTTCTTCGCCGTCACTACGGATCATCGACCCTACTGGGATGCGTTGCCCATCGACCCCTTGGCGCCGGAGGACGATCCCGCTGTAACGCGGGCGCGGTCCGCGCTGCAATTCGTCCGCTCAACAGAGCTTGGTCGGATCCTCGATGACGCGCTGACCGCAACGCGCGCGATTGCTCAGATCGCCAAGCGCCACGCCCCAAGCAGGTCCCTCTGGTCGACGGTTACGCCGCTGCATGCAAGTGGCTTCCCGCTGCACGAAGACGCAAACGTTCATTGCGGTGAATGTGCTTGGCACTTCACAGCGGGCAAGAAGAAGCCGGTGCAGAGATGTCGACAAACCCGGAGCGGTGGCAGGAGCGCAGTAAGTATCGAGAGCGACGCGCAAGGCTGCGAACGCTTTGAAGCCAAGTTCGACGAAGGTGAGTGTGCGTCCTGTGGCGCCTGCTGCCGCGAAGGTTTTCATTTGGTGATGGTCGGGAAGAACGAAGCCATCACCAAGCGACACTTGGACTTGCTGGTCCCGGATGGTCGCGGCTTTCACGTCCCGCGCCCTGGGGGCGTCTGTGTCGCACTGAAGGGCACCGGCTCGCGGGGCGCGCCGTATCGTTGTAGCCTCTACGCGGTGCGCCCGCGGTCCTGTCGCGACTTCGCAGTGCAAAGCGACGCTTGCCTCACCGCTCGCCGCCGGGTTGCGCTCAGTCGTTGACCCCCATCGGCGCGCCCCTTTGAGTCGTCGGCGGCTGCTGCCCCCGTCGCCTCCGCTGCCCGCTGCCTCCGACAGCTGCGTCTGCCGCTGCCTCTGACGCCTGCCACCATAAGCCAAAGAGCGCCTGCGAATTTGTGCCCACGCCGCGAGTTTCAGCCGGGGACAAAGCAAGCTATTGTGAGTGCATGCGGCAGCTCTCACTTTTTACACTCGCGGGACTTCTGTTGTGTGCGCCGGCGTGCAGTTCGTCGGACGAAGACCCGCCGGGAAAGGCAGCGCCAGACGCACCGCTGCGGCTGACCACAGAAGCTACGCTCATGCCAAGTCTGCTTCGGCTGGATCCGGCAGACACGCGCTCCCCGGCAGTTCCCGAAGATCGCGCTGCCATGCTGAAAGAAGGGTTTGGCGAATGGATGGACGGCCCCGCGGAGCCGTTTCAAACCAAAGCCCCACCCGGCGTGACTCCGCCCGCCGTAGGTGCAGCGCCAAAACGACTGCTTCGTTTTGTGCACATGCCTGACCTACAGCTTGCGGACGATGAGTCTCCGACGCGGCTGTGCAGCTTCGATGCACCGGGTCTCTTTTCTCCCGCGTTCCGCCCGCAGGACACCAACATCTGTCACATGCTCAACGCCGCGGTGAAGAGCGTGAACGAGTTGCACAGCATCGATCCCATCGACTTCCTGATGCTCGGTGGCGACAACGCAGACAGTGCTCAAGAAAACGAAGTGAACTGGGTGTTGTCCATTCTGAGTGGTGCTGAGAGCGTGGAGTGCGACTCTGGTGACAACGATGATCCGCGCAAAGGCCCAAACAACGATGGCAAAGACGCGTTCAAGGCCCCGGGCCTCGATGTGCCGTGGAAGTGGGTGACCGGGAACCACGATATCTTGGTGCAGGGCAACCTTCCCGTTTCGCCCGCCAAGAATTTGGAAGCGATTGGCGCCACGTCTGCTGCGGGCACACGGGACTGGTCTCAGCCCGGAGGCCCGGTGGTCAAAGGGGACGTCGTCGCTGATCCGCAGCGGCGACTCTTGGACCGCGCGGAGGTCATGAGCAAGGTCGCGGCGGATGGCGACGGTCACGGCTTGGGCAGCGCGCAAGTTCAGTCGGGTAAGGCGATCTACACTTTCGACGTGCCGGGCACAGATTTGAGGTTTCTCGTTCTGGACACTGCATCGGAGACCGGCGGTTCGGACGGTCTGCTGCGTCAGGGTGATGTGGATACGGTGATCAAACCCGCATTGGATACCGCCGTGGCCGATGGGAAGATCGTGATCTTGAACTCGCACCACGCCGTGGCTTCGATGGGCGATGGCACGGGCCTAGGTGGAAAGCAGCAGCCAGATGCGGTGCTGGAAAGCGCCTGGCTGTCGTTTCTTTCCGGCTATCCGAACGTAAGATTCAGCATGGTTGGGCACAGCCATGCCAACAAAGTGCGGTTCCTGGAGACAACGGCGGGAGTGGGCTACTGGGAAGTGATGACCAGCGCGTTGGCGGACTTTCCACACCAGCTACGCATCTTGGAACTATGGGACCAGGACAATGGGTTCTTGATGATGCGGGCGACCAACGTCGACTTTGCAACCTATGGTGACACCGTGGCAAAGGAAGGGCGCGCGTTGGGAACTCTAGACTTCGTATCGGGATGGGGCGACGGCGAAGGCAGCGGTGCGGTCGAGGACCGCAACGTCGAGATCTGGATCGAAAAGCCGACCCCCTGAATCAGTCGTCGCCGGATAGCTCGGCGATTAGTTTGCGCAGGGTTTGTTCGGCAATGGGCTTCGTCAGTCTACGATTGGCAACGGTTTCCAGAAACTGCTCGGCGCGCGGGGTGAATGCTCCTCCTGTGATGAACACTACCTTCTTGACCAACTCGGGTCGGTATTGGCTCAGGGCCACGTGAAAGTCGACGCCGCTCATTCCCGGCATCATCACGTCGCACAGGATCAAGTCGAAGGACAGCCCTTGCAGCAACAGCGTCAGCGCTTCACGGGCATCCCGCGCTACGGTTACGTCATGGTCGCCACGTAGGCTACGCTTGAGCGCGCGGCCGATCAGCGGCTCGTCGTCGATCACCAGGATGCCGGCTTTGCGTGGCGGGGGAACCGAAATGGGCTGCGCCGCCATGGAGGTCGCGCGCACCGCTTCGGCGGTCGGTAGCCGCAGACGGAAGGTCGATCCTTTGCCGACTTGGCTCTCGACGTCGATGCGCCCACCCGCGTGGGTCACGATTCCGTGGCATACGGCGAGGCCAAGGCCGGTCCTGGGCTCCATGGGGTTGGTGGAAAAGAACGGCTCGAACACGCGACCGATCGCTTCGGGAGAGATCCCCACACCGGTGTCTGCGATGGCGATCTCGACGCTCTCGCTGTTCGCCTGGGTCAGCGAAACCACGATTTGGTTCTTCTCGGTGTCGCCCTCCGCGATGGTCTGCGATGCGTTGAGCAACAAGTTCACGAGCACCTGAACCAATCGTTGGCTGCCGATAGCGACATTTTCCGTGGGTTGGAACTCGCGCACGAGCCGCGCCCGGTGCCGGATTTCGTTCTGGGCGATGGCAATGGCTGCTTCGATGGCGGCCCGCGGCTCGGCGGTGGCAGAGCCGACGGAATCCGGTCGCGAGAACGTTTTGAGATCTCCGACGACCTGCGCCACCCGAGCAATACCGGTCAGTGTTTCTTCTAGGGCCGTTCGGGCCTCGGTTGCCGCCTCAGCGGTTGCGGGCTCATGCTCCAGTGCTTGCGCGCATTGGGTCAGCACGCGATCGGCGAATTCGACGTTGGTGGTGAGGTAGGAGAGCGGGTTGTTGATCTCGTGAGCCACACCTGCGGCTAAAAATCCGACGCTTGCCATGCGTTCGGACTGCACCAAGGAAGCTTGCATGCGCTTCTGGTCCGTCACGTTGCGAACGAGCAGCAGCGCGTCTTCGCTACCGCAGGGCAGAATACGCGCTTCGTAGACCCGGGCGTCGGTGCCTGTGGCCGAGCGAGCGTATTCGATCGTGCTTTTGGAACGTCTGGAGAGCGCGCGCTCGATGGCGTCCTCAATGGCTGGAGCCTGCTCTTTCGGAAAAAGCTCCGCCACGCTGCGGCCCGCTGGGTTGGCTGTATCGAGACCCGCTTGCTCGGGATTCGAGATGTCCGCGTCCAAGCAGCGCCCGTCACGGCCAAAGCGCAACATGCAGTCCGGCATGGCACTGAGCAAAGCACGGGCGCGCTGCTCGGCGGTGCGTTGGTCAGTGACGTCAATCACTGCTCCTTCGAAGTACTTGACGCCGCCTTGGCTGTTCATGACTGCGCGGGCATTGTCTCGGAGCCAGATGATGCCGCCGTCCTTCTTGCGCTTCTGGACTTCGAAGTCGGTCACCTTTCTGTCTCTCTCCATGGCGGCCCGCCAACGCAAGCGATCTCTGGGGTCGACATAGAGGTTTACGGTATTGACGTGGCGCAGCTCATCCCAGTTGTCGTAGCCGAGCATCTCGACCAGGGTCGGATTAGCGTCCAGAAACGCGCCAGCTGGGGTCGTTTGGTAGATCCCGACCGGAAGGTGCTCGAATAGCTCTCGATACCGATCCGCGCGGGAGAACTTCACCCGCATGTTGCTCTTCGGACGATTGGACACAGCTCTATGCAAGAGGGGACGGCTGCACGAGCGAAAACTTGAGGCCGGTCGAGAGAAATCCGGCGAAAGTACTAGGGGGCCATAGGTCGCCCCGCCGCGCTAGCTGGCGCTGCTGGGAGAGTCCGCGGGCGGCTTGCTCTCCATGATCTTGCGGCTGATCCAGACGTAGGCGCCAAACCCGAGCAGTACACCGGGGATCACGAACTTGGCATTCGACTTCACGATGTCTTTGCCTTGGTGAACGATTTCTGCGTAGCTCATCGCGGCGGTGTGCGTGCCGATCGTGTAGCCGATGACGGTCAGGGTGATCACCCAAATTCCCGCGCCGAGCCCAGTCCACAGACTGAAGCTGCGTAGCGGCATGCGAGAGATCCCCGCGGGGATCGAAATCAACTGTCGGATGGCGGGAAGCAGGCGACAGAAGAACGTGGCTCCTGCGCCATACTGCAGGAAGACCTCTTCGGCTCGACGTAACTTCGCTGGGGGTAGCAAGAAGTACTTCCCGTACTTCTCTAGGAACGGTGTGCCGAGCCAGCTGAAGAGGTAGTAGTTGACGTAGGCGCCGGTCAGAGAGCCCGCCGTACCAGCCGCGACGCAGATGATGGCGTCGGTCATCGGGCTGCCGGTGCTGAGCTGCCCGCGTGCCGCCAAGAAGCCGGCCGGTATCATCACCACCTCGCTGGGGAATGGGATGAACGAGCTTTCCACGGTCATGAACACGAACACGAGCAGGAAGCCCCAGGTCGCGGCGTTGGCCGCAGCGGCCTCGATGTACTGAATGAGAATTTCGGTCACGGCTGGGTCACCTCGCACGCGGCGGTTAGCGCAAGTCCGGCGCCGCGTCGAATTTCCGCGCCCATTTGCCCGCGCAACCACGAGAAAAGCGAGGCCTCTGGCGTACCTGGCGACTAGTTCGCGCTGAAGACGAAGGGCACGTTTACGGTCGTTGGACCCTGGGCGCGTGGGAACTGAAAACGGCGCGCCGCGTTGGCGACGCAGGCGCCGAGACCTGGGTAGCCCGGTGGGTCGGCGGCGATTGCTCGAGTGACCGCGCCTGAGGGTGCGATCGACAGCGACACAGAAACGCGCGCCGTGGGTGGCGCATCTGCGTTTGCCTTCCGACTGGACCAGCAACTGCTGCCGATATTCGCCCGCTCTCGGGCGATCACCCGCGTGACGTCCGAGAGGAACAGCGCTTCTTTTTGATCCCGGGGGCAAACCCGCCCCTGCCGCCGGAACCGCTTGGGGGGTCCCCCGGTGAAGGGCTACCTGGCTCTTGGGATACGTCGCCTTTGACGCCACCCCACGGATTGACAGCCGGAGCACTTCCGCGGGGCGGGGCCGGCGCGTTCTTGAACGGGTCGATCACGCCGCCCTTGTCGCTGCTGTGAAACACGAAGGGAACGTGCACCGTGCCTCCCTGCTTCGAGCGCGGGAAACGCAGGCCGCGCGCCCAGCTGGAAACACATTCACCCAGGCCCGCGTAGCCTCGGTCGCTACCTGATGTGACAGCAGACGTCACCTGGCCGTCCTTGGCGATCTTCAGCCGTGTTTGCAAACGCACCGTGTCAGGAGCATCTGTGGTGCTCTTTGCCCGCGCGGGTGCGAAGCATCTGCGATGAAGTTCGTGTTTCCTAGAGGCGATCACCTTCTGCACGTCTTCCGACCTGAGCGATGCATCGGGATTGCCGCCAGCGCTGGTGGCGTCGGGCAACTGGCCTGCTTGCGGTCGAGCGCTTCCCGCTGTCGAACGGCCGCCTGGAAGCAAGGGTGCAGGTGGCGCAGATCGAGTGCCAGGGGATTGCGCCTCACTCGCTGCGACCCCCGGCGCGTGTTCCCCTTCGGGCCCACGGCGTTCCGCGACGAGCCCGTCGCCGGAAGTCCGCACGCCCAGCCATAAGGCCGCGGCGGCTGCCGCAGCCAGCGCTGCCACGCCCATCGCCATTCCGCGAAGCGGGAGCCCTTGCCGGCGAAGTAGCGGCCGCGCGCTGGGTCGATATCGCAGCGTCGATAGCTTTTCTTCGAGCGCCCGCACGTCCTCGTCCACGGCGCCCGTTCCATCCCACAGGTAGTCACTCGTCATCGCTGCCGAGCCTTTCGCGCAGCAAGCGCATGCCGCGATGTAGATTCACCCGTACCGAGCCCTGCGAGAGCCCGGTACGTTCCGCGATCTCCGGCCCCGTCATTCCTTCCACCAGACGAAGCACCAGCGATTCTCGGTACGCTTCCGGGAGGTCACGAATCACCATCAGAACTTCTTCAGCTTCTGCACGTCTCGGATCTGCTGACGGAATGTCCCGCGTGAGCTCCACGTGCTGTCTGTCCTTGCGCAAGAAGTCTGTGGCGCGATTGCGGGCGATAGCGCACAACCATCCGCCAAACGCACTCGGCTCCGTCAGGCTCGAAATCTTGCGGAATGCGAGCAAGAACACCTCTTGAGTGAGGTCGTCCGCGTCCGCCTTGATCAGTCGTGATAGCAACACGCCATGCACCGTCTTGGCGTAGCGCTCGAATAGGCGTCCAAAAGCGATCGGGTCGCCCCCGCTGGCCGCCTGCACCAGTGCAGCGTCGTCGGAGGCGCTCTCCGTGGCACTCATTGGGACTGAGCCGGGATTGGCTCCCCTTTGCGGGCCAAAGTACAGCGGGCCCAGACTGGCCGACGGAAGCGCGGAACGAGGGTCGATGGTTGGATAGACGCGCGCCCAACTCGAAGTGTTAACAGACGCCCCGCATTTGCCATCTAGGCCCCGGTTTTTGCATCCCAGCCCCCCCAGAGCAGCGCTGCTAGCGGAGCGCCTGCTCCAGGGTATGCGCCAGTTTTTCCTCGGCACGAGCTCGGCGCTCAGCGGAGCTATGCTGTACGTTGCGCACCAGTGTGCGGATGTGTTTTCGGTCTAGCGCCGGGTGTGCTTCGAGCAGCTCGTTCAAAGCCACGTTGCCCTCGCCCAGCAGGCGCACCATCCATGAGCGCGCCTGAGCATCGCTGCCGCCGTCGGAACTCGAGCTCGTCACCCGCCCGTGCTTTTGCAGTTGCTCGAGCCGAACGACAATGCCGGGCCAGTTCTCCGCGCGCAGCTGGCTGCGTACCACCCGGAGCTGGCGGTTCTTCGGGGCGTGCGCCTTGATGGATTGCGCCAGAAATATTGCCTCCAGCACTGGCTCTGGAAGTTCCAGCTTTTCGAGCTTGGGCGGTGTCAGGGCGCACAAGCGCTTCGCGAGTCGCGAAAGCGCGTCTTCTCTGGTCTTTCGCGCCCGTTTGATGTCGCTGCGCGAGGTCAGATCTTCTTCTTCTGCGTTTTGCTCCTCGCGCTCCGCAGTCATGGCCCGACTGTGGCACGGAGCTGTGCGCCGCGCACGACAAACGCGCGGCTTTTCCAGTCTGGCGGCGTCTCGTGCCGGCCGCCGCGGGATCCGAAGCTGCTCGCGCTATCCCAGAAAAGAAAACCTCTTCATGTGCGGGGTCGCCGCATCTTCGTCCGTGAGCCTGGGCGCCGCGGGGTCAGTGGCTTCTTTCTATTTCCGGCCACACACCTGGGTCGAGTACGGCTCCCCGCTTGCTTTTGAACACCTCACGCGTTCCTGCATGACTGGCGTCATGCGCTCCAAATCCCACAAAACACCCCACGAACGCCTCCAAAGCGCGTGAGCTCCCTGGCAAGCACACTCGCTGAAACCGCGGGATCGCGTTTTGTGCGGCCCATTTCTCCGCGCGGCTGTTTATAGTCATGGGTCATAGATTTGCGCTCACCCTGACTTTTGCGAGGTCGTCATGGTTCGTTGGATACGTTTCAGCATCTTGGTTGGGCTGTTGCCCGTTGCCTTCAATTGTGGCGGTTCGAAGGGGCCCGGCCCCCACGACGGGCACGACGTGGCCGGCGAGCTGGGCGGCATGTCCACGGACGTTGTCGACACCTACGCCGAGCCCCTGGTGGTGGATTGGAATCCGAACCACCGCACGGACCTGGAAGTCATGATGCGCGATCGCATCGCCCTCGTGCGCTACCAGAAGAACGAGATCAAGCTGCTGAAGGACTGCCATATCCTTGGAGGCTACGGCTACGTCGGCGTGAGCAAGAAAGAGCAGATGATCCGCTATGAGACGGCCGACGAGGTCAAGGCGAATCTGCCCGGAATCATGGCCGCGATGGGCGCCAGCGTGGGCGGCGAATTCGCGAAGGGTGCCGCCCTCGACATCGGTTTGGTGATCGTTGGTAAGCGCACCGCCGTGCGGACTCGCGCAGAACGTGGGGACCTAGAAGGGGAGTGTGACGGCGCCACCCATTTCGTGCGTGGCGCGACGGTTGGCGCGTTTGCCATTCAGTCCGGCCAAAAGAGCAAGGCAAGCACCGTGGCGGGCCTCTTCGGAGCCAGTGTCGAAGCCAAGACGGCGAGCAGCAAGGTAGTCGGTACCAAGGACGGCAGCATCGACAAATGCGCCAATGCATCGACCGAAGCCGAGAAACCACCGGACGGCTGCACCTCCTTGCTGCGGCTTGAACTGCGACCGCTCGGCAAAGAAAAGCTTGAGGTCGAGAAAGACGCTCAAGGCAAAGCCGTCGTCGTCGCGGGGGTGCCCCAGTGCGAGGGCACGCTGGTATGGGATGGCAAAAAATGCACCCAAAAGGCCAGCGCAAAGCGTGGCTACGCTTGCAATGGCAAAGACGCGGTTCCCTGCCGCGAGCAGTGCGACAAGTCGAATGCCCAGAGCTGTGAACAGCTTGGGCGTTTGTATCGCAACGCGCATGGCGGCGTCTCGAAGGACATCATCCAAGCGGTGGCCTTCTTCAAGAAGGCGTGCGACTTGGGCAGCGACTCAGCCTGTTCGGAAATGGGGGCCCACGCGTTGCTGGGTGCGGGAATTCAGAAGGACGAATACAAGGCCTTCAAGACCTTCGAAAAAGCCTGCAAGGACGGAGACGGCGCTGGCTGCACCTTCCTGGGCCGCATGCACCGCGACGGAGTGACCTCCAACGCAAAGAATGACCGCGCGCTGCCGCTGTTCGACCGCGCATGCGCTAGCGGGCACGCGCACGGCTGCACCGAGCTCGGGGAACTCTATGAACGCGGCGTGGGCACGGCGCGTGACTACAAGAAGGCGTTCAGTTTCTACGAAAAGGCTTGTGTCGGTGACGACGCAGACGGCTGTGCCTATCTTGGGAACATGCACGCGACAGCGCGCGGAACCACCTTAGATCGTCTCAAGTCTGTCGAGCTGTTCAAGCGATCCTGCGACGCCAATAGCGCGAAGGGCTGCGTCGAGCTCGGCATTGCGCATCAGGTTGGGCGGGGTGTGGAACGAGACTACAAGATCGCTGTCCAGCACTACTCCAAGGCCTGTGAACTCTGGGGGGGCGCCGAGGGTTGCGCCCGTTTGGGGCGTGCAATGATGTACGGGCACGGCATCAAGCGCGACGACTACAAGGCGTACCAACTCATCAAACAGGGGTGCGACAACGCCAGCGGGTATGCATGTAGTGAACTCGGAGAAATCTACGAATTCGGGCGTGTGCGCCGGCAAAAGGACAAGATCCGCGCTTTGGAGTACTACCAGCGCGCGTGTGAGCTGTTCGATGGCGAAGGCTGTCGTGTGATCGGCATGCTGTATCAGACCGGTCAGGGTGTGCAAAAGGACGACAAACGCGCTCACGAGTTCTTTGAGCGCGGCTGCAAGACCGGTCACCCGCGGAGCTGCTTCCACCTCGCGGGCGACTACTACTCCGGTCGCGGTACGGGGCTCGACTACAAGCTGGCGTTGCAGCATTTCGAGCATGCGTGTTCGGGGGAATACGCTCCAGCATGCTCGGATTTGGGCGCCGCTTACCACTTTGGGCGTGGCGTGGCGAAGGACACCAAGAAAGCGGCGGAGCTGTTCGAACATGCCTGTGAGCTGGGCAACACCACCGCGTGTAACAACCTAGGCTACTATCACGAGCAAGGCATCGTAACGGACTCGACCAAGGAGCGTTCCTTGGCGCTGTACGCCAAATCGTGTGAGCAGCGAGATCCCCGCGCCTGCGAGCGCTTGGCACGCAAGTACAACTACGGCACCGGCGGCACCACGAAGGACCCGCTCAAGGCGGTGAAGTATTACCGCGAAGCGTGCCAGTTGGGCTCCTACAATTCCTGCGAAACCCTCGGCTATGCCATGCGTCGCGGCCTGATGGGTATGCGGCCCAATCCGGCTGAAGCGCTGAGCTTGTACAAACGCGCCTGTTACGGGAAATCCTCGAACGCCTGCGAGGCCGTTGCGGATATGTACATTCGTGGCGACGGCATTCCCAAGAACGTCGCGGAGGGCATCCGTATCCGAGAGCGCGCCTGCGCCTCGGGCAAGACGATGAGCTGTCGCAATCTCGCCCGTATGTACAAGGACGGAAAAGATACCGACAAGGACATGAAGAAAGCCGCCGAGCTCTACGAAAAGAGCTGCAACCTGCGCAGCAGCACGGACTGTCGGGAGCTAGCCATGATGATGGAGTCTGGGGACGGAGTGAAGAAGGACGCTGCCGGTGCCGCCAAATTCTTGGAACGCGCCTGCTCCTACGGCAATCGCGGCGCCTGTGGCGAACTCGGGTATTTCATCGCCCGGGGTGTTGGGATGAAGCGGGACCGGGACAAGGGTTTGGCGATGCTCCGCAGCGGCTGCTCCCGCTACGGCCGCTACTACAAAGACGAAAAGAAGAAGGTCGAACGCGTGTGGGCATGCAAGGCGCTCAAGCGCCTGAACGTGCCGCTCGAAGACAAGAGCGCCGTGGCCAGTGCACCCAAGGGCGGCTTGGTGTCACACTAGGTGTTCGGCAAGTTTCTGAAGCGCGCCGGCGACAAGGAGTCGCTACAGGGGGCCGAGCAGCTCGTGGCCGTAGTACGCCGCGAGCTGCAGAGCGCCGATGAAGAGTCGGTGCAGGTGGTGGCTGCCATCGCCGGACTGCTCGGCGTGGTGGCCTACGCGGATCGCGACTACTCACGGGCCGAAGAGGACCGTGTGCGTGAAGAACTGAGCCGCGTGCACGGCATGACGGCGTCCGGGGTCACGGCTATTAGCGCGGTGCTTCGCGAGCACGTCCTCGAAGTGGCGACCGTGCAAGCGTCGCGCTACTGCCGCACGCTACGCGAATTGGCGGACCCGGAACTGAAACGCGACGTGCTTCAAGTGCTGGTGGACCTTGCTGCCGCGGACGGGGAAATCTCCCATGCGGAAGTCAATGTGCTGCGCCAAACTGCACAAGCCCTTGGCCTAGACCAGAGCGACTACAACGCAGCGCAAGCCGCGCACCGGGACAAACTTTCGTTTTTACGCTGAATCAAGCCGTGCCGTGCGTAATCAACGTGCGCGCTACTTGTTGAAATTGTCGAAGATTGCGGTCCCCACGCTGGGCTGCGCTTTCCAAGTGCCGGCCGCCAACTCGGCGCGGCCGGCAGTGTAGGACGTGGGCGTCGAAATCGAGTGCTTGGTGGTCCAGATCTTCCCGTCCGGTGAGGTTTCCATGCGGGTGGTTCCTCCGGACGAGGCGATACGTAACCAACGATCCGAAACTGCATTGTAGGGTTGGATGGCGGGCACGGGCTCTTTGCCCATGTACAAGTTGCCCTCTTCCCACTGGATGAAAGTCACGTCGCTCTGCTTGAAGGGCTCTGGTTGCAGCAGCAGGTAGGCGCTCGTGGAATCCAACGTGGACAGCACTTGAACCAGCTCGACGCTGACGGCACAGTTCGAAAGGTTGGCCACGGTCGTCGTGGTCATGCCCGTATGCATCGCTGTGGGCGCGTCTGGTGTGATGCGCAGCACGCCGCCCTGCTCGCTATGCCCGGTGTTCCAAATCCCCCACAGGCTTCCGATCGTGCCGTCGGAGAAGTCGTCGCTTCCCAGTCCGCAGGGTGGCGGACCGGTGCTGCCACCAGTGCCGCCAGTCGCCCCGCCGGTTCCGCCGCTTCCGCCAGTCGCCCCGCCGGTTCCGCCGCTTCCGCCGGTCGCCCCGCCGCTGCCACCGCTGCCACCGGTCGTTCCGCCAGAGCCGCCCGTTCCAGACAGCCCACCGCTGCCGCCGCTGGCGCCGCCCGCGCCGCTGCTTCCGCTTGTGCCGCCGCCACTCGTGCCGCCCGCCG
>CALMUT010000037.1 GCA_937872925.1 uncultured Myxococcales bacterium | reverse complement strand
AAGCGCTTTTATTTCCGCACGGTAACTTTCCGCTCAGGCCGCGTTGAACCATGAGGGCAAGCAAACTTTCCGTTTACCTACCAGGGTGATCGGCCAGCAGGTGTCGACGCGGTTCGGGTTTCGTATCCCGAGGCCGACTTGCAATTCGACTTCCGAGACGATCGCATCACGCCCCATTCCGGACTGCTACTCAAAACCGAAGTCCAGGTGGCGGGCTTTGTCTTCGGCGGAACGGTGTCGGATGTGCGCATTCGGCCTGAGTTGCGCACCTATCTGCCGCTGAGTTCGGATCTGGTGCTGGCGACTCGTATGACGACGGGATTGCTGTTTCCCGACGACTACGGCAGTACACTTGGCCAAGACGTCACTGGCAATGTCACGACGCCGGACGTGATTCGCGACCAACACAAGCTGCTATTCCGCGCGTTTTATTCGGGCGGACCGAACTCCAACCGTGGTTATCCGTTGCGAGGGGTTGGTCCACACGGACCGATCGGATTCCTTGTCCCCACAGGGGAAAACTGCGGCGCCACTCCCTTGCCGCCTGCCTGTTTGCGGCCGCTCGGTGGGCTCAGCTTATGGGAGCTGTCGCTGGAGGTGCGCGTTCGCAGTACCGAGCACCTGTATTGGGTGCTGTTCGCGGACAGCAGCGATGTGACGCAGGACGTCGTCAGTTTCCGCCCCGACTTTCCACATGTTTCCGGTGGCGCTGGGCTGCGCTACCACACTCCGATCGGGCCTCTCCGCCTGGACCTTGCTTACCGGATACCGGGACTGCAAGCGTTGGGCAAAGCCACACTGCCGGCGTCTGAAGGGGATCCCCGAACGATTCTCGGCTTGCCGATCGCTGTCCACATTGCGATTGGTGAGGCATTCTAGGTGCGCCCGTTTGCCAGACGATTCCGTGGTGCTGCGTTGGTGGCCTTGACCGCCGCGACATTGCTCGTGTCCGCCGTGCTTGGAGTCACTCTGCATCTGAATACCCCTCCGGCGCGACGCGTCCTCGAACGTCTGGCACGGACTCAGTTGAATGCTGAGCTCAAAGGAGACTTTGAGCTCGGAAGCGTCCGTCGCGCTTCGCTCGCAGGATTCGAAATCTCCACCGCCAGCGTGAAAGACCTTCAGGGCGTCGAGGTCTTGTACGTTGAGGACCTCAACGTGAAGTGGTCCACATCGCGGTTCCTTGCGGGATTGATGCAATCAGATTTGGAGATCCGAATCCGCCAATGCTCCGCGCGCTACCTGCGTATCACGTTGCGGGAAGACAAACAGTCGGCGACACCCTCCTTGAAGCTGGCCCTCAGTCCGGCGGAGCCAGCATCGGCATCCACAGACGCAAGCGTTCGGGTGGACATTGAGAGTGTGCAGATCAAGAAAACGGAGATCGAAGGGGGGCTGTTCGATGCGAAAAACGTGCGCGTGCGCATGGCTGCCATTGAAGGCGCGCTGCACGTGACGCCCGCGGGGCTGAGCGTGCGCGTCGACCCATTTCGAGTGAGCCTGTCCGGATTGTTGCCGGTGGCAGTGACTGGCGATGTTTCCGCGCAGTTGGAAACGGCCGGCGTGTCGCGTGCGAGTTTCGACGGCTCCGTTGGCGCGGTACGACTCTCCGCGAATGGATCGCTCGACGCCAAAGGAGAGCACCCGTTTCGCGCAACCGCAGCGGTTTGGAACGCAACCCCCCACGCCGTTTCGCAGATATGGAAACCTTGGCCCATACGCAGCCCAGCCGAGTTGCACCTAACAATTCGAGGCACGCCTGTTGCCGCTAAACTAAACGGAGTCGTCAGTCTCGGTGGTGCACGCGGGTGGATCGATGGCGAATTTGCCGCGAACCGCGAGCTCGAACTCGCGCTGAAGCTGGACGTCGCTGGGCTCCAGCTCAAGTCCTTTATGGCTAGACCGCCTAAGGGACGCGTCAGCTTGTCCGCTCAACTGAAAGCCTGGTATCGCGCGAATCGCTGGATGATGGACATCAACGGTACCGCCGCGGCGACTGAGTTGGACGAGATCCCGGTACCTGCAGTGGATTTTCAAGCCAGCATTGACTCACCTCGAATCAGCGGACACCTGAAGCTGCACGAACCCGGGATGCCGACCCATGTTGACTTCAAGACGCGAGGCAACGCACTAGCATTCACCGCAAAAGTTCGGCCGTTCAAGCTGCAGAACGCGACGCGGCTCGCGGAGTCGATTTCGCTCCGGGGTCAGGCTGAGGCACGGCTGGAGGGCGAACTCACGAGTGACAAGATCCATCTTGCCGCCAGCGTGGCTGCGCGTGAAGTACACGTCGGCAACGTGCTCAGTCTTCCCGATTCGAAGGCACGGCTCACGGTAAGCGGACCTCTGGACCCCGCGCGCTTACGCCTTGCCGGCGAACTCACCGCGTTTCGACTCAATGTGAGCAACTACGGCTTTTCGGAGCTGCGTGCCGTTGCTCAAGGAGCGCTGTTGACTCCCGACGTCGAACTGGAGACGCGCGGTCCGTTCAACACGCAGCTGTTTGTTGGGGCGCGAGTTCCGCTCGCCACACCGAGCCGCCTCAACACTCTGCGAGCGGCGGTAGGGGCGCGCGGACAGCGAATTACCGCGAAAGCAACACGCCTGGATGTCAATGCCGGAACACTGGCGCTTCGGGACTTTGTGATCGCCGGCGCAGGTAAGCCAATTTCTGGGACGCTGCTGGTTGCACCTGGGCGGATTCGCGCAAAGATCCATTCCGAAGGCATCGATCTGCGCGCCCTCGCGCGGATCGCCGGCGTGAGTGAACCCGTCACGGGTCAGCTGGGAGTCGCGGCAGATTTCAGAATCGATCGGGGCACTCCGAGCGGTGGTGCGCGGCTTCGGTTGGACAGCGACCAGCTGGGCGCACTGGGCCGCGTTGTCGGCATCGTAGAGATGCGCGCTGAAGAGCAGCAGATGACCCTCGCTGCGTCAGCGAAGACGGCTCGCTTCGGTGCTGGCCACGCGACATTCCGATTGCCCAGCAGGGGCGCATTCGATCCGACGACTTGGCACGAGCTGACCGGAAGCGCGGACGCGGGCGTGTCCGCCGTGCCACTGACGGAAGTCACCCGAGCGCTGGGCTTCGAACCTGAGTTGCGGGTCAGCGGTACGCTGAGCGCCCGTGCGCAGGTGAGTCGAAGCAACCCAACGGACGAGCCGACGTTGGACTTGACCGCGTCGACCAACGCACTGGAGCTAGCCAGCAAATCCGACCAAAAGGCCCGCGAACTGAGCCAAGGTTTCGATCTGAGCAGCCACATCCAATTGCGTGGCGGAGTAGCCCGAGTGGGTGTCCAGATCCACGACAGACTTGGAACTGCGGCTGACGGCGAAGCGCGCATTCCGTTCCGCGTGCGGGATCTGAGCAAGTCATGGCCAGAGCTCTTGGCCTCGCTGCGTGAGCGCTGGCTGGTTGGGCACGTCTCGCTGGGGCCGCGTCGCGTCGCCGGTCTTCCGAAAGCGCTCCGGCCTCTGGAGCTGAAGGGAAAGCTACGGGCTCAAGGGCTCATCGCAGGAACTCTGGGCGCACCGTCGATTCGAATCGTGGCTGACGGCGCCGGGCTGAGCTACACCAACGACCCGCGGGTGCCGACTATGGACGTGCGTGCGGACGTGCACGCAGACGCCTCGTCCGGGGCCTTCGGCGGAAGCGTGGAGGCAGCGAGCGACGGCAAACGCCTAGCGCGGGCCACTCTGGATGCACGTGCTCCACTCTCGCGTCTGTTTGCTGGAGACAAACACGCGCTGACACAGTTGCGTGGGTCGACCCAGTTGCAGCTGTCGGGTTTGCCGCTGCAGATGCTGGCTCCCGACTCAACCGCAACGCTGCGGGGCAAACTGCATGGCGTCGTGCGGGTAGAACGACAAAGGCAGCTGCCCGAAGTGTCCGCCGGTCTCCGGCTCGTAGACGCAGGTGTCAATGACACGATGTTGGAAGAAGTAGCCCTGCGTGCCTTTTCCGACAGTCGTGATGTAACGATCGGCCTGCGCGGCAAGCAAGGCAATGGGGATCTGAAGACGAGCGTTGTCGGCCGTCTCTCGTGGAATAGTGGGCTGCCTCGACTCGATCGCGAAGTGCCGTTGCGAGCAGAGCTAACGGCCCGCGGCGTGCGAGCTTCACTGTTCAAGCCGTTGCTCGGCGACGTGGTTTCGGAGCTCGACGGCCTGCTCGGCGCAGAAATTGTTGCGAGCCTTGCTCATTCGAATATCGAAAACCGCTGGCGCAGTCGCGTTGACGGCAGCTTCGACCTTCGTGACGGCAAACTACAAATTGCCGCGCTCGGTGATCGCCTAGCGGGCATCAAAGCTCGGGCCAAGCTGGTCGGCCGGGACGGCCGTGCCACGCTCGTGGTCAGCGACTTGTACGGGCGCGCGGGAGACGGCCGCGAGCTACGCGGGCAAGCCCAACTGCAATTGGACAAGCGGGGGCTTCGCGCGGGAACCGGACGCCTGCGCATGACGCGGTTTCCCATTACCCTGGACGGAGTGACCCTTGGGGAAACCA
Organism: uncultured Myxococcales bacterium; assembly: GCA_937872925.1. GTDB lineage: Bacteria > Myxococcota_A > Polyangia > Polyangiales > Polyangiaceae > JACKEA01. Next base: position 11,374 of record CALMUT010000037.1, on the reverse strand, counting down.
CTGGCAGTGCTGCTGTGCGACTACGACGAAACGCGACACACTACGAGTTGCAGGTCGTGACGGATCGCATGCTTGCCGAACTCACGGACAGCGGGGGCGACAACGTGCAAGCGTTGGACGCACACCCCAGTGTGATCATTGGCCAACCGAAGCCGATGCTTCGTGACCCCGCGACGATGCCCTGGGAAATACGACTGGATGCCACACGGACGCGAGTGCGGCTCAGAGGCATCGACATCACGCTGTCGGGGCAGCCAACGCTGACCGTGGGCGCTGCGCCCGCGCGACTGACTGGCAGCATCGTGTTTATCCCCGGCGGTCGTGTGCCGTTGTTCGGCAAGTTGTTCACTATCGAGTCCGGTCGCGTCGTATTCGACACCGGAAATGCCAAGAACCCTCACGTTTTCCTGACCGCCAAGTGGGCCGCTCAAGATGGCACCACCATCTTCATCGATCTGACCGGCACGCTCAAGAAGGCACGGCTGGCATTGCGCAGCGATCCGGCGATGGCGCAGCCAGAAATCCTTGCGCGCTTGTTGGGCGGCAGCGGCGATGTGGCCCTTGCCAGCGCCATTGCGCTGCGGGGAGTCACTCAAATGTTGGAAAACACGCCGCTGGAGGGCGTGCAACTTCGCGCCAAGAGTGACAGCACTCGTTCCGGCGCCGCGGCTGCAATTAGGATGACTGACGGGTTGTGGTTGGAGGGCGCATACACACAGGAGACCGATAGCAACGAAATCGGTCCCCAGGACAACACCGACGCCTTCACCAGCACGCTGGATTGGCGGTTTTCACAACGCTGGTCGCTGCGAACGGAACTGGGGAATGCAGGGAGCGCTGCCCTCGACTTGGTTTGGAGGTTTCGCTATTGACCGGAGCACAGGGGCTGCTCACGCGGCACGCTTCCTGCAATAGCAGTGAGTCATGTTGAACACGGAACCAGTTACGCATCTACGGGGCTCGGTTGCGCGGGTCCACCACGTTCCAGTGAATGCCGGGCACCACGCGATCTTCGAGCAGATAGCCGACCTGCGAGCCACTTCCCAGTACATGGATGGGGGACAGGCGGCGCGCACGTTGTTCAAGCGTCCGGAGCTGAGCGTCGTGCTCGTTGTGCTCGCCCAAGGCAAGACGCTGAGCGAACACCATGTCGATCGACCGGTATTGATTCAAACGATTGAAGGCTGGCTCGGCGTCTGCACGCCTGACGGGTGCGTGGAGCACGTCGCTGGGGGGCTGCAGCTCCTGGACCGAGCCGTCGTTCACGACGTCGAGGCTATTTCCGACAGCGCCATCTTGCTCACCATCTCGTGAGTCGCGCCCTCCAGGGCGTGAGGCCCGAACGGGCCCGATCAAAATCAGCGGAAGGGAAGCGCCCTCAACGCGCACTCTTCATTGCTGCGGCGTTGTTCGGCGGAGTTTCAGTCCCGGCCTGGCTGATCCTGCGACAGCTCGGGTCGCGAATCGCAAGTGCGGACTGGCATGGGCACGAGCTGCTCTTCGGCTACGCGCTCGCGGTGGTCGGCGGCTTCTTGACTGGTCCCGTGTCGCGCCCTGTCACAGTCGGATTGGGGCTAGCCTGGCTCTCGGCGCGCATCGCGGCCCTGATCGCACCCTTTGGCGTCGTGCACGCGGCAGCGAGTGCAACGTTCGCTGCCGGGCTTGTGGCGACGGCTGCGCCGAAGCTCTTTCGTGGGCCATCTCAGCCCCGCAATTGCGTGCTTGGGCCGCTCGTCGTGTCGCTGTTGATGACGGCCGCCATTGCACCCTTTGCGACGGCGCTGCGCCCACGGCTGCTCTTGGTCGCACTCGACCTGTACGCGATGCTGCTGACGTTTATGGGCGGTCGGCTGATAGCTGCGGCTGCTGCGGGCGCCTTCTATCGACGGGGACAGCAACTCTCAGAGCGCGTCCAGCCTCGCATCGAAGTCGCGCTGTTCGCAACATTCGCGGTCCTCGCCATGTGCGATCTCGTCGCCGCGGCCGCGCAGGTGGCCAACTGGGTGGCGCTCATCGGCGCGGTCCTTTCCCTCGCACGTTGGATGCGGTGGCGCTTGTGGACCTGCTTCGGGACTTGGAATCTGGCCGCGCTCGGTGTGGGCTATCTCTGGTTGGCCGTCGGTCTTGCGCTGCGCGCGTCGCACGCCCTGCCAGTCTGGCTGGTGCCGAGCGACGCTCTGCACGGACTGACCATCGGCGCCATCGGCGCGCTCACCTTGCTAGTCATGGGGCGCATTCGCGCCATGACCAGCGGTGTGGATCCGGAGCGCTCACGTCGCTTGTTGGCCGTCGCCTTTTTGGTAAACGTCGCGGCCGTGCTGCGCCTGGCCGCCGGGCTTTCGCGCGGAGAGCTGCGTGTCAACCTGCTCCAGGTTGCAGGCGCGGCGTGGGTGGGGGCCTGCGCGACGCTCGTCTGGTTCCTACTCGCTTTGCCCTCGGCACAAAGAAGACGCCCAGCCGGGGGGCGCTGGTGAGCGCACGCGCACGCCGGAAAGCGCGGAAATCCCTTGCGCAGAAGGTTTCATATTGGAACGTATGAAACGGTACGAGCGTCTCGGCTTGGGATTTGAGCTTCGATCGCGAGCGGCATGGAGCGTGCACTTGGTTTCTCGTGCGCGCACATGGGCGCGCGTGGAAGGAAGTCACGATGATCGACGTGATGAAACACATTCTCATCGACGTGCCGTGCGACCTTTGCTCGGAGTCGTATCCGATTTCTGCGGAACTAGTGCGGCAGAGCCAAGAAATGCTGGAAGCCGGCTGTCCGGGTACGTCTATCTACGAGTGCGCGCCGCTCTATTACGCGAGTCTCTTGCCCGGACCGGCAGTCGCCCACCTCGTTACTGCGCTAAAAGAGGTGGAACAGGGGGCGCTGCGGTCTGGTGCGAGGTGCGTCCGGACAGACTCAGCGTCCCCACCAGATCCCTCGCGGGACGTCGATTTTGACACTTCACGGGCTTGGCTTGGGCGATGGGAGGACGACGGTGGGGCACCCTCGAGTCCGTCGGGGAGCGTTTGACGACGATGAGACGGACGCCTCATGAGCACGCGGAGCACTACGAGCTGATCTCGGGCTGGGGTGGACAACCCGTTCGGGCGCGTCAGGTGCGCACAAGCGATCTGGAGCGCGCGACGCGAGGCGCAGTTCTCAGCCGCGGCCTCGGCCGTTCCTATGGCGACTCGTCGCTGCCGCCCTCCAATCACCCCGTAGTGGTCAACACGACGTTAGCGGACCGCCTGCTCGCCTTCGACCCTGATACGGGTCTGCTCCATGCCGAGGCGGGGCTCACGCTGCGGGAGCTGTTCGAGGTGTTCCTGGCGCAAGGTTGGTTTTCGCCAGTGTCACCCGGCACCTGGAACGTGACCTTGGGCGGCATGGTCGCCGCCGACGTGCACGGCAAGAACCATCACGTGGCTGGTTGCATCGGTGAGCACGTGACGCGGCTCACGTTGCGCGTTGCGGACGGTCGCGTCCTGGAGTGCTCGCGAGAAGAGGAACCTGAACTGTTTCGCGCCACGCTCGGCGGCATGGGCCTCACCGGTCACATTCTGGAGGTGGAGCTTCAGCTGGAACGGATCCCGTCACCGTGGATCATCGCGGAGCAGCTCCGCCTGCGCGCCATCGACGAGCTAATCGTCGGGCTGGAGCGCTCGGCGCACGATTGGCCGTTTACGGTCGCATGGGTCGATTGCCTTGCTCGCGGCGCCCAGCTCGGTCGTGGCGTCCTGATCCGTGGACGTTGGGCCGAGCCCGAAGAAGCCCCCGCCGGCGTTCCCACGCCGTACCGCCGACCTTCTGTGCCCTGGACCATGCCCGACGGGCTGATGCGCGGTCCCCTGATGCGGCTGTTCAACGCGGGGTTCTACGCGATGCATCGCAGCTCACCCCGGGCACGCATCGTGCATCCGCAGGCGTTCTTCTACCCTCTGGATGCCATCGCCCATTGGCCGCGACTCTATGGTCGCCGCGGCGTCACCCAGTACCAGTGCGTGCTGCCGCGCGCTGCCCGACCCGGGGCCGCACGACGGGTGCTTGAGACGCTTTCCGAGCGTGGAGGGGCGTCCTTTCTGTGCGTCGCGAAGGACTGCGGAGCCGAGGGCACGGGCTTCTTGTCGTTCCCGATGCCGGGCGTCTCGCTGGCCCTGGATCTGCCGATCCGTGACGACACGCCGGCGCTCGTCGCTGCGCTCAACGAGCGGGTGATCGAAGAAGGAGGCCGCATCTATCTGGCCAAAGATGCCTTCACCCGGCGGGAACACTTCACGAAAATGGAGCAGCGTCTGAAAGACTGGCGTTCGGTCCGCGACCGCTGGGATCCGACGCACTCGATCCGCAGCGCGCAGTCCGAACGCCTGCTCGGAAACGCACAATGAGAGTTGTACTGCTCGGTGCGACGCAAGGCATGGGGCGCGCGCTGGCGCGACGCCTGGCGGCGCGCGGAGAGACCATCGCTCTGCTCGGTCGGAGCCGACGCGATCTCGAACGAAGTGCGCGGGATCTCGAACTCCGCGGCGCGCGCTCGCCCGTCGCGACGGCAGAATGCGATCTGGAACAGCCTGAGGGCTTCGAGCGTGCGCTTGACAGCATCGAAGACCAAATCGGCGTGTTCGACACGGTAGTTGTCAGCGCCGCGCTGTTCGCTTCTCAAGCGGAGCTCGAAGAAGATCCCGAGCTGACTCGGCGCTTGCTCGATTTGGATTTCACAGCGACCGTTCTGTTCTGCGAAGCGGCCCGAAGGCGCCTGCTCGAACGAGGCGGTGGCGGCACGCTCTGCGTATTCGGTTCCGTCGCCGGGGATCGCGGTCGGAAGCCGGTCGTACTCTACGGCGCCGCAAAAGCCGGCCTCGCCGCCTACCTGGAAGGTTTGGACCACCGTTACCACGCACGCGGCTTGCGCGTAGTGTGCGTCAAGCCGGGGTTCGTCCGCACCGCAATGACCGCGGAGCTGAAGCCTCCACCTTTTGCCGGCGAACCCGATGCCGTGGCGGCTCGCGTGCTCAGGGCCATCGACCGCAGCACGCCCGTGATCTATGCGCCAGCACCTTGGCGCGCGATCATGGCGGTGATCCGGCTGTTGCCGCGCGCCGTGATGCGTCGGGTCGATTTCTGAGGCTCGGGCCAGGTTCGAGAATTGCGTTGCCCTCGGAACCCAGCCGAGGCCCCGGCCCCGTAGGCTTGTTGCGACGTCGTCGAGCGCCCGTCACTCTTCGGGATCGCTCGTCAGGTCATCCCGCTGGCTCGCCTCTAGCCAGTCGTCACCAAAGAGCTCGATCGGGTGCATCGTACGCTCTGAACCATTCCCGCAGCTAAGACCGTCGGCTGGACAAAGCTTTTCGCACCCCCAGCACACCCGCTCCGGATGGGCCGGTTTCAGCATCGTTCGCTTTTCGGTCATCTGCTGTCCTTCCCGGCTGACGCAGGTCCCGTGCCAAACCACATTAGCAGTCTGCGACGAAAGGGGCCGCGTGCAAATCCGCCATTGCCGACGAGCACACCCGGCACTACGTTTCAAAATGCAACACTATGAAACGCTTGTCGATAGATCCCGGGTGTCAGGTTCCGTTTGAACGCGGTCCCAAGCTGTGCAGCGTTTGCCGGCTGATCCCAGAGGCACCGGGCTTGCGCCGCTGTTCGAGGGTGGTGGCGGAGAGCGCTCCGATGCGGGCGCTGATGCTGCGCGCTGCGCCCATTGCGGCGAGCAATGCTCCAGTGATCATCCAGGGTGAGAGCGGCACCGGTAAGGAGGTCTTCGCCCGGGCGTTGCACGCCAACAGCCCGCGCAAGAGCGCGCCATTCGTCGCGGTGAACGTGGCCGCGTTGCCTGGCGATCTTCTTGAGTCCGAGCTCTTCGGTCACGCAAAGGGGGCGTTTACGGGTGCCGCAACCCCGAAGCGTGGGCTGTTCGAAGCCGCGGAGGGTGGCACTTTGTTGCTCGATGAGATCGCGGAGATGCCCCTCGGGCTTCAGGCCAAGCTCTTACGCGCACTTCAGGATGGCGAAATCCGCCGCCTAGGCGACACGCGGTCCTTCTCGGTCGACGTCCGGATCCTCTGCGCGACCAACCAGGATCTCGGGGCCTGCATCGCGAAGCGGATGTTTCGCGAAGACCTATTCTATCGGCTGAAGGTCTTCACGCTCACGTTGCCGCCGCTGCGTGAACGGAAAGAAGACATCCTGCCGCTCGCACGGATGTTTCTCGAGCAGGAGAGGCATGCGGGGCGCTTCACCGCTCCCGCGCGGAAGGTGCTCGCGAGAAGCCGCTGGCCCGGAAACGTCCGGGAACTTGCGAACGCCGTGAAACACGGCGCCGTGCTCGCTGGCAAAGGCGATGTCGATGTCGAGCATCTGCCCGAAGAAGTGGTGAACCCCCGACTGCTGACCGCCCATTCGACGAGCATGCGCACCTTGGCGGAGGTCGAGCGCGAGCATGTGGTGCACGTGCTCGAGGCCTGCGGAGGTCGCCAAGTAGACGCCGCTCGCGTCCTGGGGATCGGCCGCACAACCCTCTGGCGCAAGCTCAACACCTTCGGCATCGAAGCGGAGGAGTAGCTGCCTTCCTGAGGGAAGGGCGCGCGGCGGTTCATCCCGCTCGTCACGGGGGAACGCGTGGGCACCGGGTTTTGCTCACGGGTCACCCTTCGTTCGACGACGTGGGGCCAATCGACGTCGAACGCCTTGACACCCACAAGGGCACATTCCAAGACTGCCGTGATGACAAACCTGCCGCGAATCGTCCTTTCACACTTCGACCACAAGCGTCTTGAGCAGCTCCTCGACGCAGTCGGGCCACGTCCCGATCTCGATGCGCTGCGCGAAGAGCTGGATCGAGCCGAACTCGTGGAGCCTGAGGCTGTGCCGAGCGACCTTGTGACGATGAATTCAGTCGTCCGGTTCGTGGACAAAGAGTCCGGAAAGGAGTGGGAGGTCACCCTGGTCTTCCCCAGTAGCGCGAAGATCGACAGCAATCGGCTTTCGGTGTTTGCCCCGATCGGAACTGCTCTGCTCGGTCTATCGATTGGGGACTCGATCGATTGGCCGCTGCCGAATGGTCGCACGCGACGGCTGCGCGTGGAGGCCATCACTTACCAACCGGAGGCTGCCGGTGATCCGATCTGAATACGTCGCCCTAGACCGTTAGTGTCCCGAGATGCTTTTTACTCTTGTGAAGGAAGTGCTCGGCACTTTCGTCGGCCTGCTTCCGATCGCCAATCCCTTTAGCGCCGCCGCCGTTTTCGTTGCGATCACCCAGCGTTTCACCGCGGCCCAGGCGCGCGGCCAGGCCCGGCGAGCCTGCGCCTACATGGCGATCGTGCTGCTGGTCTCGCTGTTCGCCGGCGCTCTTATCATGAAGTTTTTCGGCATCTCGCTGCCGGCACTTCGCATCGCGGGAGGGCTCATCGTGGCCCGGATCGGGTTTGACATGCTGAGCCCGGAGCCCGATCCCGAGGTGGGAGAGACCCAACGGGAGGAGATCCTGCACATGACCGATCTGGCCTTCACGCCTCTCGCGATGCCGATGCTGAGCGGTCCGGGCTCGATCGCGGTGACGATCAGCATGGCGGCTGGCGCCGACAACCTCTGGGACTACGGCGCCATCGCGCTGGGCATCGTGTTGGTCGCTTTCGCGTCGTGGCTCGTGTTGCGAAGCTCACGACGCGTTGTCGCTCGACTCGGTTCGACGGGGATGACCGCGCTGACTCGAGTGATGGGCTTCTTGCTCGTCTGCGTCGGCGTACAGTTCATCGGCGACGGCGTTTTGCATATTCTGTCCGACATGGGAACGCCTGGTGCCGCCCGCTAGCGGGACGTCGCGCCGGTTGTAACCTCTGGGTCTAGGACGGGGGCGGCGTGGGTCTCTGGGCTTGATGTGCTGCTGGTAGCTCGCGCACCGGAAGCAACCGATGCGCCAGCGCGTGCCTCGACGTCGGTTGTGACATCATGCTGCACCGTGTCCGGCATGAACTTCCTGGAACAGAGTGCACTGTGGATTGCAGCCGCATGCGACCTCGTGGTTGCGCTTGGCACGTCGCTCCACGCATTGTTGCGCAAGCGGGATGTTCGCTCGACCATCGGCTGGGTCGGCTTGATATGGCTGGTTCCCGTGCTCGGACCGATCCTCTATCTGATTCTCGGCGTGAACCGCATTCATCGGGCAGCTATGCTAGGGCGCTCGAGCCTACGAACTCGGCGCCACCCTTCGCTGGTCGATCCTGTCTTGCCAGACGACGTCGCTGCCCAAGCGAGCAGGCCGCACCTGTCGGCACTCGCCCGATTGACCAACGCGATTGCGGACCGGCCGATGCTACCTGGCAATCGCGTTGTCGTGCTTCACAACGGTGACGAAGCGTACCCGGAAATGCTGGCAGCCATCAACGGAGCAAAGCATTCCGTTTCGCTCTCGACCTACATTTTCGACGTCGATGAAGCGGGTCGTGTCTTCGTCGACGCTCTCGCTGACGCGGCGGGTCGCGGCGTTCAGGTTCGGGTCCTTGTGGACGCGGCAGGGGCTCGGTACGGACGGCCGCGCATCGACAAGGTACTCAAGAAGCGTGGCGTTCGGGCGGCGCTCTTCATGGCGGCCGGGCGCGTGCGATCCCTCGTCTATCTCAATCTCCGCCTGCACCGAAAGACCCTCGTGGTGGACGGCAAAACCGGTTTTACGGGGGGAATGAACATCCGGCAGGATCACCTGCTCGGCTCGAAGCCGAAGTTCGAGGTGCTTGACTGCCATTTCTGTCTCGAGGGGCCGGTGGTCACGCAACTGCAGGACGTCTTTGCGGAAGACTGGGAGTTTACGACGGGAGAAGCCCTCGAGGGCGACCACTGGTTTCCTGAACTTCCACCGGTTGGAGACGTTGCCGCTCGCGGTATCGGGGACGGTCCCGACGAAGATCTCGACAAGATGCGCTGGGTCATTGGTGGCGCGATTGCGTGTGCCAAACACAGTGTCCAGATCGTCACTCCGTACTTCCTGCCCGACGATGCGCTCATCAACGCGCTCAACATTGCTGCAATGCGTGACGTAAAAGTGGATGTGCTCATCCCGCATCGAAGCAACATCGCCCTGGTAGAGTGGGCCACGGTCGCACAGCTTCCACATGTGCTCGGGCATGGCGTGCGCGTTCACCGAAGTGCGCCGCCGTTCGAGCACACGAAGTTGATGATCGTCGACAATGCCTGGGTGTTCTTCGGCTCAGGCAACTGGGACGCGCGCAGCCTCAGGCTCAACTTCGAGTTCAACGTGGAGTGCTACCACCCCGAGCTCGCCGGCGTCCTTGGGCAGTATGTGCAGGAGCGTATCGCGACGGGATCCCCCGTGGATCGCGAGAGCATGGCCGCCATTCCTCTTCCGTCGCAGATCCGAAACGGATTTGCGCGACTGCTCATGCCGTACCTCTAAGCGTCGGAAAGCCTGCGGCCCCCGATGTGTGGTGTTGCCAGGCCAGGGCGCGGGCGTGGCTTCGTCAGCGCTCAGGAGCTCAGCTCCTGGGAGCGTCATCACAGAAGCAGCAGCGGCAACTCTCTGAACTCGACGGCAATGGGGTAGGCGAGACCGCTCATGGCCAGCTGGTCTTCGTCTTTGGTGTTCATCACCAATACGTCGATTTCGTATTCCTCCACCAAACGCTGGCAGTCCGCGATGTGGTGTCCCATTCGGACCACGCTGTCGACCTTCAGGTCGGGTCGGCTCACGGCCAGCGCCTGCTGGCACGACCGCACATAGTCCCTCGGTTCTTTGAGCAGTTGCTCGGGGATGTCGACTCCAGCTTCATCCGTATCGATGCTGGGGATCTTGCTGATGACTTCCATATAGCGCGCGAGGATCTTGTCATCCTCCAGATGCGCCAAGCACAGCGTGCCGCCGGTCTGCGTGATGTGCTGGCCGTAGCTGACCAGGGCGTCGGAACCCGTCAGGTGATCTGTCAGAACCATGACTCGGTCGGTGTTTTCGCAGCGCGAAGACAGCCGGCCCGCCTCGTCTGGCAAAGGGACGAGCAGCACGGGCGTCGAAGTTGCCTGGGTCAGCACGTCCACGTGCGAGCCCAAACTGAAGGGGAAGTGTTTGGCTCGACCTTTCACGTTGCGGTACGCGACGATGAGGTCGGGTCGATCCCTTTCTACCCGCTCCAGGGTCTGACCGACGTTGTCGAATTCATCCCCGCTCATTTCGAGGAATTCCGCGTCGTCGCCGACTACGCTTAGAAACTGCTTGAGGTCACTCGTGAATAGCCGCGTGTCTTCGGCGCTCAGATCCGTGACGACCAACACACGCCCCAGCGATACTTCCCGCGCCTCGAAGCGCCGCTTGCTTGCGGACTTGAAGACGCTGGCGAATTCGTCGAGCTTGAGCATCGCCACGTATCTAAAAGGGATCTCCGAAAGTGCGCAACCAACTCTGCGGAGGCACCCCAAAGCTCGGGAGTTACCCGCAGCCCGCTGCGGCGGGGTGGGGCTACAACGCAGACAGTTTGCCGGCGCCGGATCCTAAAGATCCCAGAAGATCCAAATAGCTACGCTGAGTATGGGGTGAGTGACGGGAATTCACCCAATCTTGAATGGCTACAAAGAGTTAGCGCTGCAAATTGTCCAGCGGTTGGCTGCGAGGCGCTGGCGGCGAAGCTGCTCGCAGCAACTGCGGCACGTGATCCACGAGCGGAAGCCTTGGCGGAAGCTCTCGCAGACGTCGTGCTCGGCGCTGAGCCGCTGCGGCTAGCCCGAGCCGTGCTGGCGGGTGGGCCCCACATGCTCGATCGGGCTCTGGAGCTGGCCGCGCTGGTGCTGCCTTCCGAACGGCCTGCGCCGGTCGCTGCTCCGAAAACACCAAAGAAGGCCCCCTGATGCGCGCGGACCACTTCAGAAATGCGGCGTACGCCGGTCGTTTCCTCGAGCCGGTTTGGGAAAAACAACCGATTTCCCGGTGTTTTGCACCGAACTTGGTGAGTCCGTGGTGCTCGGTTGGTGCTCCTGTTGGGCGTTGTTTGGTGCACCAAACCCGGCACCAAAGCGCGGACCAAACCACCACCAAAAACCCCCGTCGGACCGCACCAGCGTCCGTGGAGAAAGGCCTGACACCGTGAACCCCCAAACAATACGCAAGATCCTCACTGCCATCCTCTCATTCCGAGAGCCGTGCACTTCCGAGCAACTCGCGCGAAAGGTCTACGCGGACTCCCCGGCGTGGAAACGGTCGCGGAAAATCATCGCTGCCGCGGCAGGCGTCGCGGGGCGCCTGCGCGCAGATGGCCTGCTGCGGCGTACCGGTAATGGGCGCTGGGACGTCTCCGAGGCGGGACAAACCCACCCGGCGCCGGGCCCGGGCGCCCGGCGGCGGCGCGTCCCGGACCGCGCCGGCCTAGACGAAGAGGCCGGCGA
>CALMUT010000036.1 GCA_937872925.1 uncultured Myxococcales bacterium | reverse complement strand
ACGTCGTGCTCCACAACGACGACGCTACCGCCGCTCTTGACCAGTGCATCGAGGGCAGCAAGCACGTATTTGACTTCGTCGGCGTGGAGGCCTGCGCTCGGCTCGTCCAACACATACAAAGTGCCCGTGTTGTTCTCCGCCAAGGCGCGGGCCAGCTTGAGGCGCTGCGCCTCGCCGCCAGAAAGCGTGCTCAGGGGCTGCCCCAGACGTAGGTAGCCGAGTCCGAGTTTCTGCACTGGCCCAAGCGCGCGTAACACGGGCGTGCTGGCTGCGTACGCCGACAAGATGTCGTCAATGGTCGCAGACAGTACATCGGCGATCGACAGGCCAAGGTGGTGCACCGAGAGCACGCTCTCTTTGAAGCGCAGGCCGCGACACACCGGACAGCTCAGCGTCACGTCCGCCAAGAACTGCATCTCGACGGTTTCGTGTCCTTCGCCGGCACAGGTGTCACAGCGACCGCCTTCGACGTTGAAGGAAAAGTGCGACGCCGTCAGACCGCGTGCTTGGGCTTCGGGCTCGGCGGCGTAAGCCGCGCGGATCGCATCCCAGGCCTTGGTATAGGTTGCCGCGTTGCCACGAGAAGTGCGACCCAAAGGTGCTTGGTCGACCAACACGATGCGACGCAGTGCTTCGGCACCTTCTACGGCGTCGTGATCTCCGGGTAGCTCGACGTCTAGAGCACCAAAGCGCCGCGCGAGCACTCGATACAAGACCTCGTCGGCGAGGGTGCTCTTGCCGGAGCCGCTCGGCCCCGTGATGGCGCACACCACCCCCAGTGGCACGCTTACAGTGACGTGTTTCAGGTTGTTGGCGCGCGCCCCGCGCACCAGCAAGAAGCCGGTCGGTTTGCGTACGCGGCCTGTGCGCGGATGATGAGCCAGGGCTCGGGCCGTGGCGCCGCCCCGTGCCGCAACGTCGTCGGGAGGACCGTCAAAAACCAGGGTGCCACCGGCGTCTCCGGCACCTGGACCCAGTTCCACTACGCGGTCCGCCGCGCGGATCAAGGCGGGATCGTGTTCCACTACGACCACGGCGTTGTTGCGTCGCGAGAGTTCGCGCAGCACATCCACCAAAGGAGGGACATCCGACGGGTGCAAACCCACAGTGGGTTCGTCGAGCACGAACAGCGCGTTGCAAAGCGTCGTGCCCAGCGCTGCCGTGAGTGTCACCCGTTGAGCCTCGCCTCCGGAGAGGGTGCGGGCTTGGCGATCGAGGGTCAGGTAGCCGAGCCCGACGCGGTTTAGGTAGTTCAAGCGCGCGGCGATTTCCTTGCGCGCCAGTTCGCCCTGGCCAGTGCGGGTCTGGATGCGCTCGATCTCGGCGCAGGCGCCCGCGATCTCCAGTGAATGCCAGCGCGCAATGTCGAGGCCGCCGACGCGGTACGACAGCGCGCGCTCGTTCAGACGTCGCCCGTGGCACACGGAGCACGGGTCGTAGGAACGGTAGCGCGCCAAGAGCACACGCACGTGCATCTTGTAGGTGCGTGTCTCGAGCCACTGAAACCACCCGCGCACGCCTGGGAAAAGACCGTCGTCCCAGCTGCCGTCTCCCTCCAAGATAATGCCCTGTTGTTTCGAAGTCAGCTTCGCAAACGGCACATCCATCGGGATGTCGTGGCGCCGGCACAGCTTGCCCAACTCCGAGCGCTCCCAGGTCGTGCTCTTGCCAGCCCAGGGCCGTAAGGCGCGGCCCTTCAGCGTCTTTTGCGGATCCGGCACCACCTTGTTCCAATCGATGCCGATGGTGCGCCCGAAGCCGCGGCACTCAGGGCACGCGCCCAAGGGAGACTCGTAGGAAAACAGGCCCGCGCGGGGCGGCTCAAGCTCCCGGGCACACTCCGGACAAGAGATCCCTCTGCGCAGGCGCAGGCTAAAGTCGTCGCCGAATGCATCTGCCGAGCCGTCCGAAGCCGCGAACGCCTGCTCCACGCTTTGGGTCAGGCGCTTTTCTTCTTTCGCTTCGAGCTTCAGGCGATCGACGATCACGTGCGCTGCGTCGTGCACGAGCACTTCCGAAGGTTTGATCGAATCGAGATCCCGCGTCTTACCGTTAAGCCACAGGCGCCGATAGCCGTCCGACAACAGACGTTCACGCACTTCGAGGTAGTGCTCGGCGTCGCGCATCCGGATCGGGTAGGTGATCACGGCGCGCTGCCCGTGCGCGTGGGACAGCACGCGCATGGCAGCGCCTGCAACATCCATACGCACACCCTCGGCGTCGTGAACGGGGCACACCGGGTGCGCTTCGCGAGTAAACAGCGCCGAAAGGTACGGCTCCAGATCTGCCATGGTGGCGACCGTGGAACGGGAGCTCTTTACGGGTGCGCGTCGATCCACCGCGACTCCCGCGGCGACGGGCTCTAGGCGATCCATCGGCGGCCGCTCGATGCGTTCCAAGAACTGACGCGCGTAGGGGCTGAAGCTCTCCACGAAGCGGCGCTGGCCCTCCGCGTACAGCGTATCGAGGGCCAGACTGCTCTTGCCTGCGCCACTCACGCCGGTAAGCACGACGAGCTCGCCTGGACGCAGCGTCAGGCTCAGATCCTTGAGGTTGTGCGTGCGGGCACGTTCGAGGGAAATCGGCAGCATCGGAGACTAGTGCGCGTATAGCGAACGCTGGGGGCGGCTGACAGTGGAAGAATGCGCGACGGGCTGTTCGCGTTGCCTGCAGCAAATCCCGCGCGTATGAACGGATCCTGCGCGCCCGCAAAAGCTGCGGGCCCGTGCAGCATGCCGAGCCGAGATCGTGATTTCGCTGCAAGAGGTCAGTAAGGAGTGGGCGGATGGATCCGCCGCGCTACGCTCAGTCAGTTTGGAGCTGGCGGCCGGTGAGTTCTTGGCGTTGGTCGGCAAGTCCGGCTGCGGCAAGACGACCACGCTGAAGACCATCAATCGATTGGTGGACCCGAGCTCTGGGCGCGTCTGCGTGGACGGCAAGGACATCTCGGAAACGGATCCCGTCGCCTTGCGCCGCAGGGTCGGCACGGTGTTCCAACGCTTCTTGCTCTTCCCACACATGACCGTCGCAGAAAACGTCGGACTTGTGCCGGAACTCTGCGGCTGGTCGCCGGAGCGCATCCGCGAGCGCGTCGCAGAACTGCTCGAACTCGTCGAGCTGCCCAGCGCAACGTACGCGACGCGTTTTCCGCGTGAGCTTTCCGGCGGCCAGCAACAGCGTGTGGGCCTCGCGCGGGCTCTGGCCGCCCGGCCAAAGGTGCTGCTGATGGACGAACCCTTCGGCGCCCTTGATCCGATGACTCGGGACAGCTTGGCCGACGCTTTCCGACGCCTGCATACGGAGCTTGGTCTCACCACCCTGATGGTCACCCACGACATGAGCGAGGCGCTGGTGATGGCAGATCGCATTGCGGTGATGGACTCAGGGCGGATCCTGCAGGTGGACACGCCGTCGGCTCTTCTATCCAACCCGAAACACGAAATCGTACGCATGTTCGTTGGGTCTCCTCAGGCGAAGTCGAAACGGTTGAGGGATCTCAGCGCGGATCGGGGCCCATGAGCGAGGGCTTCGCCGAGCAGCTTGAGCGACTGCCCCGATATCTGGGCGCGCATATGACCCTCGTGGCCCTGGCGTTGGTGCTCGGCACGCTGATCGCGCTGCCGACGGCGGTGCTGGTTGCGAAGTCCCGCGCGCGGGTGGTCGTGCTCACCGTCGCTGGCGTTGTGCAGACCATTCCGAGCCTGGCGCTGCTGGCGTTGATGGTGCCATTGCTGGGCGCCTTCGGGTTTTGGCCCGCGTTGGTGGCATTGGTGCTGTACAGCGTGCTGCCCATGCTGCGCAACACCATCACAGGCATTGTGGGCGTGGACCCCCAGCTTGTGGAAGCGGCTCGCGGCCTGGGCATGACGAACGCTCAAGTGCTGCGCCGAGTCGAGCTGCCGCTGGCGCTTCCGGTCATTGTCGCGGGCATGCGCACCTCGGCGGTCTGGGTCGTCGGCGTCGCAACGCTATCCACGCCGGTGGGGCAAACCAGCTTGGGCAACTACATCTTCGGCGGCTTGCAGACGCGGAATTGGACGGCGGTGCTCTTCGGTTGCGTCTTTGCCGCGCTGCTCGCGGTGGTATTGGACGCGATCCTGGCGCTGCTTGAGCGCGGTGTGGCGGGACGTCGACGCAGTCAACTGTGGGCTGGCTGCATCAGCTTGGTCTCAGCGCTCACGCTGGGCGCGCTCGCGCCCGTGGTGTTTGCGCCACGCTTGCGCCCAGTCGCGGCGCCAGCCGCTGCCGACGGCGCGCCACCCGCAGCAGAAGTGACCACTGTGCGCGTCGGGTCGAAGACCTTCACGGAGCAGTACATTTTGGCAGCCTTGATCGAGAAGCGACTGGCGTCCGCGGGCTTGCGCGTCACCCGCGCGGAGAGCCTCGGCTCCACGGTGGCGTTCGATGCGCTCGGGAAGAGCCAGATCGATGTGTACGTCGACTACTCGGGCACGCTGTGGGCGAACGCCATGAAGCGAACCAAGCCCGAGGCTGCCTGGCGCGTCGAAGCCGAACTGAGCGCGTGGTTGGTCGAGCAGCACGGCATCCGCAACTTGGGGCGGCTCGGTTTCGAAAACGCCTACGCATTGTCCATGCGACGGGATCGCGCGCAAGACCTCGGGATCGTCAGCATCGCGGATCTCGCCAAACACGCGCCGGCCCTGGAGCTCGGCAGCGACTACGAATTCTTCGAGCGCCCGGAGTGGCGACGGCTACGCGATACCTACCAGCTGCGGTTCCGCGCCAAGACAAGCTTCGACTCCACCTTCATGTACGAAGCCGTTGAGGAAGGCCGCGTTGACGTGATCACAGCGTTCTCCAGCGACGGCCGCATCGCCGCCTACGATTTGATCACACTTTCGGATCCAAAAGGCGCCTTTCCGCCCTACGACGCCCTGTTGCTGCTCTCCCCCCGGGTGGCATCCAATGCCCGCGTCGTCGCGGCGCTGGCGCCTTTGATCGACTCGATTCCCGTGACTGCGATGCGGCAGGCAAACTTGCTGGTCGACCGCGACGAACACAAGAAAACCCCGGCCCAAGCTGCGGAGCTGCTCTTCGCGCCGCCGGCCGTTCGGGGCGCGAAGTAACGCGGCGTGCACTGCGGCCTTGCCAAACACCGCAAAAACCGCGTAATCCGACTGCGCAGTGGCCAAGAAGCGCGTCGACAAGAAGGAGTACGGTGATCGGGTCGTCGCGACCAACCGGCGCGCTCGCCACGACTACGAACTGCTCGACGGCACCGAAGCCGGCATGCAGCTGATCGGCAGCGAGGTCCGCGCGCTACGCGAAAACGGCGGCGACTTGAGCGAAGCTTGGGTCGACTTCAATCGTGGACAAGCATGGCTCAAAGGCATGCGTATCCCCATGCTGAAACACGCGGCGTTTGCTCACGAAGAAAAGCGCAACCGCAAGCTACTCTTGCACCGCGCGCAGATCGAAACACTACGCGGGTCTGTGGAGCGCGAGGGGCTCACCTTGATCGCCACCAAGTGCTACTTCAAGGACGGCCGCGCCAAGGTCGAGATCTGCTTGGCACGCGGCAAGAAGCAGCACGACAAGCGGCACGCAATCAAAGCGCGAGATGCCGACCGTGAAGCGCGCGCGGCGATCAGCCGAGGGCGCAAGGGATGACCATTCTAACCTTGGCCTTGCAAGGCGAAGGCACGGCGACGATCGAGACAAGCGACGGCGTCAGCACTACGTTGCACGCAAGCCGTGCGTTTCCACCCGGGTCGACCTTGCGCGGCGTGGTCGCAGGGGAAACCGCCCTGTACGAAGTCAAAGTGCGCAGCTGCAAGCGTGAAACGGCGGATGCGGAGCGACCCTTTCGCGTCGAAGGACGCCACGTCAATCTTTCCCGCGCCCAGCGCGATCGCGTCACGGGTGCCTGAGACCCAGCACGCGACCCTGCGACCGTGAGCTCAAGGGGAAAGCGCCAGCTCGACGCCGAGCCCGAGCCACAAACCGCCGAGCGAGTGCCCTTCGTCGGCTGCATCGCGGATCGGCACGGGACGCAGGACCGCGCCCAAATCCGGTCCAACTCCCAAAAAGGCGCGGGATCCCAAGCGCTGCTCCAAGCGCAGCTGCGCCCCGGCACGGGCCGACCAAGTGTCGGATTGGCCAGCGACGTCGTCCACCTTGGGCACGGAATGTACTCGCACCGCTGCGGCCGCGGCCTCGGCACCCAGTACGAGATCGGTGCTCGGGCCCAAACGAAAGCCATGGCCGGCGCGCAATCCGACTTCGATCCAGCGCATTGCGGGCGACTCAGCCGCCACGCTTGCCGCACCGGCATACGCGCCCAGGTGCAGGGCGACGCGCGGGCCACGGTCGAAGTGGTAACCCGCGGACAAAACAGGGCCTGCCAGCGGGCCCGCGTCGCTGAGATACGCGCCTCGGGCGCCGGCGGAAACCGTCACGCCACGCAGGCGCTGCTCGCGCAAGCGCTCTGCTTCCGCAGCGTCGGCCAGCCGCTGTTCTTTTCTGATGCGATGCGCGTCCGCTATGCGACGCTGTCGCAAGCGGCGTGCAAGCTCCGCCGCTCCGAGGGCGATTCGCCGCGAGCGCAGCTGCGCACTGCCCGTCACGCTGACGCCGCGCGCTCCGTAGAAATCACCCCGATCCCAAAGCTCCACGTGCAGGCGATCGTGCGAAGGCGCCAACACACGAAAGAACACCGTGCTGGCCGCGCCCGGGTATTTGTCCGTTGGGCGCGAGGGCACCTCGATGTCGCCGAGTTCGATACGGATCAGTCGGCGCGCCAGCTGCGCGTCCAAGCGCTTCTCGGCCTTGGGCGTGACTTCAACAACAACCTTCGGCGGGACCGCCCCCGCCGGGAGACTGAAGAGGAACGCGCAACTAGCGGCCAGGCTGGGCAGCTGGCGCTGCAGTGCCCTCTTCTTCTGGCTCGCCGCTGGGCTTTTCGTCGTCTGTCTTGGCGCCTGCGTCGGCTTCCACGGCACCGGTCTTCTTCGCGAGCTCCGCCTTGAGCTCTCGCAGCCGGCGACCGTTCGGGAAGTCCTTTTCATACTGGTCCGCGAGCTTCTGAGCGAGTTCCAGATTGCTTTGCTCGAGCGCAGCCTCGACTTGGCGCGCGAGCGCATCTTCCGCGAAGTCGCCCTTGGGAGACAAGGCTCGATATGCGGCGAAGGCCTTTTGTGCGCCCACTTTGTCGCCGGAACGCTCCAGCAGGTTGGCCAGGGTCCACGCGGCCAGCGGCGCGTTGGGGTCGCCAGGGAAACGCTCGACCACGCGGCGCAGGGCCGCGATCGCCCGTGCCCGCTGCCCGGTGGCGCGCACCACGTCCACCAAGCTCATGACTTGCTCGGCAGTAGACTGGTTCAAGACGGCGTCAAACCCGCCGAGGGCATCGATGGCCCGATTTGCTGCTGGGTATTCACCCTGCTGCGCAGGGCGCGGCCCCTCGGGCGGCCCCGCCGCAGGCGGCATGGATGCCGTGGGTGGCGACGTAGCCGGCTCCACCGACTCGACCTGCTCTTCGGCCGGCGTCACCAGCTTGCGGCTCGCTCGCGGTACCGGGGTAGTGCTCTGGTTGCCATCATTCAAAGTGGTCTCGCGCTCGGCCACCGCAGGAGACGCTGGAGCAGCCGTGGGCTCATCGCCCCGCGCAGGGGGCTCCGCCGCCAAACTGGGCGACCTTTCTGGCGCCGGACGCATCCAGCGTGCGCCCACGAACACACCCGCACCAAACACGATGACCATGGCCGCGGGAGCCCACCACAAGGCACCGCGCGTCGGTGTCGGTCGCTGACGGATCTCGGGCTCCATCTTGGCCCAAATCTTTTCGATCTTCTCTTCGGTCCCGTGGTCTCGGAGCGCTGCCACTTCGATCTCGGGTAGTTTTGACGGCTTGCTCATGGCGTCTCCTCCGCGTAGGGAGCGACGAAGTGTTCGGATAGAAAACGTTGTGCCCGGGCGATGCGGCGTTTCACTGTAGCCAGCGAACACCCGGTCAAATCTGCGACCGCCTCCAGCCGGTGATGTTCGACGTGGCGGAGCGTCCACGCGATGCGGTCGTCGGCCGGCATCGTGCACATCAGCGCATAGATCTGCGCGAGCTGCGCGCGGGCCTCGGGTCCGGCGTCGCTGGCGGCGATGGCGTCTAAATCCACCGGCTCCGACGCGCCGAGCCCCAAGTTCACGAGCAAACGTCGGCGGCGCAGCCGGCTACGCACGAGTCGCACCACGATAGATCCGATCCAGGCCTTGAACGAGCCCGCGTCCCGCAGCTCCGTGAGCCGGTGATGCGCGCGAATGAACGCGTCGTGCACGATGTCTTCGACATCCGTGGGGTTGCCCTGCACGCGGATCCCCAAGTTGAGGGCAAAACCCGCATGGCGGCGGTACAGGACTTCGAACGCGTCCGCATGGCCGTCCCGAGCCAGGGCAACCAATTCTGCATCCCCCAATTGCCCCGCCGGCCCGGCGTCTTTCGCGGGTGGGGCTTCTGTGCCGACGAGGCGCAGGTGCGTGGCGGAGGCGCGCTTGGGAACCATGCTCGGAATGGACGCAGCGTGAGCCTAATTTGGCTCAGGGAAAGCCCATTTTGCGCCCGCGCCAGTGACAGACGCTCGCGCGGCGCCCCGCGTCAACTTGTAAATAATTGAAATTACACACCATTTCAAGAAGTGCGCATTTTTCTTGAGCCGTTCGGGCCAGCTGAGGCATCTGGCTATTCGTTCCGAGTCGTTTTTCTCACTTCCCTTGGCTCGGAGGAGGAATTTCATCATGCGTAAGATCTTCGCTATCGCCCTCGCCGTTCCAATGTGTCTCATGAGTGTTGCCTGTGGTGGCGACATGCCCGCAGCCGAGGCTCCCGAAGCCGCTGGCACCCCCGAGGCCCCCGCGGCCCCCGAGGCTCCCGAGGCTCCTGAGGCCCCCGAGGCTCCCGCAGAGACGCCCGAGGCGCCCGCGGACGCACCCGCCGAAGGCGAGTGATAGAAGGCTCGTAAGAGCTTTGGAAAGCGGCTGGGAACCTTCGGGTCCCCGGCCGTTTTTCTTTTGTGTGTCGAGGGGCAACGAGCGCCAGGTGAACCGACTCGAAAAGCCCCTTGCCTCACGTTGCCAACAGGCGACCATGCTGTGATGCGGTCGCTCCTCATGCTTGCCTTGTTCACGTTCGCGTGCAGTTCCGACGACTCGACACCGGCCTCGACCGCCGGCGGCGGCGGGGGCGTTGGGGGCGCGGCAGACTCCGGCGTGGGCGGAAGTGGGGCCGCGAGCGGTGGCAGCGGCGGCGTGAGTGCAGCTGCGGGCGCAGGCGGCGCCTCCGGCGCACCCGGAGTGCCGGGAGTGCGGTTCATTGGCCGGGTGGACCAGACCGAAGCGGGGGTGACGAAGTTTGCGTGGTCGGGCAGCGGCGCGGCGTTTCGCTTCGAGGGTACGGAAGCGTCGGTGACCCTCGACGACAGTGCCAGGTTCTTCACGCTGCTGGTCGATGGAACACCGAGCTTGCTCACGACCAGCAAGGGCAAGCAGACGTACACCCTTGCGACCGGGCTCTCCGCGGGCACCCATGAGGTGCGGCTGTATCGCCGAACCGAAGCCTCTTTCGGCACCACGGCGTTCTACGAAGTCACGCTGGCAGGCGGGACCCTGTTGCCGCCGCCACCGCCACCTGGACGGCGGATCGAAGTCATCGGCGATTCCATCACCTGCGGCTACGGCAATGAGGGCGCTGATGAAAACTGCAATTTTAGCGCAGACACGGAAAACCACTACCTCACCTACGCGGCGATCAGCGCGCGCGAAGTGAACGCCGATCTGACGACCGTCGCGTGGTCTGGCAAGGGTATCGTGTACAACTACGGCGACGACAAAACCGACCCGCTGCCCGCGCTTTACGATCGCATTCTGCCCGGCAGCGCGTCGAGTCAGTGGGGCTTCGGCTGGCAACCGGATGTGGTGCTGATCAACCTCGGCACCAACGATTACTCCACGGACGACGACCCGAGCCCGAGTCTCTTCACGGCTGAATACGAAAAATTCCTGCTTCACTTGCGCAGCAAATACCCAAGCGCGTCTATTCTGGCGCTGGTGCCCACCTTGCTCGGCGGCAACGACCTGGCCCAGGCAAAGGCCGCCATTGAAAGCGCAGTCGCGGCACGTGCTGCCGCCGGCGACAGCAACGTGGAAGCGTTCGCGTTGTCTTTCCAACAGTCCGGCTGGGGCTGCGATTATCACCCCAGCCTGGCGACGCACGCGTCCATGGCCCAGGCCTTGACCGCAAAGCTGAAGTCACTGAAGGGCTGGTAGCGGCGCATGGAGTTCCGGCAACGCCCAGCTGCGCACCAGCCGCCAGACCTTGGAAAAATGCGACGGTTTGGGCGGCTTCGGGCGCGGTGCTAGGCTCGGGAAGGTTCGATGGACGGCCGGCGTAGATCGCGGGCACCCAATTTATTTAGTGAATCTGGCACGCGATGCCGAGACTAGACCCCTCCCTGCTGCAGCTACTGCCCGGGGCCGTGATCGGCGGCCGATACGAGGTCGTGCACCGCATCAAGCAGGGCGGCATGGGCGCGGTATACGAGGTGCTGGACGCGCAGACGAATCGGCGTCGCGGACTCAAGATGCTGCTGCCATCGGTCGCCCTCGACGCTGTGTCGCGGGAGCGCTTTCGCAAAGAAGCCACAGTTTCGGGAAGAGTTGAAAGCGATCACATCGTCGAAGTGATCGACGCGGGAACGGACAAGGCGACGGGCGCGGATTTCCTCGTCATGGAGCTGTTGCGCGGGGAAGATCTCGGCGCTGAGCTCACCCGCCGCGGGCTCATCCCGGCGGATGAAGCCCTGGTCTACTTGTCCCAGGTCGCCGCGGGTTTGCAGAAGGTGCACGCCGAGGGCATCGCGCATCGGGATTTGAAGCTCGAAAACATCTTCGTGTCCCAGCGTGACGACGGATCGCCGCATTTGAAGATCTTGGATTTCGGTGTCGCCAAAGTATTCGAAGCCGAGACGGGGCCGCTGCAAACCACGCAAGTGGTCGGCACGCCGCTATACATGGCGCCGGAACAGCTCACGGGCGATGCCCTGATCGACCACCGCGCCGATCTGTACTCACTCGGCCACCTCACCTTTGCTCTGCTCGTGGGCAGCGCGTACTGGGAGCCCGAGCTGCGGGACTCCGCCACGATCTATCGCTTCATGGCCGCGGTGATGGAGGGCGCCAAGGAGCCCGCGACAACCCGCGCCGCTGCATGTGGAGTCGAGCTTCCCCAGGGCTTTGACCCTTGGTTCTCCCGCGCCACCGCGAAAGATCCCGACAAGCGTTACTCCACGGCGATCGCGATGGTGCTTGCGCTCGCGGAAGCGCTGGGTCGCGAAGCCCGTGCGGCCGTTGCCCATCCCGCGCGGGAATTGGGGAACCCCGAGCGCTCCCCGCCCACCGCAACCGTGGCGGGTGGGGACAGCACGACCGCCGTAGTCGGCCCCCGAGAACGCACCGCGGCGCAGTCTGGGCGGCGGCTTATCGCAGCGCTGGCAGCGATCATCGTGGTGGTCGGCGGCGTGCTGCTGTGGCGCGCCCTGGCAAGCGAACCCGTCGCCGTCGGCCCGCTTCCGGCACAAACGTCTGAGACGCTGCGGGCTGCACGCGGCGAAGTATCACCCACCGCGACGTCGGCTTCGCCGGCACCGAGCGCGACGCTACCCCCACAAGCTTCGACCCAGCCAAGCGCGACGGCGACGGCGGCCACAACAGCACCTCGGGCGGCCCCTCGGACGGCGAAGGCAACGCCGAGAGTCGCAGCACCGGCGGCGGCTCCTCCGCGCCCAGCCGCAGCCCCGAAGCCCGCACCCAAAACGCGCCCCAGCGCGCCTCCCGCGACGACAGCGCCAAAGGGAGGCTATGATCCGCTGGATGAGCTGTGAGCCCACCGGTGGAGTCACACTTTATAGATCGAGACCGACGCAAGGCCGCGTCGCTGGCTCCTTGTTGGCCAGCGTCCTGGCCACGGCGCTGACGGCGCTGAGCACGACGGCCCTGGCGCAAACCGAGTCCGCGGAGGTCGACCCCGCTGCCGCGGCGCTGTTTCGCGAAGGGCGGGAGTTGGTGGCTCAGGGGGATTGGGACGCGGGCTGCGAGAAATTCCGCGAGAGCTTCGCCCGGCATGCTTCGGCAAGCACGGTGTTAAACTTGGCTCAGTGTGCGGAGCACGCGGGCAAGACCGCCTCTGCATGGGCTCTATACCAACGCGCGCTCGTAGTGAATCGTGAAACCCGCGGAGAGCGTCGACGCCGTGAGCTGGCAGAGATCGCGCGGGCGGGCATCGCCAAGCTTGACCCCGTGCTGCCACGGATCTTTGTCGCAGTCCCGAACGCGCCCGAGGGCGTGGAAGTCTTGGAGTCTGGTCGCAGCTTGCCCTTAGACTCCGCGGTCCCGCTCGATCCTGGCAAGACCGAACTCACAGCCTCCGCGCCGGGGTTTCGCGTGCGCAAGCAAAGCGTCGAGCTCTTGCCGGGCAAAACTACTCGTGTCGAGGTGCGCTTGGAGCCCTTGCCTGCTGCGGACACGGCCGCCCCGAAGCCGGCGTCGGCACCGAAACAGGATGTCGGCGCGACAACCGTGAAGCCAGGCCCAGCGCCGGAAGCACCCACGTGGGCCTGGGTCGTGGGCGGTGGCGGCATCGTGGCCACCGGCGTTGCCGTGTTCTTCGTCTTCGATGCCCTCGACGCACGCAATCAGCTGAAAGACAAGTGCGGACCTGACTTCGTTTGCGACGAAGACCCCAGTTTTGATCCGGGCCCACTCAACTCACGCAAGAACCGCAGCATTGGACTTGCCGGCGGGCTCGGTGCCGCGGGAGCCATCGCCATCACCGCGTCAGCGGTCGCGATCCTTTCAGTCCCGTCCAGCTCCACGGGGCCGAGTGGTTCGGTTTGGATCACGCCCGGCAGCGGCGGCGGTAGCGTGCGTCTGCGTTTCTGACGCTCAGCTCTCGGAGAACTCGCGACGTAGCGACGCCACGGCGGCTCGCACTGCTTTGCGGGCTGGAGCTGCGTCCGCCAGCGCCAAGCCGCTTGCGATTTCTTCAAAGCTTTCGCCTTTGAGCCAAGCGGTGAGCGCCTGGTACTGCTCGACGGGCAAGCGTTGTTCCGCGAACTCAAGTAGCTGTCGCGCGGTCTGCGCGGCAGTGACGGGCGGGCGCGTGCCTTGCTGATCGAGAGGAAGCGTGAGCGTGAACTCGTTTAGGATGCGGACGGGGCTGGACAAGAGCTCCGCATCTTGGGGCTTGCTGCGGCGGCCGCGTTGATAGTCCCGCGCGGTGTTGGCCAGGACGATGCGGAGCCAGTCGTGAAAGGTCTTGTCGGGGTGACGCTGTCGCCATCCCGTGTAGGAACGAAGTCCGTGCAAGTCCTTGCGGCTGAGCTTCTCGACAACGCAGACCGCAATCTCGCGACGGTCATCTTCGTTCGGAGCCAGGGCGCGAAGACGACGCCCGGTGGCGAGCAGGCTCATCATTTCCGGCCAGATGGCGTTCACCAAATGCATGAACGCGGCGCTGGGGCCGGACAACGCCGCTTGGGCAAGCCGTTCGGCATTTTGTACGTCAAAATCGGCTGCGGAACCCACCACGGCTCGACTTGTAGCACCCCGTGGCGGGCTGCGGCCCGCCGATGCCCTGCTTGACCAAAGTGGCCGGCCCGCTAGCCTTCGCGTGACGTTTCGCGGCGCCGACTCGTTTGGTCTAGATGAAAGCCGAGTCTCGCGGCCAGCGCCGTGAACCAACTGGAGTCCTTAGCATGCAACATCAGCGTTTTTCCGGCCTAGGCCGCAGGCTGCGCACCCTCACGGGCGTCGCGTTCACTCTCGTCGTATCGGCGTATTCCGGCGTAGGCTGCTCGGATGCCCAGTCCGGAGGCGGGACGGGCGGCGCGGGCGGCGCGAACGGCTGCAACGTCGCGGTGCTCTGCGACGGCCAAAACGTCGCCACCCTCGACACCTGCACTCAGGTGAAGCAAGTGCTGACCACCTGCCCCAAGAGCTGTCATCAAGGCGACTGCGTCGACTGCGTGCCAGGCGCCGGACAGATCTGCGTTGGTAACGACGTGTATCAAATCGACAGCTGCGGCACTCAGGGCGCGCTGAAAGAAAGCTGCCCCAACGGCTGCTCGAGCGGAAGCTGCATCGATGCGGGTTGCACGCCCAACGCGGCCAAGACGTGCGTGGGTGACACAGTGTTCTCGGTCGACTCTTGCGGCAACCGCCAGAACGCGGAGCAGATCTGCAAGAACGGCTGCGAAAACGGCGCCTGCAAGGCGTGCACGCCCAACGCGTTCACGGCCTGCTTCGGCGGCGACATCTACTCTTTGGACAGCTGCGAGGGCCTCGGCCCCATCGCCCAAGACTGTCCGGACACCTGCGAATTCAGTGGCGGGACGGTCAAGTGCGTGACCAACACGACCTGTAGCAAGAACAGTTCGCTCACTTGTTTCTTGGGCGACATCCATTGGGTCGACAGCTGTGGCGGCATCCAGCCAGACATCAGCGAAGATTGCCCCAGTGGCTGCGACACGTCGGGCTGTCTGCCGTGCGTGCCCACGCCGGCCGGCAAGACCTGCGTTGGCAAGGCAGTGCACGAGCTGCTCGGCGGCTGTACCGGAACCGCACCCGCCCCCGGCAACAAACTCGAAGACTGCGCCAACGGCTGCCAAAACGGCGCGTGTCTGCCGCCGGGGTGCGTTCCTGACGTGGGCCGCATCTGCGTGGGCAGCGCGGTCCACAATGTGGACTCTTGCGGGAAAGCGGGCACGCTGATCGAGTCATGCCAAGCGGGCTGCACCAAAGGCGCGTGCAATCCCGTGGGCACGGGCGGCGGCGGCACGGGCGGCGCGGGCACCGGCGGCACCGGCGGCGCGGGCACCGGCGGCGGTGGAGGCGTGGAAACCTGCACCTGCACGGGCAAAGAGGGCGGCCCCCCGCTGTCCTGCATCACCGGCACGACCAGCACGAACTGCACGGGCTGCCTGCTCTCCGGCGACTGCTCGACCGCACAGCTGAATCTGTGTAAGGCGTCCTGCCTCAGCAAGTTCAGCTGCGGCGACGGCGGGCTGATCATCAATGGCGGCGACTGGCTCGGCAACTGCTATGGCTGCCCGTCGTCCAACCCAAGCCAGTGCTACAGCAACACGCTGTGCGGGTTGGCGAACTGCCTTAGCCCCAACTGACGGACCCCAGCTCGACTGGCGCGCACGTTTTGGCGCACTCAAGTCACCGCGGGCGTTGCATCGTGCAGCGCCCGCGCCCCGTCAGACGAAAGCGCGCGCCACCAGGCTTCCACGCCCGGTGCGCGTGCTGGTTCGACAGCGGCGCCTAACTGCGGGATGAGCAACGCCGTGCTCGTCTGCTGCGCCAGCGAAAGCAGCGTCTCCACGGGTTCGTCCCAAGCGTGAAGCGCCAAATTGAAGGTGCCCCAATGCACTGGCATCAGCCGCCGCCCACCAAGCAGGGAGTGCGCCTGAAGGGCGTTTTCCGGACCCAAGTGGATCTGTCCCCAGGCGGCATGAAACGCGCCGATCTCGAGGAGCACCAGATCAAAGGGGCCGAGCCGGTTTCGGATTTCCGTGTACTCGTCCGTCAGCCCCGTATCGCCACTAAAGAACAGCGAATGCTTCGGCCCCTGGAGCGCGAAACCTGACCACAAAGTCTGATTGCGATCCGAGAGCGCGCGCCCGGAGAAATGCTGCGACGGCGTGGCCGTAATGAGCAACTCTGCGCCCGGCAAGCGCACGGACTCCCACCAGTCCAGCTCGGTGATGCGCTCCGGCGCGATGCCCCAGCTCTCCAGATGGGCGCCAACTCCCAGAGAAGTGTAGAAGGGCACGTCCGTATGGGCCAGCGCGCAAATGGTCGGATAGTCGAGATGGTCGTAGTGGTCGTGAGAGATCACGACCGCATCGAGAGCGGGTAGCTCCGAGAGCGCGACCGGCGCGGGTTGGAAGCGCTTCGGTCCAGAAAACGAAAACGGCGACGCGCGCGGTCCCCAGACTGGATCTGTCAAGATGCGCGCGCCATCGATTTCGAGCAGAACGCTCGAGTGCCCAAGCCAAGTCACGCGCAGCCCCGACTCGGCGGCGCGACTCCATGCGGGCCGTGGATCGAACAGCGGCAAGGGCCGCGGCGGCGTGCGGCGCTGCCCTCCCGCGATGAACTCGCCAATGGTCGACCACGTCGTGCCGGGGCGAAGCCCGGGCGACACGGCCGCCGTGTTGCGAAATGCGCCGTCGATGTAGCGCGCCGAAGCGCGCATGCGCTCCAACCGCAGCCCAGCGACGCGACTTCCAAAAGCGGACCCGACCATCAGATCTAGGTTGTGCACGCCGCCCCGCTACGCAAGGGGGTTCCACGGTTGGCGATCGCCAGCGGCGACGAGTGGCCATGGCCAGGCTCGAAACCTAAGTTTTCCCCGGCATTCTGCGAGAATCTGAGACGGCACGCCTTTCGCTAGGGCGCGCGGCATGAAAACCCAAACCTTGATTGGCTCCGCTGGCGGCTTGACCCTGGCTCTCGCAGTCTCAGCGGCAACGCTGAAACCCGAGCGCCCGCTTCACGCGGCCGTCCACACTCCAGAACCAACACCGCAGCAAGTGCTGCGGTCGGTACCCCGCGGGCCTGAGCGCTCTCGTCAGGACGCGCGCCCCCAGCGCCCCAAGCGCCCGGAGCGTGTGGTGCGATTGGACGAGGTTCGCATCGTGGCAACTCGGTCCCGCCGCGCCGCGTTCTCCGGACGCTCGAAAAGCACGCCGCAGAACTCCGCCCCGAGAGCAACGCCGGTGGCGCAGCCAGACGCCAAACTAGTCCCTTGCTCGGACTGGCGTGCGCTCGGTCCGGTCTATAGCGCTCCCGCTGGTTCGGTCCCCCGGGAGCGCCATGTGCAGCTCATGTGCCCGGAAGGCAGCGCCCCGCACTAGGATGCAGAGCGTCGAAGACGCTCAGCCCGCCTTTTTCGACGGACTCAAGTCCACCACCAGGCGTGTCCGCCCGACGAGGATCTCGTCACCGTGAGCGATCTCTTGCTCCCCGCGAATGCGTACGAAGACGCCAGTGCGTGAACCCAAATCCGTGAGCACGACGCTGCCGGCCTGTTCTTCGACCAGACAGTGCTGCGCGCCAACGAGTGGGTCATCCGGAAACACCAAGTCGCCAATGGCGGAACCAATTTGCAACGTGTTGCCCCGGGCCACGACGCACGCGCCGCCCGCACCGCCCTCGAGGATCTGCACCACGCGGAACGAAGACGGCCACTTCGGAGACGAATAGAAGTACGTCGGGTCCGGATCCGGGCCGTCGTCAGGGAGTGGGTTCTTCTCGATGCGCACGAGCTGGTCGCCGACCACGAACTCGTCGCCCAGCTCCAGCTCGACGGGAGTTCGGATACGCAAGAAGACGCCATTGCCGTCTTCGAGGTCATGCAGCCACAAACGGCCCTTGACGAACTTGATCAGCGCTTCGCGAGGGTGGGCAAACTTCTCTCCGTCGAGAGAAACACTGCCTTCTCGGCCTAAGATCGCGTCTGCACCTCGAGGTTCGTAGCGCTCGGGGCCGCCCGTCAAACTGCGCATCACGTGCAACTTGAAGTAGCACTCCCCGGCATCCGACGCGGGTACGGGCGGTTTGGAGGGGACCGGCACCTGCACCGGCGCGGCAGACTTGGACTGTGCAGCCGGCGCGGCCGATGCGCGCGCTTGCTTCTTGCTCGCCAGCTTGCGAATGGCCTCGACGTTGGGTGGCTCCGTCAGCAGATCCATACCGCCAACGGCGCGGCCCGCGATGACTTCGTCGAACTTACCCTCGCGCAGGGCAAGCACCATTTCCATGTGCTGCGCTTTCATCAGGCTGCGCACATATTCCGTGACGTCAGCCCGAGTCGTGTGATCTTGGTACGAGCGCTTGTTGCTCTTGATGACGCGGCCGCCGTCGGCGAATAGATGCGTGATGATGTGCGGTTGATCGAGCCCGGAGTCTTCAGTCTGTACGTGGAAGACCTTGTCCTGGAACTTGATGTTGTTGTTGAAGCCCATTTGGGCCCGGCGGAACACCGGGCGCTTCATCTCGCCTTCGAGCTGGGCGAGGCGCTCTGCGCCGAACTCGGTGATGGCGGCCGTCAAATCACCGTGGTCGCCTTGCATGCCCTCCATGCGCTCGAAGGCCATCTGTGCAACGCGAGAGCTGGGATCGACGCGCAGTGCTTCGGCGAGTAGCTGTTGGCCTTCGCTGTCGTTGGGCCCCGCGGCGGCCCACGCAGCGAGCAGGGTCACGGCTTGATCCGGATTGCCCTTCTCGACGAGCCACTTGGCCACTTTCATGGCGGAAGCGCGGCTTTCGCTGATGCCACTCATAGGATTTCCATATTCATCTCGCCGCGGCTCCCAGGCAAGCGCGGAGTGGCGCGGCGTCGAAACAACCGCGGACCCCGTGAAATGCCCCGTTTATAGGGAGATGGCCTGGCCACGCAAGCGCAACCCACGAGCACTCTTCGCTGGCTCGGGCACGAGCAGCATTCCGCCCGGCAAATGGTCATAGCTGTGGAAGTATCCCGTGACCTTCGTTGTGTTGCCGAAAGCGTCGACAACTTCGACGCTTTCCGGAGTACCCGAAGGCGTGCCCTGGATCTCGAAGGGCTGACCCATGTTGAGAGCGCCGCTGCTGCCGATACTGACTGAGCGGAAGCGCTGCGCGGGGGCGAGCGCCTTGAAGCTCTGCACACCGTTGATAAAGGCGATCTTTTCGAAGAGTCCGCGGTAGGTGTAGTCGCTGACCCAACTCGGCTCGCAGTAGCTCATGAAGTCCCGCGCCTGGCCTTGCGGGTCGAGCAACTGGTGGCCGCTGAGACTGTAGCCCCAGGTCCCGATAGTGGCGCCTTGGTGCGGGTAGGCTGGGTCCACGGACTGGATTTGGTTGAAGGGGGCGCAGGGCGCGTGCTGGCGGCCGTAGGCGTGCCCGATCTCGTGAATGAAGGTCTGCGCCGCGTCGTTGCCGGTGTAGCCAATGCCCACGCTGCCGCGCAGATACGACTCTTGGCCCTGTCCGCCTTGGCCCGTCTGGAACGTCAACCCCAGGACACATCCCTGCTGGCAGTACTGACCGAAGCTGGCTCGCGGCACGACCAGGCCGTAGTAAAATTCGTCCTGCGTCGCATTGCCCGCCGCGATGTCCTGCTGGCGCGTGTACAGCACGGTCTGTAGCAGGTTTGCCATGCTGTCGTCCTGGCCATTGACGGGCTGCGAATAGAACAGCGGTTCGCGAATGCGAACGTCCACCTTGGGCGTGGGATACACGTCGTGCATGTAGCGGCGGTACAGCTCGACTTGTTGCTCACTCATATCCGGCTGCCGCCCGGAGTTGTCCGCGAAGTACTGCACGGGTACGAGCACCATCTTCACGGAGTCGCCGCCATAGGCAGCGTTCATGGCCACGGCGCCCTGCACGGGGAACCGCGCTCCGCCGGACGCCGGTCCGACAGCGTCTTGGGTGACCTCGTGAATCGACACCGAGTAGCCGATGTCCCCGCCCATCTGAGCGCCGGGAATGTCGAAGTTGAACGCACTCTGGAAGTCCGCCTCGCTGGACGCCACCGTGACCGGACGGCGGATCTCTTGGGGCGGATACGCCCCTTGGGAGTTGAGGACCTCGAGTCGCACGATGACTTCGCGCGGTTGCCACCCCGGTTCTGGTTGCACGAAGACGCGCATGAGCGCGTCGCGCCCCTGCACCACCGGCACCGAGCGATCGAGGATCGGGTTGCCGTCGATGGCCAGCGGGATCTTTACCGCCTGGTACAGCGAAACTTCGTTGATGCGCAGCCCACTCACGAGCGGCTGCGAGAGCGTGCCAGGGTCGCCTCCGCCGCCGTCGCTATTGGACCCCCCACAGGCCACAGCGATTGAAAAAAGAAAAACCGAGGCCGCAGTCCGCATTCGTGCTCCAGGGAGAGTCCCGAGTTTTAGGGACGAGTCGAATACCATTCAGAATAGGGCGTCGCAACGACGGCTCGTGCACGCACACGAACCTACATGACCACCTGGTCATCAACGCCGAGCCACCGGGAGCTACGCGGCCGGATCTTCCGCGGTTTCGAAGGCGCGGAATCTGCGGCGCGAAGAGATTGCGCCGAGCCAACAAAAGCGGAACACTCCAGGTAGATAGTTCCCCAGGCGGCCCCGCACCTGGCTGCTAGCTAGAGCGCAAGCCCGCTCGCTCAGACATGCGACCACAGAACCCTGCAGCCCAGCTCGTTCGCGAGACCCTCGACGCGATCGTGTCGCCTGATATTCGCGACGCGCTGGTTGCCCGCGCGCTCGCAGAAGCAACGCAGTCGGAGGTTCCAGCGCTCGGGCAGGAGTTCCTCGCGTTCATCGACGGACCGCTGCGACACGCCATCGAACAAGGCTTGGGGCCGGCCCTCGCCGAGAGTTTGCTGCAGGAGTTGCGAGGCGCCGCAGCGCAGCGGGAAGCCTTCGCCAGCCGCCCGACGCCGCGGCGCGCGAACATGCCCCGCCGCTCGCTATCCCCAGCGCCAGCTTCGTCTCGACAAAGCACCCCTTCTGCGCCGCGCGCTGCGTCGATCCCGCTGACACGCGTCGCGCTCACTCCCGCGAAGGGACAGCCCGCAGGTGGCGCTTGGCGTTCGGATCAATACCCCGCCGGCGCGGCACGCACCCTCGGCTTGATTTCCGAAGCGCCAAAGAGCGGCCCGTCCGCAGAGCAACCGGCCTCGCACATTTCTTCGTCCGCCGTGCGCGGTCCTGCGCCTGTGGCCGATCTGCCAGCGACGCGTCGCCCCGCCGGTCCGGCGTCGCGGCCAGTGTCACCCGAAGACGCATCTGCCGTGCCGATCGTGCTGGTCGCAACTAGCTCCGGCGAAGTCGTCATGAGCTTCGAGAAGCTCATGACGGGCCGGGCGGAGGTCGCTCCGATCCACAGTGTTAGCGATTTGGTGCTGCTCTTGGACGCGGCCCCCAAGTCGAAAGTCGTCCTAGTCGTCGACTGCCCAAACGCGACCATTCGCCCCACGTCGGTGGCGGCGTTGGCGGACGAGCTGTCCCACCGGGTCAGCGTGATCTTGTGGGGAGCGGACGCTGCGACGTATCAGGAAGTCCTGCGGGTCTCGCCTCGCGCCGAGCGGTTCCTGATGTGCGCGGTGACCGCGAGCGCGGACGCCGTAGTAGCGCGCTGCCGCGCCATTGTCGGCTGATGCCAGGGTCCAGTTTCGAAACCCGCGCCTAGCTGGTGTAGCTGGTGTTCTCGAGCAAGATCACGTTTGTGCGCGAGCGCGTTTCGCCGGCGTTCGTGACGTAGACCGCCGGTTTGTCCACGATGGGGCAGACCTTTTCGCAGGCGCCACAGCCAATGCAGAGGGACGGGTCAACCTGCGGACGCTGGACCTTGATCTTCAGCATCTTGGCGTGCTCGCCGTCGGCTTCGTATTTGTCGTCGCGTTTGGCCACCAGCCATTCATCCGCCCAAATGGCTTTGGGGCTAGTGGGGCAAAACTCTTCGCAGACAATGCACGGTGTGGCCATGGCCCAAGGCAAGCAGCGTCCTTGGTCATACATGGCTGTGCCAATGCTGATGGGCTTTTGATCGATGCCCATCTTCTGCTTCTCGTCGATCTTCTGGATCGCGCCCGTCGGGCAGACTTGGCCGCAGAGCACACAGGAAAACTCGCAATAGCCAATGCGCGGAATGAGGATCGGCGTCCACAGCCCTTCGATGCCGCCCTCAAAGAATGCAGGGTGCAGGGCATTGTTGGGGCAGACCTTCATGCACTCTGCGCAACGGATGCAGCGCTCCAAGAATTCGCGCTCCTCTACCGAGCCCGGCGGCCGGATCATCTTCTCGCTGTAGTGGCGGTCCGGCCAGTTGCCGATCCGCATGGCGGGAATTGCAAGGGCGCCGGCAGCCGTCGACGCTAGGGCGGTGCGACGCGTGAGATCCGGCTTGACGACTTCGCTCTTGCGGTTCGGCAGGAAGCGAAACTTGATGACGTCTTCCGGGCAGGCGGCCTCGCAATTGAGGCACATATGGCACTCGTCTTGGCGGTGCTTGACGCCGCCCTGTGGGCTGTCCGCTCCCTGACAGTGCACGAGGCACAGATTGCAGTCGGTGCACTTCGAATGGTCCTTCTCCATGCCGAAGAGCGAGAAGCGCGCGATGACTCCGAGAAATGCGCCGAGCGGGCACAGGGCACGGCACCAGAATCGGGGAATGAAGCGATTCAGGAACAGGATCGCGATCAAGAAGAAGACGATGAACCAGGTCTGGTGGAAGTAGGCTTGGTTCGCGGTCCACACCGTCTGCGACAGGAAGTCCTGGGTGCCATCGCTCGCAGTTTGCAGTGCGCGTACGTTGCTGTCCGCGACCAGAGTTCCAGTGCGCAGACCCACGTATTGCAGCGCGGGCATGACGCCGAGACCGATGGCGCGCACGGCCACACAGATCGGGTCCATCAGCCCACCGATGGAGCTGCCCACCAGAGCGGCTCCGAGAAATCCGTACATCAGGTAGTACTTGCCGGCCTGCCACCAGTGCGTCTTGTTGGCGTCGACGCGGCTATTGCCCTTGAGATAGCGACTCGGGAAGATCCAGCCGAAGAAATGGTGCAGCGTGCCGAAGGGGCAAATCCAACCGCAGAATACGCGACCGAATAAGACCGTGAGGGCAATCACACCGACGGACCACGCCAGCCCGCGATACACGGTGTGCGTGGATAGCAGCGTCATGGCCGCAACGAACGGGTCTGCAAGCAAGAACGCTTCGACTGGCAATGGCAACCGCACCGGCTGCCCCGCCTCGGCTGCGAAGGTCCCGCGGAAAGCGGTCTGCGCCAAGAAGTAGAGGAACAGTCCCAAGAACACGACCTGGGCGCCGCGACGAACCCACTGCAGCACGCGGATGATCTTGCGCGCGGGGATCCCGGAGCCGGGCAGCTTGCGCTTTCTCTTCTTGAAGCGCTTGAACCAGCCGCCCGCTTTGCTTGCGGCGCTTGCCTGCGCGCTTGCAACGCCGGGCGCCGCTGCCGGCGCTGCAATGGCAGCCGGCGCGTCTGACTTGCCACTGGAGCACCCGCAGGCGCTGCCGCAGCTGGCCTTCACGGGGGCCTGCGGCGCAGGCGCGCGCGCGTCCAGCGCCTTCACGGGGCCGGCAGCGCCGAGCCAAGGAATGGGCGCCGGCAGTTCGGATGCGTGCGGGTGCGTGTCGGGCATGCGTCCTCGAGCGGGCGGCTCAGACCTCCACGGGCGAAAGCTGTTGCCAGAACATGTTGCCGATACCGCGATCGTGCCCCATTTTCAGGTACTTCACGTTCTCGGCTTTTTCGCCGATCAGCGTCGTGCCGTAGGCGTCGATGGCCACTTCGTCCACTCCGGCGACGACTTGGTGCATGTCCTTTGCGTCGTCGACGTTCCCGCCCTGGGGACCGTTGCGCAGGAGCACGCGCGTTGCATCCATCACCGTGAGGGACGGACGCATGAACGTCGCCAGGTCGGCGATCGACACGTCGATGTTCTGATGCAGGCGGTTGCGCCGCCCCCCAAGCAGGCCATACCAATTCTTCATGGCGGCGGTGAACTTGCTCAGGTTGTGGTGTTTGGCCACGGGTATGTTGATGACCTTGTCGGCGTTGACCAGCGGCGTGAAGATTGGCCACAAATCCAAGACATCACCGCGCATCCGGATTTCACGGAAACGGTGCGCGGCAGGCAGGATGATGGTTGCCCCAAGCGCGTAAGTAGCGCGCCAAATTCCCGACCGCTGAAAACAACGATTGGGCTCGTTGCAGGAAGCGTCCGTGACGATCACCTTCTTCGCCCCGGCGTCGAACGCAAGTCGCACGACTTCGGCGACCACCAAGGGATTGGTGTTCGCGGCGTGCACGGGCATGCGGTCCCAGCCGATATTTGGTTTGATGGCAACGATGTCACCGCGCGAGATGAAGCGCTTCATGCCGCCGAGGGCGTCGATGGCTTTGCGAGTGAGCTCAGCCGGATCCTTGCTGCTCTTGGCGATGGCGAGCTTAGGCAGCTCCGGTGCTCCCACACGGAAATCCCGCACCTGGCGCTCTCCGCCGCCCTGCGCCAGCCCCATGCCGCCCGGGTCGTAGAGGTATCCAGCCGTCGCTGCGCTGCCGCCGAGCACCACGCCAGTTGCGAGCATTCGCTTGAGGGCTTCACGCCTGCTTTCGTCTGTCATGGGGGGTACATGAGGCATGAGGGATATCTAACGTAACGTCAAGTAAACGCAAATCTCCACAAAGCTCTTTAATTACAGCATCTTAGATTCAAGACAGGGCACAAGCCCCTGCACGGATGACCCGGAACATAGCGCCCAGGGCTCCCAGTAGCCACTTGTTGCACGGCATTTTCGACCCGATCCGCTGGAGTTCCTTGAATGTGCGTCCCACTGGCGCTAGCTTGCGCGCCCCTTTGCCCCGGGCAATCGCCGATGACTCGGCGCCGGCGCAGCCCGCTTTCCGGGCCACCAGGGATTTGGAGCGCGCAATGAAAGAAGGAATTCACCCCGAGTACAAGGTCGTCAACGTCACCTGCGCGTGCGGCAACAAGTTTCAGACGCGGTCGACGAGTGCCGAGGATCTTCCCGTCGATGTGTGCGCCGCTTGCCATCCGTTCTTTACCGGAAAGCAGCGTTTGATGGATACCGCCGGACGCATTGACCGGTTCCGCAAGCGCTACGGCCAAACCACCTGATTACCGCGTTTTGCCGGGACCACTGATGGTTCGCGGGTAGCGCGCTATAGTACATCTCGTGTCGAACCAACCGCCGGTCCAAGGTCCAGACGGAGTTGCGCGCCCATACATCGGGGGTCAAGCGCTCATCGAAGGCGTGATGATGCGCTCGCCGAACTCCTACGCCGCGGTCGTCCGTCGGCGCACGGGAGCGCTAGTCGTACGCGAAGAACAGATGATCGACACGCGGACGGGTGTGCGAGGCTACCCATTGGTGCGCGGCGTTGTGACGCTCGTCGAAGCATTGAAGTTGGGCAGCCGCTGTCTGCGTTTTTCTGCAGATCTCTACGAACAGGATCTGGAAGAAGAAGAAAAGGAATCCGGGCGCGCGCAGAAACCGGATGCGCCCAAGCCACCAAGCACGCTAGCGCTGCTGTCCATGCCCATCATCGCCCTGGCCACCCAAGACGCCCAAGGTGCTCCGGATCCCAAGGACGATCGCGGCAAGAAGTTCTTCACGCTGCTCTCCATCTTGTTCGCGTTGGCGCTCTTTGTGGCGTTGCCTCAAGCGTTTGCCGAAGGCACCAGCCGCGTATTCAGCCTGGATTTGGACGTGCGCAGCGTCGGTTTCCAGGTGCTCACGGGCATTGCCAAGCTGAGCATCGTGGTCGGCTACATGATGGCCATTCGCCGACTGCCTGAGATCTACCGCGTCTTTCAGTATCACGGCGCCGAGCACAAGGCGATTTACACCTACGAGCGCGGCGAAGAGCTGACCCTCGAAAACGCGCGCAGCAAGACGACGCTACATCCACGCTGCGGCACCACGTTCCTCGTCATGGTCGCCCTGGTGTCCATCGTCGTGTTCAGCGCCGCAGGCCCGCTGCTTCCGCAGATTGGTCTGGGAAAGCTCGCTGACAACGTGGCGTTTTTCCTGATCAAGCTGCCGTTCTTGCCAGTCATCGCTGCCATCACCTTCGAAATGCAACGCTTCCTCGCGAGGCGCTCCGAAGGTGCGCTGCGTTTCTTGCTCGCTCCCGGATTTCTGGTGCAACGCATCACAACGATCGAACCAGAGGACTCCCAGATGGAGGTCGCCTTGGCCGCGCTGCGCGCCACCTTGCGGCGAGAGGTCGGGGAGACCCCGTTGGCGGAAACCGGCGAGGCGACATTCGACGGCTTCGACGCACTCGCGTCGAATACGCCTGCGCGCGCCTGAGGCCCCGCCCATGATCCCCGAGGAGAAGCTGGCCGGGCTCGTGCGCCGGCACGCCGAAGTCGAGCAACTGCTGTGTGAACCGGAAGTTCTTTCGGATCCGTCCGCACTGCGCAAACTGAACCAGGAGCGGACGCAGCTGGGCCCGGTCGTGGAAGCCTTCAGCGAGCTTCGCAAGCTGGAGAAGCAAATCGCCGACGACAAAGAAGCGCTGGACGACCCAGAGCTGGGCGTTTTGGCTCGCGAAGAGCTGCCGGAGCTTGAAGAGCGTCGGGAGAAGCTGCTGAGCACGATCCAGGTGCTGTTGTTGCCTCAAGACCCAGCAGACGAAAAGGATACGATCCTCGAAATACGCGCAGGCACCGGCGGCGAAGAGGCCGCACTATTCGCCGCCGACCTCTTTCGCATGTATTGCCGATTTGCGGAACGTAAAGGCTGGAAAGTGGAACTGATGTCCAGCAGCGAAGCTTCCGCCGGTGGCTACAAAGAGGTGATCGCGCTGATTGCCGGC
This sequence comes from uncultured Myxococcales bacterium, assembly GCA_937872925.1. Lineage (GTDB taxonomy): Bacteria > Myxococcota_A > Polyangia > Polyangiales > Polyangiaceae > JACKEA01. The sequence goes on along the minus strand of CALMUT010000036.1, from coordinate 32,045 downwards.
ACTCGGGTGTTTTCCAGCATGAAGTTCGAGGGCGGCGTGCACCGGGTGCAGCGCGTCCCCGCAACGGAGGCTCAGGGCCGCATCCACACCTCCACGGCAACCGTGGCTGTGCTGCCCGAAGCCGAAGAGGTCGAACTCGAGCTGGACGAAAAAGAACTGCGTTTCGACATCGCAGCCAGCGGTGGCCCCGGGGGACAAGGGGTCAACACGACCAATAGTGCCGTGCAGATCACCCACCTGCCCACGGGCATGATCGTCAAATGCCAGGACGAGCGCAGCCAGCTGAAGAACAAAGCGAAGGCGCTGAAGGTCTTGCGTAGCCGCCTGCTCGACATCGAACGGCAGAAGCAGGCTGACGCGATCCGGGACGAACGGCGCGGAATGGTCGGCGGCGGGGAGCGATCGGAAAAGATCCGCACCTACAACTATCCCCAGAACCGACTGACCGACCATCGCATCGGACTCACCCTATACAAGCTGGATCGAGTCGTAGATGGCGAGCTGGACGAACTCTTGGACGCACTGATAGCCTGGTACCAGGCAGAAGTGCTTGAGGCTTCGAAGAAAGAGGCGACAGGAAAAGCGTGACCAAGCAGGCGGCACCCAAGCCAGACGTAGACTTGGATGGCCTGCTTTGCGCGTTAGTTCTGGCTCCGCGTACCTACGCACGCAATCGTTTCTTCGATCTGTTCAAGCAGCCCGGAGCGCGAAAGGTCCGACGGCGGGCCGCGCGGGTTCGGGGCATCATCCGGCATCTACTCGCCGACGGCCGGCCCCAGGGAGAAATCGTGGGCGAGCAAGTGCTTTCGGACGGGCAGGTATTGCTCCGCCTACGTGTGCCAGATCTGTCCTTCGAGCGCACCACGGCGCTGACTGCGCTCGAAGCCGCGACGCTGCGTTACGCAATCCATCGCGCGGGACACGCGCCACTGGATAGCGCCGACAAAGAACGCGTCGAACAAGCGCTTGGGCGACTGGGACCCGATCTCTCGGGCTGAGCAACGCAGAATTCGGCCGACGCGAGCTAAGCCGACGTGACTTCGACGACCACTCGATCCCAGGCGTGTTTTTCGTCGCCGCTCAGCGGCGGGTTGCGCTCCCACGCGAAGGGCAGCACGCGAGCGGCAGCCGACTCAGTCTTGAATAGCCGCAAAGTGGCACCCTCGACGGTGCCCAGGGCGCCTTGGGCACCCGTGAAGAGCGCCGTCAAATCTGGGCCCACCGCGCGGCGCGGCGCAGAACGAATGACGAGACTGCGCCCGTTCTTCAAGCGCGCGGAGAGGCCCGAAAGTGCCTGATCGACAGGATCCGACCAGGGATCCCGTGTGCCAGGCAGTCCCTGCGAGACGAACTCGCCGACCAGCGTATTTGCCTGCGGCTGCTGGGCGAGTCCTAGGGTTAGGCCGCTTTTTTGCACCAGCTCCTCGGCGACGTCCAATGGCATGTCACCGGGAAGGGTTGCGGTCATGGAGTGAGTGTCGATCTGCGCCTTGACGGTGGAAGGCACATCGATAGCGCCGACCCGTGCGTCCCGGGAAACGAGTGCGCCTGGGTTGAGGATCCCTGCGGGATCCCAAGCGCGCATCAAGCGACCGACCACTTCCACCCCGTAGCCCAACTCGGCTCCGAGTTTTGGCGCTTTGCTTCGCCCGACTCCGTGGTGGTGGCTCAGAGTCCCGCCTGCCGCGATCGCCGCATCCAGCGCAGCGCGCCAAGCGCGGTCGTATTTCGCCAGGGCGTCTTCGTCGTCTTTTCCCACACCGGAGAAGGTGAAGTAGATGCTGCAACCATCCGGGTACGCATGGGACAGATGCGCCATGACCAGCACGTGACTGCCCAGGGCTTCCCGCACGGCGTCGTAGAGCGCCTGCAGGCGTGACCACGGCGCTGCGACTTCCATCGTGTCGCTGAAGGCACCGGCTCGGAAAACCGGAGATTGCCGATAACTGACTCCGTAACGGTGTGCGTACCAGCGGCGCGCCGGACCTTCCCCCAGCGCCGTGGCTCCCGCTTTCGTACATAGGGCCGTGGTGCGGGCGGCGTCCTCCTCGGCTTCGTCAGCATTCCCTTCGTAAACGAATACGAGGGTCGCGCTGGGCAGGAGGTTGCCCTCGGCTGCCTGGATCGCAAAGTTGAGTAGCCGCGGCAGCTTGAGCGCACGCTTCATGACCCCCATGAGGCGCTCGGTTTGGCTCGGGCCGTGGCTGGCTTCCGTGCCGCCGCTCATGGTCGCCTTGACGGTCCCTTGGCGCATGAGCGCCGAGTCGATGGGGTCGTAGAGACGTGCCACCGCCGGTCTGAGACCGGCTTGGAATACAGTCCGCATCGCTTCCCAGCCTGAAGTGATGTCCGGAAAAGAGAACGCCAGAAACGCACGACTCTCCGGCGCGGTGTGCAGACGCAAGCGGGCCCGGGTGATGACCCCCAGCGTGCCTTCGCTGCCGATCATGAGCGGCAACATATTCGGACCGTCGAAGCGCCGGCGTAGGGTAACCAACTCGCCCGTGCCAAGAACGCACTCGACGGACTCCACCATGTCCTCGATCTTGCCGTACAAGCCGGAACACTGCCCAGCACCGCGAGCGGCGATCCATCCCCCAACCGTGGAGCATAGGATGCTCGACGGGAAGTGCCCGATGGTGAAGCCCTGCCGAGCGACGTCTTCTTCCAGGGTGATGCCGATGGCGCCGGCACCAACGTCTAGCAGCGGAGCATCTCGATCGATGCTGAAACCCGCCATCTCCTTCACGTCGACTACGATCGTGCGGTCGTCCGGGTAGATCGCGCCGCAGACCCCACTGCCAGCACCGTAGGGCACGATGGGAATGCCCTCTTGGCGAGCGAAGTTGACCAGGCGCACCACGGACTCGACGGTGCGGGGCCAGACCACACACGCTGGCTTTCGCTCGACGCGCCCCGCGCGAGTCTCGATCAGCCGGCGGGGCCAAAGATCCCGAGCGTAGGACACCCGGTCCGGCACACTTGCGCTGACCCGCAGGCCGGGAACTGCGTCCGCAACGACTCGAGGCAAATCCACTATCGGGGTTGTAGCGAACGCGGCGCGGGGCGTATACCTCTGGACGTGCAGGACTCGAGGCTTCTCGTCGTGTGCGGCTTCATCGCGCTATCTGCCTGTGGAGGAGCAGCCTCCAGCGGTCCGGGCTCGGCGGCGGGGCCGGGCGCCGAGGGCAGTGCGACGCAAGGGCCTGGCTCCGAGGCGGCAGAGGAATCCCCCGCAACTCCCGAGTCCCGCTGCCAAGACGGCAGCTGTTTCGTCTGCGGCGAGGGACTCTGCCCCAAGGGCTTCTTCTGCGATCAGAAGGCCGCCGGCGGCGCTGCTTGTAGCTGGCTGCCGGAATGCGCGGCGCAGCCGACATGCGCGTGCGTCTCCAAAGTGCTCGCCGACGATTGCAGCTGCGCCGAGAAGTCCGGCGGCGTGTTCTGCGAATAGGCCAGCGCGCTAGGGCCGCTGCGCCAGAATGATCACGCGGGGAGAGCTCGCTCCGAAGAACACCCCGGGCGTTGAGGGGTGCCCGCTGGCCTCCGTAACGCGGAAACCAACATCGTGAAGGATCTTGCCGAGCTCGTGCAAACCGTACAACCGAATCGAATAGTTGCACTCCATGCTGCGACCGTCGTCCAAGATAAGCGAACGCTTCACGCGTAGTCGGCTCGTGATGAAGTCGACGTTCATGTCGTCCATGCAAACGCAGGCGTCGCCTTCAAACCATGTCTGCCCAGGCTGGTGCGCGACAACGAAATCGCGATTGGCAACGTCGAGTAGGAACATGCCCCCAGGGCGCAGCGCTCGGAAGATGCGCTGAGCGACGTGCACGTTCTTCTCTTCCTCGAAATAGCCGAAGCTGGTGTTCCAACAGTAGATGCCGTCGAACATCTCTTCGAAGGCCATCTCTCGCATATCGCCTTGCAGTAGATTCAGTTTTTGACCGGACTGCTGGGCGACGTCGGCGGCTAGGGCGAGCTGATGCAAGGACAGGTCGTATCCCACGACGCCGTAGCCACGCCGCGCGAGATCCACGGCGTGGTAGCCGGCGCCGCAGCCGAGGTCCAGCACCACGCCGCCCTTGGCGACGCCCAGAGATTCCTCGATGAAGTCGGCTTCACCGGTGACCTGGCCTTCGGTCAAGGTGCCGGCGGCCCGGGCGAAGTCTTCGCCAAAAAGCTCCTCCCACCAGGCGCGGCGCGGCCGTTTTGCTTCTTCGCCGCCAGCGGCGCGTCTCGCCTCTTCGGCCTGACGCCTTGCCTCCGCTTTTTGTTGGGCAAGCTTGCGCGCTTCGTCAAAAGCGCTGCGCCGCGGTGGCGGTGGCGGCTTGGGGGTACCGTCCGCCTGAGGCGCTTCGACTTCTACGGGAACATCGATGGCGTGTTCGTCCTCGGCCACGACTGCCTGGGAGGCTGCGGCGGCCTCGTCGGGTTCCTCGGTCACCTCGACATCCACGACTTCCGGAGGCTCTTCGGATTCTGGCGCGATGTCGTCGTCGGTCAGTTCTTCGGCGCCTTCGAGCTCTTGAGCCGTGGCAAGCGCTGCTGCCGGAGCTTCGCCTGCTTCGGCAATCAAGGGCGTGCTGACCGCCGGGGTCTCCAATGGTGTGTCCGCAAGAGGCACGGTGGCTGCCGGGGCTTCGACCCCTGCCCCCTCTCCGCTGCCCGCGCCGGGGGATGGTGGCGGGACGCTTTCTTTGCGCGCCTGAATGATGCGGGCAGCCTTGACCGTGCGCGCGCCAGGCTCTGCGCCTTCAGAAGCAACGACCGGAGGCGGCGGGTACGACGTCGCGGCTGACGATGGCGGCGGTTCCTCCTCGGCCTGTGCGCGCCGAGCGGCGCGCTCAGCAAGCTCGCGATCGACTTCCTCCTGGGTCAGCGGCGGCCAAGGTGACTCTTCGTCATCGTCGGATCGTGAGCCTTCCGCCACCCGGGCCGTGGGTGGGGGCGTATCCACTGCACTCGGCGGCTCGGAAACCGGACGCGGAGGAGCGGAGACTGCCTTGGGAGGATCCGAAAGCGGACGCGGAGGATCCGAAAGCGGGCGCGGAGGATCCGAAAGCGGGCGCGGAGGAGCGGAGATAGGACGCGGCGGCACGGATGCAGGACGCGGCGGCACGGATGCAGGACGCGGGGGTTCAGAGACCGGACGTGGGGGTTCGGAGCCCCGAGGCGGCGGCTTGGACGGGGCAACTTCACTGACGCGCACTTCGTTCGTGGGCAGCTCGATGCGCGGCGTCTTAGGCGGCCTCAGCGACTCCGGCGAGAGTTCATCGTCGGCGGGTTCGGGCGGACGCACGCTTGCGCGGGCCACCGGCGTCTGGGGGATCGTGTTCCGCTTGCCACGCTTCTTTCGCGGCGGCGGGCCGCTCGCGGGCTTTTCAGGCACTGGTTCGACGGGCTCGTCCACGTGCACTTCGACTTCTTCTTCGTCGACCTCGATATCGTAGGGATCGGGCTCGCTGTCGGGCGCATCACTCGGACGATTCGGTGGCTCAGACGCGGCAGGCGGCGCTGACGGCGCTGACGGCGCTGGCGGCGGGTCCGACGAGATATCCGGGATATCAGGCGGCGCCTCGTCGTCCAATTCGTGCTCGTCGCTCATGCCACCCGTAGAAGCGATTGGCCGTACAAAACGGGCCCAGTTTCCCGCGCCAGATGAATTCCTGGCTCGACTAGAAGCACCGCAGTGGAACCCAGGTGGAACTTGCCGACCTCATCACCCTTCGCAAGGACGACGGGCGGCTCGACCACGTTGTCGCCCTTTGGCACGTAGGCACCTGGCACAGCGCTCACGCTGATCCGCCCAACAATCGTTGCTCCAACCATGATCAGCGCCACCCGGCCCAGGCCCGGAGTCTCAATGTAGATGACTACGCGGTTGTTGCGCACGAACAGCCGCGGAATGTGGCGCTCTCCGATCGAGTTCACCGGAAACAGATCCCCCGGAATGCCGCGCACCAATCCGATGGTGCCTTCGACGGGGCTGTGCACGCGGTGATAGTCCTTTGGTGAAAGGTAGACGACGGCAAAAGCCCCACCTACAAACGCGGCCGCTTCCCGTGCGCTGCCCACAAGCTCGCTGACCTCGTACGGGCGACCCTTCACAAATATTCGCCCAGAGGACTCGACTGGCCCGCTCGATGCCAGTTGCCCGTCAGCGGGGCTGACAACCACATCCTCACTGATCGGCCGTACGCCTGAACGCAGGGGTCTGGTGAAGAATTCGTCGAAGTTGGCGTACGGATCAGAGCGTGGCGCAACTTCGCCGAGGTTGACGTCGTATATGCGCGAATACACGTTCTGGATCGTACGCGAGAGTCCGGGCGACAGGTCCGCTTCGCAAAGCTTTCCAACCGCGTTGCTCAAACGAACGCGCGGCAAGGCACGCAGAACCTGAGCGGCAGCGAAGGTGGCAACACTCACCGGGAGTCTCGAAAATCAGGCCGCAAAGTCGGGCGTTTGATGGTAGGCGGCTGGCCCGAAAGGGTCAATTCTCCGTGCGTTTTCGTGCGCTTGCGCACAGCTCCCGCCAGGCGGGATCCGAGGGCAACCCCACACTTGGTGCGGGTTTTTGCCCTGGAGTGAGCAAACCCTGGTCCTCGCCCCTACAGGCCACCCAGCCGGAGAGGGGGTCCAGACCCAAGGCGGCATCGAACGCTTTATTTGCTTCTTTGGGCTTGCTTTTGGCGAGTCGTCGCCCATGCAGTGCGAGCCAACCCCCGTGCGCGCCCCGAACCTGTTCGACAGCCCCAAGGCTTTGCTGAGCCTTATCCGGCTCCCCCGCGCTCTGCCAGTCTCGGGCGGCGCGAAAGCGCAGCGCTGCCTCGATGGAATACTTCTCGACGGCCCGGTCATGCTGAACCGCTGCGGCCCGCAGGTGGCCACCCGCAAACGCTAGGTCTCCCAGCCGGACGAGGCGGGCCAGATCCTTGGGAACCTTCGGCGTCGCCTCGTTCGGCGGGGGCTCTGGCAGGCCCGCCAGGTGCTTCTGCCAGCGCCGGTTCCAGGATTCCAAATCGTATCCCGTTACGCTGCGCATCGCCGAACTCGCATCTTCTGTTCCCAAGCCCTTCAAGTCCAACAGCAGTAGCGAGAGTGCCGGCGCGCCGTTTTCCGCGATCCAGTAGTTCATGAAGCTCGTCACCTCTGCGAACGCAGTCGACGCAGCTTCCGGAGTTGGGAGCATCGCGATGGACGGTCCAAGCTTGTCGATTCCAACGGCGCGACCCGAAACGAACGCAGCCCGAGCCAGCGCGGTGGGGTCATAGCCGTCGTCAAAAAGTCGGTTCTCCCGCCAGCGTGTCTCCTGGCGCTTCGCAATGCCCTCTTGCAACCACAACGGTGCTCGATCCCGCGTCGCGCGTGACAACATCAAGTGCGTGATCTCGTGCGCGAGGGTGTCTTCCCAGGGGTACCCCAGCACCGTCGCACGGGGGCTGATCATAGTGACGCGTCCCCAACGCGCCACGGCCACGGTACCGGTGGTTTCGGCTGCGTCTACGGGCAACCCGGACACCGCTGAGAGCGAAAACAGGTCACGGACCAGGTCGATTCGGAGCGGACGCGGCAATTCGACACCAAGCTCCGCACCGATTCGGAGTCGGGCGCGTACCGCAGCGCGAGTGAAGAACGGAACAAGCGTGCGGTCTTCTGAGTCTTGCAGTCGAATCCAAACCCCTGCCTTTTCGTCGTGAACGACGACAGCCCCAGCCGTCGCACCCGCGCAGCGCCGAGCCAAGTCTCCAAGGGCCTGGCCTTCCGGGGAAGCACTGAGCGATGGCGCGGACAAGATGGCGGCCGCGGAATCGCAGTCACCCACGTAGATGGCGAGCCGCGCTCGCTCGAAAGAAAGCCCGGGGGATTCAACATGCACGCTTGAGAGCATGTCCTTCGCGCGGTCGACGTCCAACTCCGTGATTGCGTCCGCAATCGCCTGCACATTGGGCGAGCCCTGCGCCGAAGTCGCACACAGCATGGCCAGACCGGCAAGCATGCGGCCGAAGGGACTCTTTCTTTTTCGGGCCCGCATCATTGCAGCAATCCCTCCGCATAGCGCCGCACCGCAGGCGAGAGCCGTGAGTCGCCCGGTTTTGACAGACCACGCAACACGCGGCGCCGGAACTCCTCGGCCTCTTGGCCGTCGCCCTTGTTTGGCACTTCCCCACCCGTGCGAACGCCCCGGGAGCCGTGTGCATCTGGGTCGGACGGCGTATCCCGGGCGTCGTCGGCGTCCGTCGTCTGCCCACGATCCGACTGTTCCAGTAGTCGTTGCGCTTGTCGCTGCAGCTCCAGGGCGCGGTCGCCTTTGCCCGCCGCCAGCTCTCGCGCCGCCTCACGCATCAATTGCTCCGCGCGCTCCAACGCATCCAGCGCGTCGCCTGGCAGCGCCGTTTCGCCACTTTTGCCCCGAGCCGCGAGATTGCCGGCCCGGCGCGACAACTCTTGTTCCCGTTGGCCCGACTTGCCCAGATCGCCCTGGGCCTTTTGCTGCGCGTTTGCACGTAGCTTGTTCAGCTGTTGCTCCGCCCAAGACAGCTCCCCGGCGATGCGCCGCCGCGCTTCCCGCAAGGACTGTTCGTCCAGCCAATCCGCCGGCCCCTTTGGATCCTGGGCGCGGCGCTCGGCATCCGCCAGCGCGCTCACAGCGTCACGCCCGCTTTGCACTGCCTCCGCGAGTCGCAGTCTTTCCAGGGATTGCGCCATGGATCCAGCATGCTCGCGACCCAGCGAAGCTGAGGCGCGCGCCGAGCCAGGTTCGTCGCCGGACTGCGGCAGCCCCGACAGCGCTTCCCGCAGCCGGGCCGCGCGCTTGCGCGCTTCCTCCTCCAGGTCCGTCATGTCCACGTCTTGCTCAGCCTTGGTGATAGAGTCTTCTACGCTTTCGATTTCGCGCGCATGCTCGCGCGCAAGCTCCTCCAACTCTTCCGCCAGCTGATCAAATCGCCGATCGGCTCCGGAGACGTCCCCGCTCCCCGGCGCGGGCATTCCGGGTGCGCCCGACTCCACCCCGCCGCGCCGGGCACTGCCAAAGGACGGGTTGGGCCGAGCGAGGCGCGCAGCCAGGTGTTTGGCCGCAAGCTCTGCGTGAAACAGATCCTGCTGTTTGCGTGCGCGTTTGATGCGCCCAAGATCGGCTCGCGTCACGCTGCCGAGATCACTGCCGAGCGGCCCGAGTTCGGAGAGGTTGCTCGCGCCGACCTCGAGGGCAGAAATGGCCGAGTCCAGTCGCGCCAGTCCGATCTTGCGTTGCTCGGTTTCGCGAGCCTGTTTGGCACCGCCAACGGCTTCTTCGGCAACTCCGCTCAGGCGCTTCGCCACGGTCGTTGCGTCCCGGGTTGCCAGGCCAGCGAGCGCCACCTCCACGGCGAGCAGCACCTCTTCCGTGCGCCTTTCGACGGATTCCCCGGCGCGCGGCGCGCGCTTCAGCACACGCATTTGACCCAAAAGGTACGCGCTGAGGCCACTCGCAACCGGCGCGCCACCGTACACGCGACTGACCGCCTCGCTCATGCCGCCATCCGCCGCCGCCAGCAGCTTCTTCTCCTTGGCGACGCGCTCTTGGACGGGAGTGTCCGCCTTCTCCACCATCTGAAAGGCAAGCAACGCCACGATTTTGTCACGTACGTTGCGGAGAGCGACGAAGCGACCTGCTTCCGGGGCCCCCACGGCCGGAGGCACCAGCGTGATGGGTTCGCTCCCACCCCACTTGCTGCCGGAACTCGGATCGTCGTCCCTCGCCTCGATCGTGACGATGATGGGCAAGAACATGCGCCGCAGCCAAGGGTCCCGCGTACTGAGAGCGTGGCCACCTCGTTCGACGGTGCTGGTGCCATCCAGGCGCAGCAACACTCTGCGCTCCTCTCGACCTCCCGCGTGCATGACCAAATCGACTTGACGCAATCCGTAGTCGTCTCGCGCTTCGTAGCGCAGCTCAATTCGGTCTGCGTCTGTCAGCTTGACCGTCCGGGGAGCGCCCTCGACAGAAACCACAGGCGAAGCGTCCGCAACCGAAACGACGGAAAGGGGCGTCGGGTCTTCGACCAACACCTCGCCAAAGCGGGCAGCAATGGTCAACTCCGCGCTTTCCGTGAGCGTCCAACGCGCGACGACCCCACCGGAACCGTCGTCTGCAAAAGCGACTTCGGTCACCCCGTCGGAAAGCACTAGCTGACGCCCAGCGTGACGTGGCGCGCCGCGCACCGTGAGCAGCGTGCCTTCCGGCAAACGACTGCGTACACCCGGCAACACGCTCCTCGCAGGGACGCGCAGATAGGACGGAGGCTTGGCGTGTACGCTGACCTCATCCAGGTAGGGCATGGGCACGATGGCGCGTCCATCTTGCGCGAGGGAAACGTTCAATCCCTCCAGAACACGTAGCGGGCCGACAATGAAGGCCATCAGTGCGGCCATGACCACGGCAAAGGTCGCCCAGCGGAAACGCGCGGCCAGTCGCAGAGACGCTTGGGTCACGCTCTCCAAGGAGATCCGGGACAGACTACGCTCGAAGTGCAGCTGAGCGAGCTCTTCCGAGCCGACCGCGTTGTCCGTCCGCGCGCGATCCAGAAGCGAAAGCGCGCGCAATGCTCGGGCCCCGAGCTCGGGATCCGTGCCCCAAACGACGCGATGCAACGCGCGCTTTGCCTGCGCCCAGTCCCTGCGCTCCCGCCACACGAACCCAGCGAACAACACAAACACGCACAGCAGCGCGACTCCAAACAGGGCGCGCGCGGTCGGTGTCCCGAGTCGCGCGAGGTGGGCACCGCCAAATACGCATAGCAGCAGCAGAGCGAACAACAGCTGGCGCGCCGACGTAGAAACGTTGCGACGGGAGACGGCGGCGAGCCGGTGGAGCAGAGGGCTGAAATCCAAGCCCCGCAAGCCTACCGCGTGCACGCAATTTGTCCCACGCATTGGCGACTTCCTGCCCGGGCGGCAGCCGAAATGGCGTGGTAAGCTGGCTCCGAGGGTGACACCGCTCAAACGCACCTTGCTTTCGCTGCCGGAAATCCCACTGCGGATGGGGTGGCTCGAAGCGCAGCTCAATAGCTGGTCGCCACAGACCGCCGCCGTGGTGTTGAACGAACTCTGCGAGGAGTCCGAGCGCTCGGATCCCGAAGCACGCGAGGCCCTACTTGCCGTGGCGGTGCTATTTGCGTCGCGTAGCGACTGGCCGCTTCTACCGCAGCTGCGCGAGGAAGCCGCGGGGCGACACTTGCTTGCCCTCGATCGACTCGTGCGCCTGGGGCCACCGCCGGTGATGGTCGACAGGCCGGCGCAACAACTTCCGGTGCCAGACTACGGCGTTGGGCGCGAACTCACCCTGGGCGAGCGGCGTAGCCTGGCACGGCGTCCCAATCGCCGGGCCTTCGACAAGTTGGTCGCAGACCCCCACCCCATGGTGATCGGGCTACTCTTGTCGAACCCCAAGCTGGTGGAGGACGACGTCGTGCGTCTCGTCGCGCGCCGGCCACTGCGGCTGGAAGTCACGCTGGAGGTTGCGAAGAATGCTCGCTGGCTGAGTCGGTCGCGGGTGCGCCTGGCGATCTTGCTCAACCCTGGCTCTCCCCCCGAAATCGCGATCCCGTTCTTGAGCGTGTGTCAGCGCACCGAGCTCATGGAAGTGCTCAAGAGCGCTGATACGTCGCAGACCTTGCGCGCTACAGCGCTAGAGCTTTTGGAAAAGCGCCCGCCGCTGCGAGAGCTGGACCACGCAGACCGCGTGCTCCAGTAATCCGGCCTAAGGGCCCCGCGAGAGCGTCGGCCCAGGGATCCGCCCGGGACAGCCGGGCGGCGTGCTCAACCCTCTTCTTCTTCCTCGCTGATCCACTTGAGCACCGCGCCCAGAGCAATGCGCTCGCCACAATCGTCGCATAGCGGGGGCTCTTCGTAGCGGACTTCTTCGCCGCGGGTCCAAACGAAGAGTCCGGCGCCTCCCGGTCGCCCCTCGAAGGACTTTCCGCAGGCGTCGCATTCGTACTGACGAAGCACCGGGCAATCCGCCATGGCGGCGGGGGGCACGGGCACGGCAGAGAAACGAGGCACCGTCATTGGCATGAGTATAACGCCTTGGGATCCGAAGAGCAGCCGCCGTCGTCGCAAACGGCGTCAGGATGCAGGAGCCTCGGTTTCCTTCGCGGATTCATCGCCCGCCTCATCCTTGGCGTCCGTCTCCTCGGGATCCGCTGCTGCGCTTTTCGGTTCCGGGGCAGGCGCTGTCTCGGATTCGGGCTCGGACTCGGACTCAGGCTCTGGAGGCGCCCCGGGCGGTTCGGCAGCGCAGGCCACCGCGAGCAGCTCGACGACGTCCAGGTTCTTGATCTCGTCTTCTTTCGACTGATCTTTGATGCCATCACTGAGCATGGTCATGCAGAACGGGCAGGCACTGGCGAAGGTCGTCGCGCCGGTCTCGACGAGCTGCTTGACGCGCTTCACGTTCACGCGGTCCTTGTTTTGCTCTTCCATCCACATCTGAGCGCCGCCGGCGCCGCAACACAACCCTTTGTGTCGGCTCCAGCCTTCGGCCTCGAGCAACTCCACGCCGGGAATGCTCTTCAAGATTTCCCGAGGCGAGTCGTAGATGTCGTTGTAGCGACCGAGGTAACAGCTGTCGTGATAGACGACCCGCGCCTTCACGCTGTTCTTTGCCTTGAGCTTGCCCTGAGCCAGAAGGCCCAGCAGGTAGTCCGTGTGGTGCACGACTTCGTACTTGCCACCGAAGTCTGGATACTCGTTGGCCAAGGTGTTGAAGCAATGCGGGCAAGTCGTCAGGATGGTCTTGATACCGCCCTGCTCTTGATACCCATTGATGGTGGCGATGTTCGCTTCTGCAAGCATCGTGAAGAGATATTCGTTGCCGGCGCGCCGCGCAGAATCCCCGGTGCAGGTTTCTTCCTCGCCCAGGATTGCGAAATCAACCCCGGCCTGCTGCAAGAGCAGCGACGTCGCCCGAGCGATCTTCTTCGCGCGGTCGTCGTAGCTCGCCGCACAACCGACCCAGTACAAGACCTCAGCATCGGGCTTTTCAGCGTAGGTCTTGATATCGAGACCTTCGGTCCAAGTCGCCCGATCCATACGGGACAGGTTCCAGGGGTTGCCATTGACCTCCATGCCCTCGAAGGGCTTGGAAAGCTCACCGGGGAACTCACCCTTGATGATCACGAGATTGCGCCGCATCTGCACGATCTTGTCCACGTAGGAGATCATGACCGGGCACTGCTCTTCGCAGGCGCGGCAGGTGGTGCACGCCCAGAGCACATCTTCGTGGATGACGTTGGGCACGAGGTCCACGGGCTGATAGGGCGGCGGCGACGGAGCGGCGGCCTCGGACGAAGCGTCCTTGGACGACTCGTCTGCATCGCCTTCGCCGGACTTTTCCGCGTCAGCCTCGGACTCGCCCGATTCGGTGTCCGTCTCTGCCTTGGCCGTGAGGTCCAGTCGCGGCGGCTGCCCCAATTCGAGAAACTCTTCTTGCCGCGCGTACAAGTGGTCCCGCAGATCGAGAGTGAAAAACTTCGGCGACAGTATCTTGCCCGTCGTCGCCGCAGGGCAATTGTCGGAACAGCGCCCGCATTCGGTGCAGGTGTAGAAGTCGAGGATATCCTTCCAGCTGAAGTGCTCGATGCGTGCATAGCCAATGCGCGCGATGCTCATATCCTCCCGCTCCATGGCCTTTTCGACCATGCCCATCAGCTCCTCGGTGTTCTTCGCGATGGGAGGCAGTCGCCCCTTGGGCGTTAGGTCCGTCAGGAATACGTTCTGGACCGCGGTGAGGATGTGGAAGTGCTTGCTGTAGGGCAGAATGTTCAGGAATACGAGCACCAGGGTCGAGTGAGTCCAGAAGCCGGCGTGGGCGATTTTTACGAGCGTCTCGATGCTCGCGCCCTGAACCAGGGTCGCCGCGAAAGAACCGGCGGGCTCCGGCCATGGGTGCCAGGCAATGCTGGCCGCCGGCGCGCTCAAGGGTGCAATCACGACGCCGGCGCGCGCGCACCACTCATCGGCTCGCCCAGCGCACTCGCCGGCGAAACGCTGATTGAGAACCGTTGCTGCGCCGTCATAGAAGATGTCGGAGATCATCATCGTGGCGATGATTCCGAGAATGAACAGGCCCTCCAACCCGAGGTTCATGCGCTTCTGCGGGTTGATCACGCGGTAGTAAACGAAGACGCTGACGCCGAGCAGCACCAGGACCGCTACCACGTCTTTGGCGAACGCATACCCCTGGCCCAATCCCGTTGCCGGGCCGAAGACCCACAGATTGAAGGTTGGGTCGAAGCCACGGCCCCACAGGATCAGCGTGCGCAGCAGCAGCACTGAAAAACCGAAAAAGATCAGATTGTGCGCCAGGCCCGCCGCCAGGTAGTAGCGCATCTTCTTTTGGAAGAACGCGAAGGTCCATACCGCGCGCAGGCGCTCGCCGATGCGGTCGGTGCGACTCTCGTTGGGCCGGTCTCCGACGGTGAGGAGTCCCCAGCGGTTATTTGCGCTCCATAGAAACGCCCCCACCAGGCTCAAGATGATCACGGCCATCGCGACGGGATTCATGGTTTTCCCTTTCGGTGAGGTCCCAGCCCGCTGCGGCGGGCGCTGTACGCCTTACGGCGCCGAGTGCTGCTCTCTGTGTAGAGGCCCATGCCGCTCCGCGTCAACCGGCTTGCGCATTGGGCGAAGTTCTAACCGCGGCCGCTCAATCGCAGCCAAATCAGGAGCAATATCCAGAGGATGACCGCGACGGCCAGGTACAGCGACCAATTGGGGCGTGCCTGCGGCGGCGGCTCCGATGGCGCAGCGACATCCGGCGCCAGCACGGGCTCCACCCGGCAAACGCCTGCGTCGGGCTCGTCCGCGGGCACGAGCTGCAGCAGGAGCATGCCCCGAGGCAGATCGTCTTTATCCGCAATTCCCCCGCGACCTGGGATCCGCACGACGACGCTGCGCCCAGATCCGGTCGTTTCCAAGTCAACGTCGCGTCGGGGCAAAGTGATGCGCAGGAGCTCCGCCGGTTCCTTACGACCGCGGATTGAAATCGCTCCCGAGCGCTCGCAATTGTCGCAACCACCGCCCTCACATGCCGCGCACGCGAGGTTGCGGGGCAGCTCAAGCTCTATCGTGGCTGGTTCATCGAACCAGTGCTTATCAACTCGAATGCGGTGGCGCACATCGGGTCCCCTGGGCAAATCCAGTGCCCCGGTGACGCGCGCCAATTGCTTCCGTTTTGCGGCCAACAGCTGAGCATAGCGGTACTCAGGCGCGCTGAAAAGCCGCAGCTGCTACCGTTTCAGAGTTCAAACACAACTTCGTGTTCGTCTCCGGCGCGCGACAACGACATTTCGAGCGCGTAGGTCTTTGGCCCCACGCGAGCGCCGAGCGTGACGAGAATAGGCGGGTTTTCAGCGCCAAGCTGCTCCAACCGAACACGTAGCCGGTACTTGCCACGCACGGGGTCGCCGTCCTCCAAATAGACGTTTTCCATGTTCTGACCGCGGCAAGCGTTGAGCTTTCCCGGGCAGTCACGGTCCTTGACCAGGCCGCTCTGGGTGGCCCTACCCGCCTCGACGAGCTCACCGTTTGGATCTGTCACACGCAGATCCACATCGGCGCCAGCTTCGGCCCAGGCCACGGCAAACTGGACGAGACCCGTGTTGACCCCGCAACCTTCGTCCAGGATGCCGTTGCAGTTGTCGTCGCGGGCGTTGAAGCAAAGCTCCGGACCGCTAGCCACACAGGCACGGTCGATCACCGCGCCTGGTTTCGCTTCGATATTCAGCAGCCGCGGACCGGCAGCCTCCTTTGCGGGCTTGACCGGCGCGCAGAACACGCACACCAGAGACAGCGCCGAGACCCAGGCCCGGCAGCGCCTCACTTCTTATCGTCCTCGGGGAGCTTCACGCCGGTGACGACTTTGGGATTCATCAGCTCGAAGTAGGCCTTGCGTGCGAGCTCGCCACTCTTGCCTTTCCCGTCACGTAGGGAGAGCAGCACGCCCTGTTCTTTCATGAACAAGAGCGCCCGGATGGCACCTTCCATCAGCTCCGGCTTGCTTTCGTCGGCTGCCATCTGACGCAGGCGTCCCCGCAACACCACGCGCGTGAAGGAATGCGGTCCGTTGTCGAACTGCAGGTTGTCCAACTGCTTCATCAGCATGACGCGCGCCCACTCTTGAGCGGACTGCTTGAGTTCCACGCGAGAGATCGCCACGGCGTTGTCGACGTACTTGAAGATACGCCCCTTCTCGAGGTCTTCGTTGGACCAGTAGCCGAAGCTTCTGTACCAGAGGTCGGCCAGTTCTTCGATGGCCGTCTTCTGCTTGTCGGCGTACAGGGCCACTGTTCGCGCGGCTGTATCCGGAGACCCACCAAGAATGAGCGCCAGCGCGGCGTCATTCATGAGCGCGTCTTCTTTCATCAGCTCGAAGAGCTTGGCTTCCGTCTCGCCGTCCAGGCCGGCCTTGCCAATCGCGCGCGCTACTTGATGCCGAGTTTGAAGCGCGGCGTCCGGCTTGAGCAAACCCACAAGTGCCGAACCAGTCCCTTCGATGGGCCGCGTGATCAGCGTCTCCAAGAAGCAGCTGCGCCGGAAGGAGTCCGCCTTGTCCGGCTTGTCGTACTCTTGGATCTTCTTAGCGACCTCGAGCATGTCTTCCTTCTTGGCGACCCATGCCATGGCGGCACACGCCTCAATACGACTCTGCTCGTTTTCCTTCGGTTCCTCAGCGTACTCCAGCAGTTGCTTGAAGGCGCGATGGTCGCCCCATTCAGAGAAACCGTGAGCAGCGCCCACGCCCATGGCGCGTAGGGACATGCCCAAGATCGCCACGCCGCCCTGCATCAGGCCGTCCATGGTCACATCGCGGTCAGCGGGGCGGCGCTTGAGGGCCTTCTCCAGCACCGGCCATGACTGCTCGTCTTTCAGCCACCCCACGTAGCGGAGCGCGCTCTGGGCGATCACCCACTCTTCGGGGAATGGCGGCTGTTGGCCTTCTTTGGGCAGCGGCACGTTCGGGTCGGCCCACTTGCGCAGCGCCGCCAGATCCTTGGTGCTTTCCATGGCCGCCAACGCGCGCAGACCGTTGGCATGCGGCGAAGGCAGTTCGTGGATCCAGAAGATCACGCCGTCTTCTGCGTCCGCGCGGATTTGCTCGCGCTTGTCCGGATGAAGCACTGCCAAGTCAGCGATCATGCGCGCCGCAACGACGCGCTCATTGTCGTCGCGCTTGAGCATCTGTTCGTGGTCGTACTGGTCGCTGTAGATCTTGGTGGGATCCATGCGCAGCCGCTTGGCGAGGGTCGGCACGGCGCGGACGTCTCCGACCTCTGCCATTGCCGTGGCGGCCTCGGTCTGCCAGTGAATATGCGGCTTGGTCTCGATGTATTTGATCAGATGATCGCCGCCGCGGGGGTCCGCGAGCTGGCGGATCAGGTCGAAGACTTGCTTCGTCTGGAACCACGCACGCTCGGGATCGTCGTTCAGGCTGTCGAGAGCCAGCACCAGCCCTTGGGTGCCGATGCCGTCTCGAAGCGCCTCCAGGTACTTGGTCCGGCTTTCTTTGTCGCCGGTCTTCAGGGCTTTCAGCAGGGGCTCGCGGGCGCGCTCGTCGCCGATCTTGCCCAGCCCGGGAGCGGCTTGCCGTGCGATTTCGCCGTCCGGGTCTTGCACCAACTTGATGAGCACATCCGTCCACTTGGGCTCGGCGTTGCGCGAAAGCACCGTGGCCACCATTTGGCGCACAGCTGGGCTTTCGTCGCCTGCGTAGCTCGCCAGCTTGTCCAATGAGACCAGCTTGACGATCTGCTCCGGGTCGAAAGCGACGCCGCCGCCCAACCGTTGCACCTTAGACAGGTGACCGGCCTTGTACAGCGGCATGATGTCGTCGAAGGCCGACGACTCTCCGAGCACAACGAGCGCCCAGGCGATCTGTGGTTTCGCGCCCGGACCGGCCGTCTTCAACGCCTGCAGTAGGGGGCCTTTGGCCGGTTCCCCCAGCGGGAGGCCATATTCCGCTAGCGCCGTTCCCGCCATGGCCTGAATGGGTTCCGCTTCGCTCTTGAGCGCCGCGATGGCCGCGCCCACGCCCTCGGGATCCTTGGCCCACGCGAGCTGCTTCAGCGCTTCTGCTTGGAGCTCCATGCTGCGATCGGACTTCGCCCACTCGCGCCACTTGGGGAGCTGCTCCTCCTTGGGAAGGATCTGGATCGCTTTCTTCTGCTCTTCGCCCTGCTCTACCGTAAGCTTCTCGGCGTCTTGCTTGAGCCCGATGAACAGAAAGATCCCCAGCCCCACAACGGCGACGAAGCCGATGAGAATGACGAAGGGATTGAAGCGGCCCTTTTTGAAATTTCCGTCCCCGACGTCGAGTTGTGCGTCGACCATGGTTCCTCCAGCCGTACTCTTGGGGTCGGTGGAGACGCGACAACTGGAGCCGAGCCGCCTGGCGCGCGTACGTGCGCGCTCACCCGGACCCCCGAGCGAGCCGCCGGACCTTATCCCAGGATGGTCGATTCGGGGAGTCCGACCGGGAGAAAACAGCCGTTTCTCTGTAGAATCCGCTCGGAGCGCTCGTGATTGAACCCAACCAGGCGGATCCCTCTGCCGCGCAGGCCCAAGGAGTAGGCGCGGGGGGCTTTCGTGGCCCGCTATTCGCCGCGGTGGCCACCACAGCATTGGTGACGGCATTGTCCTACTTTTTACCCGACAATTTCGCGGCAACGGGGGTGGGGCTGGGGTTTCTGGCAGCGACCTACTGGCTGGCCCTTCGGCGCGAATCGGATCCAGCCCAGTACGGACTGTCCCTCGGCGGACTGTTGGAGTCCCGGGCCCTCGTTCCGAGGCGCCTCCTGAGTCACACGCTGCAGCCCACGTTGTGGGCTTTTGGCTTGGCTCTGCTCATTTTTCCGGCGTTTTGGTTCGGCTGGTTGAGCTGGTGGAAACCGAATCACGGATTCTCGGCGACATTCCCGCCGAATCTTTGGGACGAGGCCCTGGGACAACTGCTTGTCATCGCCCTGCCCGAAGAGGCCTTCTACCGCGGCTACCTGCAATCCGCTTTGGACAAAGCCCGAAGCCCGAAAGTGCGTTTCTTGGGCGCGCAACTCGGTTGGGGCGTCCTGATCAGCAGTGCGCTGTTTGCCCTTGGACACCTTGCGACGGACGTGAATCCGAATCGCCTCGCGGTGTTCTTTCCTGCCTTGGTCTTCGGATACCTACGCGCTCGCACCGGCGGCGTAGGTGCAGGCATTGTGTTTCACGCGCTGTGCAACATCTTTGCTACGTTCTTGGCACGCAGCTACGGCTTCGCGAACTAAGGCGGGTCCGAACAGACGAGGGGAGAGATTGAAGAAGGCGCCGACACCCTTGGACGAAGCGCAGCGGCTGCAGGCGCTGCACGAACTCGAGATCCTAGATACCGCCGAGGAAGCAGCCTACGACGCGCTGACGCGGCTAGCTGCACATATCGCGGGCACACCCATCGCACTGATCTCGCTGGTGGACGCGAACCGTCAATGGTTTAAGTCTCATCACGGTCTCGACGCCCGGGAGACTCCGCGCGATATATCGTTTTGTGGGCATGCGGTCTTCGACCGAGCTCCGCTCGTGGTCGAAGACTCCCACGCGGACCCACGGTTTTCCGACAACCCGCTGGTGACCGGACCGCCGCACCTGCGTTTTTACGCGGGGCACCCCCTGATCACGGAGGAGGGTCACGCTGTGGGAACGCTGTGTGTGATCGATGACCAGCCGCGGCAGTTGAGCGCCGAGCAACTCGGGCTGTTGGCAGACGTGGCGGATCTGGTGCTCTCCCGCTTCCAACTCAAACGCAGCCACGATGCCCTCGACCAATCCCAAAAGGAGCTGTTTCAGGCCGCCCGGGACCAAAGCACACTCGCAGCGATCGTCGAGTCCTCAGAGCTCGCGATCCTGTCCAAGGACCTGGAAGGACGCATCACGAGCTTCAATCAAGCGGCGGAGGCGCTCTACGGCTACCGGGCCGACGCAGTGATTGGCAGGCCGATCACAACCCTCGTGCCGCCGAGCCGGCACGGGGAAGTTGCCGATATTCTGGCCACCATCTGCAGGGGCGAGCGGGTCCGCGAAATGGAAACCGTGCGTCGCCACAAAGACGGTCGGGAGATGGACGTCCGGCTGCAGGTTTCCCCGGTGCGGGACGGCGCGGGAGTCGTTGTCGGCGCCTCGGTGTTGGCCAAAGACATCAGTGAAGAACGACGTCTGGAAGCTGAGCGGCGCCGGCTGATGTCCGTGGTGGAATCCGCTCCCGAGCTGATCGCCCTTGCCGACGCTAACGGCACGCTCTCCTACTTGAACCGCGGCGGACTGGCGCTGCTGGAAACCAGTAGCGCTGCCACCCTGAAAAGCTTTCGGCAACTCATCGCGCCGGAGTTCCGGTCGGCGTTCTTGGAACGGGCACTCCCAACAGCGGTCAACCGCGGCTTGTGGCGCGGCGAGGGCGGCCTGCTCAGCCACTCCGGAACGAGCATCCCAGCCTTGATCACGCTGATCGCTCATCACGCCGAGTCCGGCGGCGTGGAGTACTTGTCCCTCATGGCTCTCGACATCCGCGAGCGAAAAGCCGCCGAACGTCTCAAGGACGAGTTTATCTCGACGGTGAGTCACGAGCTACGCACACCGCTGACCTCCATTCGCGGCAGCCTCGGACTGCTCGCGGGAGGAGTGACCGGCGAGCTGTCGGACCAAGCCCAGGGTCTGCTGAGCATCGCCGTGAACAATGTCGACAGGCTAGTGCGACTGATCAACGACATCTTAGACGTCGAGCGCATCGAAGCGGGGCGCCTGGAACTGCAGCGACGCCCGGTGGATCTGTGCGCGGTGGTCCAAAAGTCCACCCAAGCCAACGTTAGTTACGCCGCAGGATACGAACCCAGCTTCGCGCTGCAGTGCCCGCCACACCCCGTCGAAGTCATTGCCGACCCAGATCGAATCGCCCAGGTCATGGATAATCTGCTGTCCAACGCTGCGAAGTTTACGACCCGCGGCACCGTGGTAGACGTCTCCGTCGCGCTCGCAGACGGCGCGACCACCACCCGGGTGCGCGATCGCGGCCCTGGGATCCCGGCGGATTTTCGCGGCAAGGTCTTTCGACGCTTCGCCCAAGCAGACTCGACGGACCAACGAAGAAAAGGCGGAACCGGCCTGGGGCTCAGCATCGTCAAAGCAATCGTCGAAGCCCACGGGGGCCACATCGACTTCGAGAGTAGAGACGACGGAACTGAGTTCTGGTTCCGACTCCCGGCGATTCCCCACGTGACGGCGGACGCCCCACTGCGCCATGTGCTTCTGGTCGTTGAAGACAACGCTGTCGCCGAGGTGCTGTCAAAGATGCTGGCGGCTCGCGGAGCGGCGTGCACCACGGCCGCGTGCCTCGCCGATGCCGACGCCGCCCTCTTGACCGGTAAGATCAGCGGCGTCGTGATCGACATGAGCGGCAGCGCAGAATCACGCGCTCGCTGGCTAGCCGAGCTGCGTACCAAGCACCCGGCGAGCCAGATGCCCGTCGCAATCATTACCGCTTCTTCCTCGGACGCCCGGGTGCACGGCACAGGCCTTGGCGTGGCGGACTGGCTCACCAAGCCCATCGACGCGGACCGTTTGGCAGCCGCCTTGCGCGCCTCGTCGCCGCCGGGAACGGCTCGCGCCCAGGTGCTACACGTCGAAGACGATCCCGATCTACGCAACGTGGTTGCCGCGCTTTTGAGCGATGCCGTGGATACTGTCGCTGCGGCAACGCTGGATCAGGCGCGGACGCTGCTCGCAACGCGCAGATTCGATCTGGCACTCGTCGATCTCGGACTGCCGGATGGGTCCGGGCTCGATCTGCTGCCCGACTTGGGCGAACTTGGCGTGCCCGCAGTGCTGTTCAGCGCGTCGGAAGTGAGCGCAGAGATTGCGGCTCAAGTTGAGGCGGCCCTGGTGAAATCTCAGACTTCCGAAGAGCGCCTGGTGGCAATCGTCAATCGCTGCCTAAAACTGGAAGATTCCTAGGGCCCCGTTTGCGAGCACCCCAAAATGGCGCTCTTGACCGAAGCGTAGGCAGCGTCGATTTGCGTCCAGTCGGGCTCCGGACGCTCCAACGCGGCTTCCAGCACGCCGGCGGCGCTGCTTACTTGGGCGTAGCCGTAGCTGCCGGCCGTACCGTGTAGCTTGTGCGCAAGCCGCTTGGCCACCTGATACGCCTCCGGGGCGCCTCCGCGGGCGCAGCGGAGTGCGGCGTCCAGCTCCAGCAGGCGCCCGGGCAACTTCTTGCCGAAGGCTTGCATCAGAGCGCGGATCGCGTCGCTCATCGGTGAGAGCACCACCGTCGGAGAACGCAGCTCACGTCCACCCTAGGATCGCCTTGATGTCCGTCGCCAGGGTCATCGGGTCGAACGGCTTCGGGATCACACCGGCAGCTCCCAGGGCCAGATAGGCCTCGCGCTCCTTGGCCTGAATTTTCGCAGTCATGAAGATGATTGGGATCCCTCGTGCTTCAGACTTGGATCGAATGTTGGCAAGGGTCGTGGGCCCGTCCATGCCCGGCATCATCACGTCGAGCAAGATGGCGTCGGGCTTCTCACTCAGCGCCAGCGCAACCCCGCGCCGTCCGTTCTCTGCGAGCACGACTTCGAAGCCGCCGACTGTGCCCAGGCTCATCTCCGCAATGGTACGGATGTCGTCCTCGTCGTCGATCAACAGGATCTTGTGCCCCACGCAGGGGATCCTATCGTGGCGCTGCCGGCAGCGAAAGAGCCACGCGCCGGCTTGGTTCGAACAGGTCGAGGGGTCGCTCTCGCTCGGTACTCGGGCCGGTGCCTCGAACGCACAAGTTCCTGGCGCGGAAAACCGCTCAAGACGCGGTGTCGGCTAGGGTCGCCGACAGGAAAAACACTTCGCATACATATCGATTTTCCGCGGACGTTCCCCTTGTTCCCGCCAACGCTTTCCCCCTTTCTTCCCGCAAGCGTTTCCCCACACACGCGCATCTTCAAACGGTTTTTCCGCCGAACGAGTTCCTACCTTTGACTCGGGTCAGGCGCCTCGCTTTGTGCCAAAGACGCCGCTATCTTCGGGCCGATGTTGCTAGAAGTCCTGCTAGACGACGCCGTGGACCGGGCCCTACGCGAAGACCTCGCGGGAGGCGATCTGACCACCGACAGTTGCGTGCCCGAAGAGGCGCGCGCGCGCGCCCACGCTGTCGCGCGCAGCGCGCTCGTGGCATGCGGTGGCGACGTCTTTGCCAGGGTCTTTTACCGCGTCGACCCCGGGGTGCGCGTGGAGTGTCTGGTCGCGGAAGGCACGTTGGTGCAGCCGGGGACGCAGCTGTGGTTGGTCGAAGGCAGCTCACGATCATTGCTCAAGGCCGAACGCACCGCGCTGAACTTCGCGCAGCGCATGAGTGGCATCGCGACGCAGGCGCATGCATTCGTTGCGGCGCTGACTCCGGGCTCAACAACCCGAATCGCCGACACGCGCAAGACGACTCCGGGGTTGCGGGCCTTCGAGCGCTACGCCGTTCGCGTGGGGGGCGCGCACAATCACCGGGACACCCTCGGCTCCGCAGTCATGATCAAGGACAACCACATCGTGGCGGCAGGCGGTATCTCCGCCGCCGTGCAGCGCGCGCGGGCCCACGCTCCGCACACCAGCAAGATCGAAGTCGAGGTAGAAAACATCGCAGCCCTACGCGAAGCCTTGGACGTCGGCGCAGACATCGTGATGCTGGACAACTTCGATCCCGCTGAGATCACGCAAGCATGCGAGTTCGCCAAGGGCCGTGCGCTGGTCGAAGTCTCTGGCGGCATCACCTTGAAACGTATCGCTGAGCTTTCGGCGCAGGGCGTCGACGTGATCAGCGTCGGTGCTCTCACTCACTCGGCGCCGGCTGCGGATATCGCGCTAGACCTGAACGCGCTGTGACGGCTTTCGACGCCCTTTATTTCGAGTCCGAGCACGAGCGGCGCCGGCTCCCGCTGGGAGCGCCGCTGTCGGCCCTGTCCGAAACAGGCTCCACGAACGACGACGCCCTCACGGCCGCCCGCGCGGGTGCGCCCCATGGCGCGACCTTCGTCGCCGACTTCCAGCATCAAGGCCGAGGCCGCGGCGGGAACCCATGGCTGGCGCCCGCAGGAGAAAACCTCACCTTCAGCGTGCTGCTGCGCCCAAAGCTTCGCCCAGAGCAGGCGCCACAACTCACGCTCGCTGTGGGTCTGGCGATTCGCGACGCCGTTGCGCGACGCCTACCTGGCGAAGTCGTGGGCCTCAAGTGGCCAAACGATGTGTGGGTGGGGCAGCGAAAGCTGGCAGGCGTGCTGCTCGAGAGCATCACTCAGGCTGGAGCGCTGAGCGCCGTTGTCGCAGGAGTCGGGCTCAACGTGCAGACACGAGTCTTCCCGACCCCACTCGCTGAGACCGCGACTTCGCTAGCGCTGCTCGGCGCCGATGCGCGCCGAGAAGATCTCCTGCTCGAGATCCTAGGAGAGCTGCAACCGCGCACCGAGCAGGTGGCCGCGTTCGGTTTGCGGCCGCTACTGCCGGATCTGCGGCAGCACGATGTGCTTGCGGGACGGCGCGTGCGGGTGGACAGGATCCAGGGCGTCGCCCGTGGGCTCTCCGAAAACGGTGAGCTCCTCGTCGAAACGGCTACCCAAATAGAGCACGTGCGTGCCGGCCACGTAGAGCTCTTGGCCTGATCGTTTTCAGGATTCAACGACGGGCAGTGTCACCCGGAAGCAAGTCCCTCCGCCTGCTGCTGCGTCGATCACGACGTCGCCTCCGTGGGCGCGCGCCGCAAGTCGGCAGAACGAAAGCCCGAGCCCACGTTGCTTGCGGACTGGATCAGCGCTTCCGCTGGAGTACTTCTCAAAGACCGTCTGGCGCAGTTCTGGCGGCACGCCGGGACCCTGATCCACCACCTCGATGACGAGCGCGCCCGCTTCCAAGCGGGCATACAAGCCAACCTTCGTGCCCTTCGGCGCGTAGCGCAGGGCATTGTCGACCAGGTTCGCCACCGTGCGCGAGAGGAGACTGCGATCGAGCAGCGGACGCCCCAACTCCCCTTCGACGCGCACGTCGAGTTCGAGGCCGACGTCTTCTGCCCGGGGATCGAACAGTCGTGCCAGATCCGCTATCAAACGCTCCACGTTCACTGCCGTCCTGGCCGGGACCAGCCCCCGTTCTTCGGCGACCTCGACGTCGAGCAGATCCGACAACATGGATTGGAGTGCCGTGGCGCCCAATTTGACGTCGCGCAGGCTTTCCTTCGCGCGTTCCGGCGCGGTGTCCATAGTGCTCAGTGCGTGATCCACGCCGAGCACCATGGCGGTGACTGGATTCTTCAGGTCGTGAGCCACCAGCTCCGTGAGCGTCTTTTGGTGCTCCCGTGCCTTGGAAAGCGCACCCATTTGCCGCGTCATGCTGCGATAGCAACGCTCTACCTCTTGGTGCAGATCCGTCACCGAGATCAGGGCGCGAACCCGCGAGACCAGCTCCCAGGAGGAAAACGGCTTGGTCAGGAAATCGTTGCCCCCGGCGGCAGCTGCACGCTCCTGGGTCCCCTCGTCATGCAGTGCTGTGAGAAACACGATGGGCAGAAGCTGGAGCCCTTCTTTGGCGCGCAGCCGACGCGCCAACTCGATGCCGTTCATTTCGGGCATCACCACATCGAGCAGCACGAGCGCGGGAACCTCCTCTGCAATCGCTGCCAATGCGGCCTCGGCGTCCTCAGCGACACGTACCTGAAAGTCTTGTTCCTCGAGAACCGTCTTCACCAACGCACAAAGATCGGCGTCGTCGTCCACGATTAGAACCGTCGCGCTTCCCACTCTCCCCGCCATCGCCATTTCAGGCTAGTCGCGACGCGCAGCCGATCCAAGGGAATTCCCTGCGCGTCGCTTCCGCGCCGCGGGCGGATCCGCCCACCTAATTACGCAGCGCGCAGCATTGTTGCGTCGGGCTGCAGTGCCTCCCGCAGCAGGCGGCGGCCGCGGAACAGTCGACTCATGACAGTTCCCACGGGGACGCTCAGCAACGCCGCGGCGTCCTTGTAGCTGCGTTCGTCCAGATCCACGAGGCGCACCGCGTCACGAAATGCGGGCGGCAGCGCGGTCAGCGCCTGGTTTACCCGGGGTGACAGGCCGTTCATGGCAGGCGGTGGGTCGCGGTGCGTCCAGGCACACGGGTCGGTGCTCAACACTTCCATGGCACGGCGTTCGCGGCGCAAGCGGCGGCAGCGCGTTACAAACACGCTGAATAACACTTGCTGCGCCCAGGCGCGCAGGTTCGTCCCGGGTACGTAGCTGGATTCGAATCGCAGCGCGCGCTCGACCGTGTCCTGCACGAGGTCGTTGGCCTCGGTGCGGTTCAAGCACAGCTTCATGGCGCGAGCGCGCAGCGCGGGCAGGTGGTCCGTGATCTCATCGCGCATGGTGCGCTGCGTGGTGTCCGTCTTGGGCATCAATGTCCTCCGCCGAAACACCATCGCAAGGGGCGTGCCAGCCCATGCTCGGGCGCAACACCGCGTTTTTCCGCGTTTTCGTGCGTCCGGGGGGACGCACCGGGCGTGTCAATCTGGCAGCATGCCGGGGCCGCTCGCCAGCTCGGCAATCGCCAAGGGAATGCCATCGGCGATCTCCCGGGCAAGCATGCCTCGATCTGCACCGCTGTGTCGCTGCCACAACCGCCCGGAAAGCGCGTGCAGATACACGGCGATTGCAGCCGCTCGCTTTGCGTCCAACCCACAAGCAAACGCCGCGACAGCGCCCGCAAGGACGTCTCCAGAGCCGGCCGTCGCCAGTACGGGCGCAGCGCCATCGTTGATCCAGGTGCGCTCTCCGGCGCGCGCAATCAATGAATAGGGCCCTTTCAAGACCACCACAGCCCCGGTCTCTTTGGCAGCCCGCGTGGCGGACAGGAATCGGTTGGCCTCGACCTCCGCGGTGCTGCACCCAAGCAGACGACCCAGTTCCCCTGGATGCGGCGTCAGCACCAGAGAAGCAGAGCTCTGAGCCAGCTCCGCGGCAGCTTGCGCGAAACAAGTGATGGCGTCGGCATCCACGACAACGGGTTTGTTTGCGCGCAGCGCAACGTGGCGGATCACTCGCCGCTCGCGCTCGCCTGTTCCGAAACCGGGCCCGATGACCACGGCATCTGCACGAACGAGCAACGCATCCAGAGACGCTTCGAGCTGCCCCTCGTCGAGCGCTGCCGTCATGGCTTCGAGCACACGCGGCTCGAGCACCGCGCGAGTCTCTGAAAAGCCCGCCAGCGTCACGAGCCCAGCGCCACTGCGCAACGCGCCTTGGGCGCAAAGCAGCGCTGCGCCGCTGGTGCCGGGAGACCCGGCGAAACACAGGACGTGGCCCGCGCTGCGTTTGTGCACATCGAGCGAGCGCGGCACCAGCCATGAACGCGCATCCACCGCCTCGACGAGCTCCGACTCGAATCCGACGTCCTGCGCCAGTCCGGCGGGGATCCCAATGTCCACGACGTGCACGCGGCCCCCGTGGCGAGCCCCCGTCGACGTGCACAACCCCAACTTGCGTTCTGCGAAACAAACCGTGTCCTGGGCCAACACCGCCGTGCCCAACACATTCCCTGTATCCGCGCACAGACCAGAAGGAACGTCCAAAGCGATCCGATGCGCCGGCGAGCCGTTCAGTAGCGTGAGAGCACGTGCGAAGCGTCCTTCGACCGCGCGGTCCAGTCCCGTGCCGAATACCGCGTCCACGATGACGTCGCTTGTAGCAAGCGCCGCAAGCTCGGCCTGGAGCAGCGGCAACGCTTCATCGAGGTCACACAGCGTGGGCTCCGCCGAGAGTGCGGCGTGCGCTTGGTAGTTCTTCTCCGCATCGCCGCCGAGGCGCGCTGGGGCCACCAGGGAAACGACGCTGACTCGCCGGCCAGCTTCGAGCAAACGCCGTGCGACCACATAGCCGTCTCCGGCATTGTTGCCGCCACCGCAACCCACGAGCACGCGGCTCCCTGCCGCACACAGCTCCTTGACGATCTCCGCCGCTCCTGCCCCGGCGCTTTCCATCAAGGACATGCTCGGGATCGCATGCTCTTGGATGGCCTTTCGATCCAGTTCGCGGCTCTGGGCGCGTGAAAGCACCGGTTTCACGCTGTTAGCTAGTGCCGGGGCTGCGCGGCTGTCGAGGGAAATCAGCGACGCCGACTATCCGCCGCGGGCTCAGATCGCGAGTGAACGCCGCGCATGATGGCGTCTCGGAAGCCGCGCACCGACTCGCGCAGACCGACGATGACGGCATCGGCAATGACCGCGTGGCCAATGTTGAGCTCTTCGATGACATCGATCCCGGCGACGGCGATCAGGTTGTGCCGCGTGAGCCCATGGCCAGCGGCGACCCCGAGTCCGAGATCATGCGCGCGACGCGCCCCGCCGCGAAGTCGCACCAGCTGCGCGTCGGCCTCGGCGCCCGTCGCGTCGCAATATCGCCCCGTATGCAGTTCCACCTGCCGGGCGCCGACAGCCTTGCTGGCAGCGAGCTGGCGTTCATCGGCTTCCACAAACAGGCTCAGCTTGATACCAAGGCGTTCGCAGAGTTCCGAGATCGGCTGAATCGCCTTGCGGTTCTCGATCACGTCGAGCCCCCCTTCAGTGGTCTGCTCTTCACGGCGCTCCGGCACAAGGGTGATCACGTCCGGTCGTACCTTTTCCGCGATTCGAGCCATCTCCTCCGTCGCCGCCATCTCCAAGTTGAGGACGGTGTCGATGCTCGTCCGCAGGCGAAACACGTCGTCGTCGCGGATGTGTCGCCGGTCTTCTCGAAGGTGACAAGTGATGCCGTCAGCACCCGCCTGCTCGCAGAGCTGCGCGGCAAGCACCGGATCTGGGTAGCGCGTGCCCCGGGCATTCCTGACGGTCGCCACGTGGTCCACGTTGACGTGAAATCGGATCATGCTGTCTCCGGCACAGTCTAGTCGCCGCCGTGGAACTCCCAGTCGGCGCCAAAGTCTTCGCCCTTTGGCGTGGGCAGGGCCTCGCCATTCTTGCCGTCCCGGCGCACGATCAATGTGTGCCGCGTGGCGGTGTCTTCGTTTTCGCGGGCCACCACGGTCACCACGTTCACGCCGGGCGTCAGCTCGGCCTCGAAGGTGATCTCGAGCTTCTTGCGGTCGCTGCCTTTGCGGTTCGACTGGTAGAAGACTTTGCGGCTGCCGACGAATGCATAGGCGTCCAGAACGTGATCGCCATCGGTGGCGACGGCCTGAATGCGCACCTTGCCCCCACGAGTCGCTAAGACGCTAGGTGTCACCTCCAGGAGTGGCGGCGAACGGCTCAAGGCGGGTTCGAGCTTCACTTTCGTCGGATTTCCGGCAGCGTCGGCGACCAGCGCGGTCTCTACGTAGCCAAAACGCGATCCGTTCAAGCGTACCTTGGTGTAGCCACCGAAGGTACCTTCTCGAGTCAGCAAGGTGCCTTGAGGGATCTCCGCGACGACGCGTGTATCCGCGACGGGTTGCCCGCGCACAGGCAAGTTCTTCTCTGCGCGCACTGTACCCGCAGCCTTGTTGATGAACTGGCCGCTACGCGTGATCGGGATGGTCACCTTTTCGTTGGAAACCACGCGTAGGTCCCGGTCCGATACGCTGATGTCAATCTTCGCGAAGCTTTCCTGCAGCGCCCCAGTCACGTCGAAGGTGAACGCCACCTCTCGCACCTCTCCCGGCTTCATATTGGAGACGTCAAAGCGGCCTGCGCGCAGCAGCAAGCCGTCGCCGGTTAAGTTGCGCAAATTTGCCTGGGTTTCGTAGGAGCGCCCTTTGCCCACGTTCTTCACCGTCAGGTACACGGTGGCGCCCTCGCCACGGGACAGTTGCCCGTCGCCGTTACCGGGGCGGTCGTCCGCAATCTGGTAGCTGTAAGCGAACACCGGACGCTCCAGGCTCTTCACCGTGGGACGAAACTCCGCATCGGAAGGCGGGTCTCCGCCCTCGGCGTGGAATCGAACCTTCACGACGTCCTGTCGATCGAGCGCGTCCATTGGGATCTTGCAGCGCCGCTTGGCGTCCGTGGGCAACGGCTTCGTCGAACCAGGGCGGCGGCCCTCGATGTCACACCAGCCCATGGGCACCGTCGTGGTCTTGGTCTCACCAGCATTGATACGGCCGAAGACGAGCTCCTTTTCGTCGTAGTAGCCGGTGTCGCTCTTGGTCACGGCGCGCAATTTGTAGACGGGCACCTTGCTCGTATTCTTAACGCTGACTTTCAGCTGCATCGGCTCGCCGGCGGTCACCGTGTCCGCCTTGCGATCCGTCTCGACCTTGACCTCGAAGTCGCCGGGTTTGGTCTGCTCTTTGGCGTCCTTTGGGGGTGCGCCCCAGTCGATGCCAAGTTTGCTGAGATCCGTGGCAATCGATGCCAGCTGGGTGTCTTGGCTGCGGTTTAGGAAGCTCTGTACTGCACGCAGCTGATCCGGGCGCCTGCCCGGCGGCAGCTTCGCCGCTAAGTCTCGGCAAAATGCGATGGGAAAGTCGAGCTGGAAGTCATCCTCCAAGTCGCCGCCAAGCTCCCGCATCTTGGCGCGTTCCGTCTCGGGCAGATTGTAACGCAGCTTGAAGAACGGCCGATCGCTAGAGCGCTTGGCCGCGCCCGCCAACGATTTCGACAAGTCCCGCTCCTTGAGGGGACTCTCTTCGCTGAACAGATCCATCTCCAAGGTGTCCGCAGTCATGGGGTCCAGTTGAACGTCAGGCGTGACACCCACACCCTGAATGGATACGTCACCCGGGGTCAGGTACTGCGCGATGGTCAGCTTCAGCGCCGCACCGTCCGGGGTGATGCGAGGGAACACCAGCTGTACGCTGCCCTTGCCGAAGGTCGTTTGCCCAACCAAGACCGCGCGGTCCTGGTTCTTCAACGCGCCCGCCACAATCTCGCTCGCACTCGCGCTGGAACCGTTGGCCAGCACTACAATCGGGTACGGGGGCTGCGTGTCGCGCCGAGTGGCCTTCTTCTCTTCGCGCCCTTCACTGGCGCCAACCGTCGCCACGATCACACCCGAGTCCAGGAAGACATCCGCGACCTTTGCCGCTTGGTCCAGCAGGCCGCCGGGGTTGCCGCGCAAATCCAGCACAATGCCTTTGATGCGTTCTGTTTTGGCAAACTCCGATAGAGCCGCACTCAGCTCGTCGTCAGTGCTCTGCTGGAACTGCTTGAGCCGCACGTAGCCGATGCCGTTGCCCAGCGGTCGCGCGTCCACGCTGCGGATACGGATTTCTTCCCGGGTCAGCTCAAAGGGCCGGCTCCCCTGCCAGCCGTCTTTGCCGTCGCGGTGGATCCAAATCGTGACCTTGCTGCCGGGCTTTCCGCGGAGTCGTTTGACCGCGTCGTCCAGGGGCATGTTCAAAGTCGACTCGTTGTTGATCTTTGTAATGCGATCCAAGCGCTTCAGGCCCGCGCGCCCTGCCGGCGTATCGGGCATCGGGCGCATGATGGTCAGCATCTGATCCCGGATGGAGATCACGATCCCAAGTCCGCCGAAGTGTCCCGAGGTCGAGAGGTTCATCTCCCGGTACGCCTCCGGCGACAGGAAGATGCTGTGCGGATCCAGGGTGCGCAGGATACCGTTGCACGCGGCGTACTCTACCTCCCGCAGATCGACTTCCGTGTTCTTTAGGTGCTGTTGCAAGAACACGAAGACTTCGCGCAGACGCGCCGCGACGTCCCAAGGGCCCTGAACGTTGTCGACGCGAAACTCCTTCTCTTCGGTCTCGACACGGACCTTGACCGTAGGCGCCTTCTCGTCATGAGAGATGATGACCTGCGCGACTTCTTTCTGAACCTGGTTCAGCGCGTTCAAGAACATCTGTTGCGGGCTGATGCGCGATGGCTCGACGTATTTGTCGCGAATGGTCTTGAGGGTCTCGTTCACCGCCTGGAGCTGCGTCAGATCATAGGGCGCCTTGCTCTTGCCAGGCGCGGTCACGGCATGCGCCGCTTTCGAACCGCGCCAAAGCCCCCCAGGCCCCAAGTTGGCCGCGAGGGACGGGGCCCCGGGGGACACGCTCAG
>CALMUT010000035.1 GCA_937872925.1 uncultured Myxococcales bacterium | reverse complement strand
CCTAGCGGACTAATGCACGGTGGGGCCTTGGCGCTGTCGGTGGCCACGGCGGGAGTGACCAAAGAAGATATGACCCCCGCCTACCAAATTGGGCTCCGGCTCCCGCCCCACTTCCTGGTCTACGCTCGGGCCGGGCTCCCCCTTGTGTTCGAGCCAGATCCGAACCTGGGCTACGAAATCGGGGTCGGCGGCGTGTACTGGCTCACGGCGGGGATTGGGCTCAGCGCGGAAGTCATCGGTAGTCTGTTCTACGGCGCAGCCACCCAAGACACGGCGGCTACGGCGATCCCGCTGCTTTCCGCGCAAGCCGGCATCGCGATCGGCTACGAGGTGCTGCCATGACTCGGCCAGCGCACCAGACCCTGGCGCTTTTGGCAGCCAGCGTATTCGGACTGCTCTCCTTGGCACCCACTCCCGGCGACATCGGTGGCTGCGGGCAGGAGCCGACCTTGATGGACGCGCCAACCTTCTTTAGCAACAAGAAGGCCACGGATTGCGAGCGCTGCGAAGAGTGCGGGCTGGCGTCGAAGGCCTGTGACGACGCCTGCGACGACGCGGTCCCCTTCGATACGGCTTTCCCGCAGGATTGCCTGCCGCTGGTGCATGACGGGGAGGTGTGTCTGCGCGCGCTTTTCCACGCCAGCTGTGACGACTACCGGGCGTTCATGTCCGACGTCGCGCCCGCGGTTCCCTCAGAATGCAACTTCTGTCCAGCGCGAGGCACGCCGTGAGGCGGCTGGCAGCCATGGCTCTTGTGTGCACGGCCACAGGCGCTTGCGCGACGCTCACCATGGACAAAGCGGAGTACGAGGCCTACCGGCGCGTACGGGTTTCCGACACGGTGGAACAGCGGCTGCGCGAGAGCGACGCTTACCTGCGCCGCCACCCCCGAGGGCGCTACGGCGCGGCCGTGCGCCGCTGGTTCAACAGCGCCGAGCCCCGCTATTTTGAAGCAGCACGTGCCACCCGCGGCGGCCTGGTGCGCTATCTGGACCACCTGCCCCGGGGCCCGCACGCCACGAACGCCACCGAACGCCTCGCCGAGCTTGCTCTCGCCGAGGCCTACGAGCGCCGACGCGCCGCGGAGCTCACAGAGCAGGGCGCCGCGCTGGAAGAGAAGCTCTCCGACGCGGATCGGATGCGCGGCCAGGTCGTTTCAGAGTTTCAAACCTGGATCGGTGCGCTTGCGACCCTGCCCAAGTGGGGGATCCGGACCCACGAACTGCCCCACGAGTTCATCTATCGCTTTCGCATGCTCGAACCCGCTGCGCGCTGCTCGACAGAACGTTGCGTCAAAGCCGTGAGCTTGCCATACGCGATCCCCGACTCGGGCCGCCTGCGCGCCCGGCGAGCGTTGTTCGACGTCGTGCTGCGTCTCGAACAGGGAGCAGTGAGAGGCGCGATCATCCAGGGACCCGAGCTATTCAACCGCGTCGCCGAGGCCGAGAATCTGCGTTCCGTCCGTCCCAGCGCGGCGCTCGCTCGGGCGGAGGCCATCGCCACCGTGACAACCCTGGTGTCGGCAACCCTGAGTCCGAGCCATCCGGAGAACGCTTGTTCCAAAGGCGCGATCGCCCCCGTGGTGCTCGCACGCAGCTGCAACGGCCTTCAAATCGAAGTACACGCCTCCGACAACCCAGAGCAGGACGACAAGATCGTCTTTGTGCCAGTGCCATGACCCCCAACGACCGCTTGCCCACCACGCTGTTGCTCGCCCTCCTGGCGCTGTGCGTCGCCACGGCCATCGCGCCCCCTGCTGGGCGGCTCAACTGGGCGCTAGAAGTCGGGCCTGGGCTCGTGGGCGTCGCGGTGCTTGCGGGCGTATATCGGCGCTTCCGCATGTCAAACCTAGTCTACGTCTGTGTCTTTTTGCACATGCTGATTCTGATCTACGGCGGGTTCTATACTTACGCGGCGACGCCCCTCGGCAACTGGGCCAAGGACGCCTTCGACCTGTCGCGCAACCACTACGATCGCATCGGGCACGTCGCCCTCGGCTTCTTTCCTGCGCTCGTCACCCGGGAAATATTGCTGCGCACTTCGCCGCTGGTTCGCGGCAAGTGGCTGTTCTTCCTGGTCTGCAGTGTGTGCCTGGCGATTGGTGCGTTCTGGGAGCTGCTGGAGTGGTGGACCACGCTGCTGGTGGCCTCGGACGTCGGCACCGCGTTTCTTGGGAGTCAAGGCGACGTTTGGGACGCGCAGTGGGATATGTTCCTTGCCCTCGTTGGTGCTGCCGTGTCTCTGCTAGTGCTCGGCAAGCCCCACGACCGGTCCATGGCTGCCGTGACGGATCTCTAGGCTGCGGAGCGTGGGCGGGCTGCGCTCGCACCGCGACCCAACGAAAGCCGCGCTAGCGTCGAGTCTTCTTTTGCGACGAACGCTTCTTCGAGCGACCCGCCGAAGCGTTCTTTGGCGATGGCTTCGCGCCGCGCGCGCGTTCCGGCTGACTCCCCCGGGGCGCTCCCCGCCCCTTGGCTGACTCGGCGCTGCGCCCGCTGCCAGCTTTGCCTGCCCCCGTGGCCTTGGCGCTGCGCCCGCTGTCAGCTTTGCTTGCCCCCGCGGCCTTGGCGCCGCGCCTGGCCGCAGCTCCCCGGGGCGAAGGCGGCACCTCGCCGCTCCCCGCGCGTCCCGACCGCGAGCGACCCGTACGCGTGCCCACCGCACGGGTGCCCACGCCTCCGGCTGTAGGCACGCCAGAATGAAACGCGCGCTCGCCCGCGCGCACACGCTTGGGCACGCCGAAGTCGTGCTTGAGGGCCTTGAGCTCATCGACCGTGAGGGATCGCCAGCGCCCCATGGGCAGGTCGTCAACTCCGATGCCGGCGTAACCCACTCGCGACAGCCGCATCAACGAAAGACCGGCGTGCTCCACCAGGCGTCGCACCTGGCGGTTCTTGCCCTCCCGCAGCGTGATCCGCAGCCAAGTTTTGTCCCCCTCGCGACGCGCAACGAATACCTTCGCCGGCACGGTCTTGCTGGCGTCGATTTGGATGCTGCTACTGAGACGTTCCAGCACTGCGTCATCGACAACGCCATGCACCTTCGCCAGGTACTCTTTGGGCACGCCAGCGCTTGGATGTGACAGCCCGCTGGCGAAATCGCCGTCGTTTGTCAGCAAGAGCACGCCACTGGTATTGAAGTCGAGGCGCCCCACGGGTGCGACACGGATCCCAACGTCACGGGTCAGGTCGACCACGGTGCGGCGCTTCTCCGGATCGCTGAGCGTGCTCATGACTCCGCGAGGCTTGTGCAACACGATGTACACCAGCGCGTCGTGGGTCACCCGCCGACCGTCCACCTCAATGCGTTGCTTGCGCGGATCGACTCGCGTACCGAGCTCCGTCACAATCCGCCCGTCGACACGCACGCGCCCCTCGACGATGAGCTCCTCCGAACGCCGCCGCGACGCCACGCCGCAGCTGGCGAGCACTTTCTGAAGGCGAACGCTCTGAGTCATGGGTCTTTTGAGCGACGCTGCGCGCACCGTGGCAAGACGCGCCCGGAGCGCGGCGTCGCGCTCACCGTTTGCGCGCGCTGACGTAGGCGTCAGTGGCTGCGTCCGAAGCTGCGGCTCCAGCATCCGCCTCGCGTTCCGCCTTTTCCTCTTCTTCGCGCTCTTTCAGCGCTTCTTGGCGCATCAGCTCTTCGTCGCGGTCCCAGCGGTCCACACGACCGTCATGGTCAAGATCCACTCCCATGCGGCTGAGACGCCCGTCGTCATAGATTTCCCAGACATCGGGCTTGCCGTTGAAGTTGGTGTCGCGCTGCATGCGGCTTAGCTTGCCGTCGACGTAGAAGCGCACTTGGTCCGGCTTGCCGTCGCGATTGACGTCTACCTGAACCTTGGAAATTCGCCCGCGCGCAAACGAGATCCAAGTGTCGATACGGCCGTCATAGTCGGCGTCTGCTTGCTCGAAGAGCGCATCGCCCTTGTCGTTGTAGGTGCGGACGACATCCTTGACGCCATCGAGATTGGTATCCACTTCGCGACACAAAAGCGCGCGGCGGGCATCCTCGCCTTCGCCGACAATGGCGAAGACACGGCGGATGTTGGGTTGGATCGCGTTCGGGCCGGTGGTCTCAAAGACCTCGCGGTCCGCACGTCCCTTGTAGTCGCAGCGGGATCGGTCTTCTTCGCCATGTTCGTCGACGGCGCGGTCCATGCCCTTCGGAGCAGTAGCGGTTTTCTTCTCGCTGCCACCGCAGGAAAATGCAGCAGCGGAAGCGAGTAGCGCAAAGAGACCGAGCAGGTAGCGGCCGGGCATCACTTCTTGTCCTCTTTCGGTTCCGGAGCCGGAGCCGGAGCCGTCCCGCCCTCGCCTTGCTCCTTGTTTTCGAGCTCCTCAGGCGCCGCGCCGGGGCCCTCGAAGGTGTGTTTCGTCGCCTTCGGGCCGTAACGATCTGGGGGCACGTAGCCCGTGGCTTTGCAGTAGTCCACGGTCGCGCCCGGGTCCGGCCGGCCATCGCCATCGATATCCGAGTGAATCAGCGGGCACTTCTCTGCCTTGTACTCCCACCACTGGTCGACGACGCCGTCGCCGTCGGAATCCCGCTCCGTGCGCGCCAGCTTGCCCGCAGAATAGAAGTGCCAGGTATCGAGCTTGTCCGCCAGGTTGGTCGCCCGATGCTGCTCAGCGAGGGCGCCTCCCTTGTACAGATTGATTTCTTCGACGCGCCCATCGCGATCGTAGTCACGTTCGCGACGTCGCAGCTGGCCGCCACCGTCGAAATAGCTCCAGGAGTCCCAATGACCGTCAAAGTTGAGGTCGACGGCTCGACAGACTTCCCTGCTGCCGGACTTCACCAGCACCACGTCTGGCTTGCCGTCGCCGTTGGCGTCCAGCTTCTCGGCACTGCCCGCTTTGATGTCGCAGTCTTCGTGCACAATCCGCGTGTCGCGGCGCGTCACACCGTCCTTGGCGCTAGCAGCGCCCGAGGACGCGGACCCCGCGCAGCCGAAAAGTGAAAACGCGAGAAGCGATGTGGAAACCGCACCGCCAATTCTGGCGACGCGCGACAGTTGCATCATGAGATTCCCCAACAAAAGCAGTCCCCGCATTTCACGAACACGAGGAGGCACATCGTAGGCGGGCTGAGGTAGGTGTGACAAGCGGCGACCCATTGCGTGGTTGGCGGACCATCCGCTCCGAAAGTTGCCATATCATCTCTGCCCGCTCGCGGCTGTTGGAACCGCAGTTTGCAGCTAGCGACCTGGAAATCGACGGGTCTGCGGGCGGCGACGCAGAAAAACCGGCGCCGTAAACTGCTGTAATTATTAGACTATATCAATAACGCTGGCCGTTTAGGGCGATTGACACCATACGTAGTGGAATCTATTGTAACGGCTGGCAGCAAGGCCACCTCCCGAGTCGCGACCGGAAAAATGAGCCGCAAGAAAATATCCACCACGGTTTACATCACGCCGGAGCAAAACGAGCGGCTGCACCTGCTACACGAGCGCACAAAAGTGCCCGTAGCAGTGTATATCCGGGAGGGCATCGACTTGGTGCTCAAGCGCTACGAGCACGCGCTGCCTGGGCAAATGAGTCTGGACGCGACCCCCACCAAATCGAGCAAGAAGTAGTCTCACCCTGGGGAGCCACCGCTTCAGGCGCACTGTCGTCTGGTGCAGCCTGCCGCTACGCGCTACACACGGCGGCCCTCACGCCCCCTACTGGCATGCCCAAGAACCCCGCGCACATCCGCAACTTTTCCATCATCGCTCATGTCGATCACGGCAAGAGCACACTGGCTGATCGCATCCTCGACGTTACAGGCGCGATCACCGCCCGTGAAAAAGTGGAGCAGTTCTTGGACAAGCTGGAGCTGGAGCGGGAGCGCGGCATCACCATCAAGGCCCAGAGCGTGCGCTTGTCGTACAAGGGTAAGGACGGTATCGACTATCAGCTGCAACTCATCGACACCCCGGGGCACGTCGATTTCAGCTACGAGGTGAGTCGGAGTTTGAACGCCTGCGAAGGGGCGTTGCTCGTCGTCGATTCGACCCAGGGAGTTCAAGCGCAGACGGTGGCCAACGTCTACCTCGCCTTGGACAACAACCTTGAAATCATCCCCGTCTTGAACAAGGTGGATTTGCCCTCTTCGGATGTGGATCGAGCCGCGGAGATGGTCGAGGAAGTCATTGGCTTGGACTGCAGCGGCGCGATCCTGGCCAGCGGAAAGACCGGCGTCGGCGTGCCGGAGATCCTTGAAGCGGTAGTCGAGCGCATTCCTCCGCCCACCGGCGATCCGGAAGCGCCGTTGCAAGCGCTGATTTTCGACAGCTGGTACGACAGCTACCGCGGCGCCGTGGTCATGGTGCGTGTGATCGCAGGCACATTGAAGAAGGGCGACAAGATCCTATTCATGGCCACCAAGCGCGCCTACGAAGTCACGGCGATTGGCTGCTTTTCGCCGCACCCGGTCCCATTGACGGAACTCGGGCCGGGCGAAGTGGGCTTTGTCGCCGCTAACATCAAGAGCGTCGAAGACACTAAGATTGGCGATACCGTCACCCTTGCAGCGAACAAAGCGCAACACGCACTTCCCGGCTTCAAGGAAGTGAAGCCGATGGTCTTCGCAGGCGTGTATCCAACGGACTCTGCTGAATACGAGTCTTTGCGCGACGCACTGTCCAAGCTGCATATGAACGACTCGTCCTTCCAGTACGAGCCGGACACCTCCGAAGCCCTTGGGTTCGGCTTCCGCTGCGGCTTTCTCGGCTTACTGCATATGGAAATCATTCAGGAACGGCTGGAACGGGAATACGGCCTCGACCTGATCACCACCGCGCCAAGCGTCGTCTACCACGCGTTTACGAAAGATGGTGCCAAGGTCGTCGTTGACAATCCTTCGAAGATGCCCGCCGTCGGCGACCTGGACCACATCGAAGAGCCGATCATGAAGGTGACGGTGCACACCCCCGCAGAGCATGTGGGTGCGGTCGTCGCGCTGTGCGAGGAACGTCGTGGCACGCAACTGGGCATCAACTTTGCGACGACGCAGCACGTGGTCATCACCTACGAGCTGCCCCTCGCTGAGGTCATCCTGGATTTC
Organism: uncultured Myxococcales bacterium; assembly: GCA_937872925.1. Lineage (GTDB taxonomy): Bacteria > Myxococcota_A > Polyangia > Polyangiales > Polyangiaceae > JACKEA01. The sequence continues at coordinate 50,949 of CALMUT010000035.1, read as the reverse complement.
CACGATCGGCTCAAGAGCGCCAGCCGCGGCTACGCCAGCATGGACTACGAACTCGTGGGCTACCGAACAGACCAGCTGGTCAAGCTCGACATCATGCTCAACGGCGAACCCCTGGACGCTTTGAGCGTCATCGTGCATCGGGACAATGCATATATCCGCGGCCGTGCGCTGGCGAAGAAGCTGAAAGAGCTCGTGCCGCGCCAACAATACGAGATCGCTATTCAGGCGGCGATCGGTTCCAAAATCGTCTCCCGTGAGACCGTGCGTGCGCTGCGCAAGGACGTGACCGCCAAGTGCTATGGCGGCGACATTTCTCGCAAGCGCAAGCTGCTGGAGAAGCAAAAGGAAGGCAAGAAGCGCATGAAGTCCGTGGGCAGCGTCGAGGTCCCGCAAGACGCTTTCCTGGCTATCTTGAAGATTGACTGATTGATGAAGAAGAACTCAGCTCGTACGAAACGCCTCGATCGACTCAACGAACGCCCGCCACCCCACGGCGCTGTCGAACACATCGAAAGCTTCGCGTTCGGCCCCGAACTCATCGGGGAGCGCTTCCGGTTTGGCAACGGACTGCAGCTCTTGTTCGTCAAGGACGATAGCGCCCCGGTCACCGCGTACCACACGTGGTATCGCGTCGGATCACGCCACGAAAGTCGTGGCAAGACCGGACTGGCGCACCTCTTCGAACATTTGATGTTCAAAGAGACGGAGAACTTCGGCGCCGGCGAATTCGATCGTCGCTTGGAGGAAGCCGGCGCGGAGAGCAACGCCGGAACCTGGTTCGACTGGACACACTACCACGTTGCGATCCCAACCAGTCACATCGGCTTGATCGTGCGCCTAGAGGCAGAGCGCATGACACGGCTGATCCTGAAAGATCCCCAGGTCGCCAGTGAGAAGGAAGTGGTCGCCAACGAACGGCGCTACCGCGTGGACGACGACGTGGAGAGCACGGCAAGTGAGTTGCTCTGGGCCACGGCATTCACCACGCACGCCTATCACAGCCCCACGATCGGTTGGATGCAGGATATCGACGGCTTCACGACCGAAGACTGCGTGGCCTTTTATCGAACGTTCTACGCCCCCAACAATGCCACCCTCATTGTGGTCGGTAGCGTGAGCGAGGCCGCCCTACTCTCGAAGATCCAGACAGCCTACGGGCATATCCCGCCGAGCACTTTGCCCTTCGAAGACGTGCGTCCAGAGCCATCGCAGACGGATGAACGCCGCCGGGAGATCCTACAGCCCACGCAAAGCGACAAAGTGTTGATCGGCTACAAGAGTCCGGCCCTGGGCGACTTCGATCACCCCGCTCTTTGCGTGCTCAATGAAGTGCTTTTTGGCGGACGCGCGAGTCGGGTGCATTCGAGACTCGTGCGCGAGCTCGAGCTGGCCACCGACCTGCGGTCGTTTGTGAGCCCGTTCCGAGATCCGGGTCTGCTCGAAATCTTCGCTTCAGCGAGAGGCACGCACAGCGCAGAACTGCTCTTGGACACCATCGACCGAGAGCTCGCGTCGGTCCGCCACGAAGCAGTACGCGAGGATGAACTGGCGCGTGCCAAGGCGCGCCTAGAATTGGGCTTGGTCGCGGGTCTCGAAACCGCTGATGGGAAAGCCTCTACCGTCGGATTCTACGAGGTGGTGCTGGGGCGGCCGAACGCGGCATTCGAACGACTGGATGCAGTGCGCAGCGTGACCGCAAGTGACGTCGTGCGGGTGGCGCGGCGCTACTTACTCGAATCGAACCGCACGCTGGTCCTCGTTCGACCAAACAAGACCGAAGCAGAGGCCGCACAATGAAACCCCCGCTAGTGTTGGTCGAGTCCTGCGCGGCTCTGCCCATCGTGAGCATGACGATGGCGCTGCGGACCGGAGCCGCACGAGATCCCGTCGGCAAGGAGGGCCTGTGCCGGTTGATGGGCCGATTGATGCGTCGCACTGGGGGGGGTCGCAGTACTGAAGAATTGGACGTGCACGTCGATAGTTTGGGGGGCTCCCTAGGAGTCGATGCTTCGCACTCGGTTTCGGGCGTGCACGGCACGGTGATCACGCGGTCACTGCAGCAGTTTGTCGAAGTATTAGGTGATGTCGCGGCGCGCCCGGGCTTTGATCCGGCCGAGCACGAGCGACTCAAGCGTGAAACCCTGGCGGAGATCGTGGAAGCTCGCGACCACGATCGTGCGCTGGCGCGTTCCAACTTTCGCCGTCGCATGTATCCGGACCATGCCTACGGCCGCAGCGTGGTGGGGAGCCAATCGAGCATCGCCGACCTCAGCCTGGACGACGTTCGCGCCTTCCATCGCGAGAGCTACGTCCGCGACAACGTGGTCTTCGCTTTCTCCGGCGACATCGACCCGGACGCTGCAAACACCATCGCAGAACAACTGCTCGAAGCGCTGCCCGCGGGGGCGGCACCCGATCCATCCGTGCCGGCGCCTACCTTCAGTGAAGGGCGACACTTGGTGTTCGTGGACAAGCCCGAGCGCTCACAAACGCAGATTCTGATCGGCACCGCCGGGACGCGTCCTCAGGACGAAGATCACGTGGCGCTATTCGTGGCCAATACCGTCTTTGGGGGCACCTTCACGGCCCGACTCACCCAAGAAGTCCGCGAGAAGCGTGGCTGGTCCTACGGCGCGTATTCGAACCTACCCATCGACAAGGAGCGCCGGGCGCTGTCCTTATGGACATTCCCCAAAGCCGAAGACGCAGCCGCGTGTCTCGGGCTGGAGCTGGACCTGCTCGAACGCTTCGTGGACAAGGGCATCACCAAGAAGGAACTCGCCTGGGCCAAGCGCTACCTCGTGCGCAGTCACGCATTCGCCCTCGATACCGCCAGCAAGCGTGTGGGCCTGCTTCTCGACGAGGTGATGTACGATCTGCCCGACGGCTACTATCGTGACTACACCCGACACGTCGAAGCCGTGACCTTAGAGCAGGTGAACGCCGCCATCTCGCGGCGCCTCGACCCGCGCAACCTGATCGTCGCCGTGGTGGGCACGGCCAGCCAAATCTTCGACGAGGTGCGCGCAGCCATCCCCGAGCTCGCGGACGCTCAAATCGTGCCGTACGATCGCAACGACTGACGCGATGTCAACGGGAGGCCGCCGCGCGAAACGCCGGCGGCCCTTTCTCCGCCGGATCCGCTCCGGCGGCCCCTGATCAGCTGCAGATGGAAGAACACTGGCCCGAGCAGCTGTTGCAAACGCAGGTCTGAATCGCCTGCAGCTGCGTGGTGCCGGACGCGAACTGGGAGCAGGTCGTGTTGATGCAGCTGGCATCCGTCGGACAATTTGTGTCGATGCATGCGAGCAGCTGATTGCATATGGTCCCGGGGCCGCAGCCCTGGAGCTGGGAGCAGCAGAACGTCTCGCCGCAGGTGTCACAAGCGGGCGTTCCATCCACCAGGAGTCCGCACTTGGCGCCCGTGCCCCCGGTCCCGGTGCCGCCGGTGCCGAAGCCACCCGTGCCCGTGCCACCGGTACCGAAGCCGCCCGTACCGCTGCCACCGGTGCCGAAGCCGCCGCTGCCAGCCGTGCCAGCCGTGCCACCCGTGCCACCGGAGACGCAGTCTACGAACGCTTGATTGGCGGCGTCACACTGGGCCCCGGACACCTGAACGGTCGGATCGCCGTCGGCGTCACATACGGCTGAGCCGTTGGCAATTTGACAGGACAAGAACGCATCGAATTGCCCCGTGCACCCGGGGCTGCCACTGCGCGCCTGCATACAGTCGCTGACACACGTGGCCGATACGGGATTCGCGCAGGTAACCTCAGTCGCCTTGGTGCACGCCGCGTCACAGGCGCCGCCCGTCGTCGTCCCGCCGCTTCCTCCGCCGAACCCGCCAAAATTGCCCGTGCCGCCGTTGCCACCGGTCGCCGCGGGCAGGAAACAGAATCCGTCTGCGCCACATTGGTAGCCCGTGGGACACGCGCCGCCATCCGCGCACGAGACGGCGCCGCCGCCTCCCCCGCCGGAAGAGCAAGCAATGGCCAGTGCTGACGCTAGGGAAAGGAATAAGAAGCGCATGGTTTTCTCCGGGAATAAGGACCGCTGGGGGGCGGGCAGAGCTTAGCTGCCACCACGATGAGTGCAAGGGCCAACCCGCGCCCGTCCTGCGCCCAATAAGGGGTGCCCGAAGGCCTGATACGCGCGAGCCAGCACCCCCCTTCCCTACCGGAGGCACATTATTTTCGCCGAGCGCCGCCTAGAACCAGCCGCCGACCCCGGCGTTCACGATGCCGAAGGAGCGATAGCGGAGGTCCTGGTTGTTGACCTCACCGGTCAGGGAAAAGTCGAAGGTAGGCCCCACGATGAATCCAAAATGTGGCGTGGGGGAAATCACGAACATGCCTTCGCCCGTCAGGGCCAGTGCGTCTTCCTCGCCGTCGCCGGGATCCGTGTTGGTGGAATGGTAGGTAAAACCGCCGCGTAGCCAGAAACCGACCACCTCCGAGAACATCCACACATACCCAACCCGAGGCGCAATCAAGAACCGGCTGATCTCCGTGTCCGGATCCCCGCTTTCCTGGGCGGTCGCATAACCGAGGGCGCCCCCCACCGACAGGGAGTCGATGACGAAGTAGTCGAAACCCACCCGCGCCATTTCGTATGGCGTGGCAAAGTCCGGGTCGCCCGCTGGACGGAATCCCAACCCTATGCCCGAATAGTTGGCTTCGGCTTCATTGCCGTTTGGCAAGTCGATTTCGGCCTTCGAAATGTACGCGCCAAATAGCCGCTCGGCAAAAAGCGCCGGGGTGCCTTGAGTTCCGAACTCCTGAGCCGCCGCTGGCGCGGCCCACAGCATCGCGAGCAATGCCGCGCTGGTCGTGATCCATTTTCGCATGGTCGTCCTCCTAGTGTGTTTGGCCAGATCCCGTGTTTTCTTAGAGTCCCAAGCTCTGCGCGAGCGCGTCGGCGAGGGCACTGGCGCGCGCGCGTTCGGCTTCCTCTCGGGCGCTGACGCCGTCGTCGCCGAGCTCCGCGCGCAGATCGACGTAAATTTTTAGCTTGGGCTCCGTGCCACTCGGGCGAACGAGGATCCGGCCACCGTCCTGGAGATCTAAGGCGATCAGATCCGTCTTCGCGAGCCATCGTGGCCTCTGGTCGGCGCCCTCGCGATAGTCCGTCACGTGGGTCACTTGAGTGTCCCCCACCTGCGCTGGAGGCGCCCGGCGCAGCGCCTCCATGGTGGCCACGATCTTCGCGAGTCCTTCGCTACCGGGACAGGTCACGCTCTTCTGCACGCTGACCCAGAGGCCATGCTTGCGGTACAGCCCGTGCAAATGCTCCAGCACGCTGGTTTTGCGCGCGCGACAGATCGCGGCCAAATCCGCAAACAGCAGCGCCGCGCTCACGCCGTCTTTGTCCCGGACGATACGCCCGACCGAGTAGCCGAGTGCTTCTTCGTAGCCAAAGCAGTAGCGCAGTCCGCCGGCCGCTTCGAGGTCCAGCGCCGCGTTCCAAATCCACTTGAAACCCGTCAAGGTTTGTTCGAAATGCGCCCCGTAGGCCCGCGCCACATCCCCCAGCATGGGCGAGGACACGATCGAAGAAAACACCGCTGGTCGAGGCGCGTCGAGGGCGCTCTGCAGCATCAAATCCGCCAGCAAGATCCCCACCTGGTTTCCCGAGAGCTGCACGAAGCGCCCCGTCGCCGTCGGCACACAGACGGCGAGCCGGTCCGCATCCGGATCGTTGGCCAGGATCAGCTCGGCGCCCTCTTTTTCAGCTAGGGCGATGGCCAGATCCAGCGCCCCCGGCTCTTCGGGATTGGGGAAACGCACGGTCGGAAAATTTCCGTCCGGTTCGGCCTGCTCCGGCACCACAAAGAACCTTGCGTAACCCGCCCGCGCGAAGGCGCGAGCGCATAGCGGACCGCCGACACCATGCATCGGTGTGTAGACGATGCCGAAGTCCGGATCCCGAGCGTCGGCGGGGCGGATCGCGTCCACGGCATCGAGGTAGCGCTCCGTAAAGGACTCCGGAACACGCTCCGCTCGTGCGAACGCGTCCGCATTGCGACGCACCTCGCTGGCCGGGCCCACCGAGGCGATAGCATCGGCGATTTCGATATCCCACGGCGGCACGATCTGCGCCGCGTTGGGTGCGTACACCTTGTAGCCGTTGTACTCCGGCGGGTTGTGGCTGGCAGTCACCACGACCGCCGCTTGCGCGCCCAATTCGCGCGCTGCAAAAGCCACCATGGGGGTGGACGTGGGCCCATCAAATACTCGCACCGGGATCCCCGCGGCATCCAAGACCGCCGCGGTTTCCTCGGCAAACCCGCGGCTGCTCAGGCGACCGTCGTAACCGAGTACGACGGGAAGCGTCTTCCAATCGGGCACGCGCTTTCGAAGCGTCTCCGCAAGGCCTCGGGTCGCGCGGATCACAACTGCACGATTCATGCGGTTCTCTCCGGCGCCAACGATCCCCCGCAATCCTGCGGTACCGAAGGCAAGGGGGGCATGCATGCGCTCGGCGACTTCGGCGTCGTTGCCGGCGTCGACGAGCGCCTGCAGCTCTGCGCGGGTTTCCGGGTCCGGATCCTGTTCGAGCCACGCCCGCGCGCGGTCCATGCTGCTGCCCAACAAGTTCGGAGCGGTCATTGGCGCAGCATACCCAACAATCGGGTCCCCCTTCGGGGTGAGATCGACAAACCGTGGATTCTACTGCGTTTTTCTACGGATCCCGCGGATCAACTGGGGCGCCGGAGCCTCTCCTCCCAAGGCCAACTGACCGCAGGCGGCGTCCACGTCATCGCCGCGCCGCACCCGCACAAAACAGGAAATTCCGGAGCCGGCCACGGCCTCTTGAAACGCACGAACCCGCTCTGGCGAGGACGCTTCAAGCCCCGACCCAGCCACCGGGTTCATCGGGATCAGGTTGATCTTCACCTTGAGTCCTCGCACGAGACGCACGAGCTCCCGGGCATGCTCTGCCGCGTCGTTCACGTCGCGGATCAACGTGTACTCCAACGTGATGCGGCGCCGCCGGGGCAACGGGTAGCGCCGGAGTGCGGCCATGATGTCTCCCACCGAATAGCGAGCGTTCATGGGGACGATCTTGTTGCGGAGCTCATCCGTTGCCGCGTGAAGAGAGACAGCAAGGCCCACCTTGCCTCCAAAGTCCTCTCCGAGCCGGTCAATCCCAGGCACAAGCCCCACGGTGCTGACGGTGATCCGCCGGAGTGACAAGTCCATGCCGTCCGCGTGAGTGAGTACGCGCAGCGCCCGCGCGGTCTCGCCGTAGTGATGCAGCGGCTCGCCCATGCCCATGAACACCAGATTCCGCAGCACCTCCCCGGGCGAAAGCTGTGCCCGGGCCACCCGAACTTGCTCGATGACCTCAGCAGCGGACAGGCCGCGGAAAAGGCCCGACCGCCCACTCGCGCAGAACACGCAACCCATCGCACAACCATGTTGCGTAGACAGACATACGGTGACGCGCGTCGGCGCACCCTCAACGGGAGCATCGTCGTCTTCGGGAACCGCCGCCAGGTCCGCGTCTTGGGAGGGCTCCTCAAGTCGCTTCATCGGGATGACGACGCATTCGATCTGCGCGTTCCCGGCCAAGCGCAACAAGACTTTGCGGGTCCCATCGTTGGCGCGCCGCACGGCAACGATCTCGCTCGCAATCTCCAGGGACTCTTCGGCAAGCCGCGCGCGCAGGGGCCGCGGCAGGTTGCTCATTTCCGCTGGGTTTGCGCTGGCGCCCGCATGCAACCAGCGAAAGACCTGCCGGGCGCGGTAGCGGGGTTCGCCGGCCTGCGCCATGAGCGCCTCCCACTCCTCGGGCAGACGTGCGAGGGGATGCACCGCAGCAGCGGCTTCAGCCTCGGCGCTCACTTTTCGCGGCCCTTGGCTTCGTTCCAGTAGCCGTCGAGTTCAGAAAGCGCGATCCCCGGCGCTGGCTTTCCGTCTTTCGCCCGGGGAAAACCGCCGTGCACGGCGCGCACGCGATCCTCAACGTGCGCGAAGCGCTCGCGGAACCGTTCGCTGGCTTTGCGCAAAGCGATTTCCGCGTCCAGCTGCTCATGCCGCGCGAGATTCACCAGGGCAAAGAGCAAGTCCCCCAGTTCGTGTTCGACGCGCTCTCGGTCGCCCCCGGCGAGGGCTTCGTTCAACTCTGCCACCTCTTCGGCGACTTTGTCGCGAGACCCTTGCTTGGTGGGCCAATCGAAACCCACGCGGCTGACCTTGTCGCTCATGCGCTGTGCCCGCGCCAGGGCTGGCAAAGAACGCGGCACGCCGTCCAAAACCCGACGCCCGGCCTTTTCTTCCGCTTTGATTGCTTCCCAATTGCGCAGTACTTCCGTCGAGTCCTCGACGGTCTGGTCTTCGAATACATGGGGGTGACGCCGCACGAGCTTCTCACAAATCGAAAGCACGACGTCGTCGGGCCCGAAGCCCGCTTCTTTCCGTGCCAACTCCGCGAGAAACACCACCTGCAGGGCGAGGTCACCCAGCTCTTCCTTGAGTTCGCTCGGGTTGCCATCCTCGATGGCGTCAATGACTTCGCAAGCCTCTTCGAGAACGTAGCGACGCATACTGTGCGGGGTCTGTTCCCGGTCCCAGGGGCAGCCATCTTCGGCAAGCAGGCGCTGGGTTAGCTCGACTAGCTTCACGAAGGTCTGGCCACGTTGCGCCGGCAGCGCCACTGGCTCGGGCAGGTCAAAGCCGCGTTTCATATGCCAGCGCACGTAGTCCCCTTTGTCCCGGAGCGCAAACCCCGCGTGCGCTGCTGCGCGTCGGCTTGACAGCCCACGACGTCCGACGCCAGCCTAACGCCGTGAGCCAGCCCCCGCTTTTAGTCAGCAACTCCGACGCCGTCGCGACGCTGACCCTCAATCGCCCCGACAGCAAGAACGCGCTCAATCGAGAACTGGTCGTGGCGCTCGGCAATGCCCTGCAGAACGTGGCTCAAGATCCTGCGGTACGTGCAGTCGTGCTTGCAGGTGCGGGCGAGAGTTTCTGCTCTGGCGCCGATCTGAAGTCGGCCCTGTCCGAGACTGACGTGAACATGGAGCAGCGGCTCGACGAGTTCCACGTCCTGATCCGCGCCATCGTTTCCGCACCGAAACCTTTCGTGGCCGCCATCGATGGGCCCGCCGTGGGCTTCGGCGCAGATCTGGCCCTGGCTTGCGACTTGCGCGTCATGAGCACCCGGGCGTACCTGCAGGAGAAGTTCGTCAAAATCGGCTTGATGCCGGACGGGGGCGGAACCTTCTGGTTGCCGCGGCTCGTGGGGCTGGGGCGCGCGATGGAAATGCTGCTGCTTGGAAGCAAGATCGAGGCGGAGCTAGCGCTTTCCCTTGGGTTGACGAACCGCGTCGTGGGCCCGGACTCCATGCTGTCGACAGCGCAAGCGCTGGCATCGGAGTTGGCCAAGGGCCCGCCGTTGGCCCTCGCACAAATCCGGCACAGCGTGCGTGAGAGCTTCCGTGGATCCATCGAAGACGCTCTGACGCGAGAGAAGTCTGGGCAACTCAGGCTCCTGGCTTCCGAAGACATGATGGAAGGCGTGCAGGCCTGGGCGCAGCGCCGCGAGCCCAAGTTCCAAGGCAAGTAGGCCCGCGCTTCTTAAAAGAGATAGCGCTCGCCCGAGTCACACAGCACCGTCGCCACGCGCGCGCTCTCGGGCAGGGTCTTGGCGACTTCCACAGCGGCGTGCACGTTTGCTCCAGAGCTTGGCCCGACCAACAGCCCCTCTTCCCGAGCAAGCCGGCGCGCCATGCGTTCCGCGGCGACGTCGCTGACGGTCACGATTTCGTCGATCACGCTGCGATCGACGATGGCCGGGACGAAACCTGCCCCCATGCCCTGGATCCCGTGCATGCCCGGGGACTTGCCACTGAGCACGGCGCTGGACTGTGGCTCGACGGCGATCACTCGGATTTTCGCATCCCGGCGCTTCAACACGCGACCGGTGCCCGTGACCGTGCCGCCGGTGCCCATCCCTGCGACGAAAGCCGAAAGCCCGGGGCCTGCCTGCTCGAGGAGTTCGAGCGCCGTGGTGGTCTCGTGGCTCTTCGGGTTTTCGGGATTTTCGAACTGGCTCGGCATGAACCCGCGCTCTGTTTCGGCGAGCAGCGCAGCCGCGCGCTGCACCGCACCTGCCATGCCGTCGAGCGCTGGCGTCAGCACGATTTCCGCGCCATAGGCCCGCAGGATGTAGCGCCGCTCCAGGCTCATGTCCTCCGGCATGACCAAAACGCAGCGATACCCTCGCACAGCCGCGATCATGGCCAAACTGATGCCGGTGTTGCCGCTGGTCGCCTCAATCATCGTCGCCCCCGGCGACAACGTGCCCTCCCGCTCCGCGGCCAAAACCATATGCAACGCAGGGCGATCCTTGACGCTGCCCCCGGGGTTCGTGAATTCCGCTTTGCCCCAAACCGAGGCCCCGCCGTCGGGGCTGAGCCGCGCGAGACGGACCAGCGGAGTGGCACCGACCATGGCTAGGGCGCTTTCGGCGATCCGAAAACCACTCTCGCTGCGTTTGTATTGGGGCGGAGGCGGCGTTTTCGCCATGTTCGGCGACGCTATCATGCCCCTTTAGGGCCGACTACCACTGCGCGCTCGTCAGCGACGCTGAGCACGGTTCCGATTTCGAAGTGGGGCGCGGAAATACGCGCCAAGCACAGCTTCCCGTCGGGGCTCACGCTGCGCACTTCCCCGACGTCCGTGCCGCCTTGGAGCACCGCCGCGGGGGCCGCCACGCCGGGCGCCGACAACTCGAGGATGGAGAGCCGTCGCTTCAACTTGCCGCGCATGTCCTGCATGCAGACGACTTCCTGACCTAGGTAACAGCCCTTAGAAAAGCTGATCGCGCAACGATCCAATGCGGCTTCATGGGGGTTGTCCGCGAGATCGTAGTCGACTCCATACACGCCGAAGCCCCGCTCGACCCGTAGGCGGGTCCACCCTTCCCGGTCGTGATGCGGCTGCAGAGCTTCCAACTCGCTACGGTGAACGATGGCCGCGTGTCCGCCTATACCGGTGAAGTCCACGGCGCCTGACGCCACCGCTGCGCCGTGGGCCTTGAGCCAAGCGTCCCCTCCCCGCCCATGAATCCGGATCGCTAGAAGGTCATCACTGCGGTCGACGATTTCCGCGTCCTCCATGATCAACATGCGATCCAAGGTGGCAAGGGTCTCCGCTGCTTTGCCCGGAGCCAAGCTCAAATAGAGCGCGCCATCGCCGACGATCACATCCAGGTCCGTCTGGATCTTGCCCTGCTTGCTCAGGAGCAATCCGTACGCGCCGCCAGCCGTCAAATTCGTCAGATCACAGCTCACGATGCCGTTCAGCCAGGTCTGACGGTCCGCGCCCGTCACTGCCAGGACGGGCCGGTCCGCTTCGACGACCACAATCGGCGACGCTGGGGTGTTCATAGGACAATGAATGGGAGCAGCGCCGTTTGGCGTCAAGCTCAGGGGATCGGAATGTCGTCGGACTTCACCGGATAGATCGGTCCCTCTTTGAGGGTCACGTCCACCGTCGAGCCATCGCCATGCTTGATCGTCAAGCTGAGCCCGGTTCGGCTGTGGGTGTTGATCAGGCTCTTTGCTTCACCATCTTGCATGTCCCGGGCAGACTTGCCGTGGATATTTACGAGCTGGTCCCCGGACAGCAATCCCACGCGCCCAGCGGGAGACTCTTTCACAACCCGGGTGACGTACACGTCACGCGTGCGCAGCTCGTAGGAGAATCCAAGACCAAGCACGGCGTGCGCCTTTTCGATCCGCAGCCGCACCTTGGCCCCACTGTCGCAGGTGATCTCCATCGGATCCGGGGATACCTGACCGTGCAAGGAATGCAGTTTCTTGACGCAGATGGGTTGGTGCGTCAGCGCGTTCGAGTCCCACACCTCCACGCGCACGCGACTCCCCTTGGCCACGCGATAGTTGGCACGCTCCGCGTCCAGCCAGGTCGGCGCGAGGGTGTTCGCCTGCACCGGCGTCCGGAACAGCTCCTTGTCGTCGATGAAGAGCTTCGCGAACGGGTCGGGCGCATCGCCGCCAACAGCGTCCCATTTTCGCCCGTCACGGGTTTTCGGAGGGATCTCGGCGCCTGCAAATCGCAAGAAGTACATGTCTTCCGGCGGAGGCGGCGTCAGCGGACCCGCGCCCGCCGGGCGCACGGGAGCGTTGAGTTCCGGATACACCGCCCCACAAGCGACCGACCCCACCGCCACACAGGCAGCCATCCAGATGCCGAATCGTTTCATCGCGGCGCAGGCTATCACAAATCCCAAGCAAGCCTGGGGCCCCGCATCCCGGCCGCTTCCCGGCCGCGTCCCAGTCCCACGCGCCAGCCCCCGCGGCGCGCCCCCTGCCGGCTCAGTCGATGCGCCGTAAGTCTTCAGCTTCCAGGATCACCCCATGCCCGCTGACCCGAAGCACGCTGCGCACCAGCCCCTGGGCCAGCTGCCTTGCAGTCATCGAACGATAGCGCTGCGCCACCCGGCGCCCGCCGAACGCGGAAACCACGCCCAGCGCGGCGTCTGCCAGCGCGGCGCCCACGGATTCCCCTGGCCTCGGCTCGCTGCGGTCGCCAGTGATGAAGCTCGGCCGCGCGATAACGTAGGGGGCCCCGGAAGCGACCAACTCAGCCTCCATGCGAGCGCGCGCCTTGTAGTACGCGCCGCGGGATTGCGCGGTGACCCCAGCAGCGGAGAGGTACACAAAGCGAGGCACCACCTCGCACTGCATTGCCGCCCGTAGCAGCATCGCGCTGAGGCCGTAGTCGACGCTGTCGTAGCTCTCGTCCGCACTTGACGCAGCCATCCGCTTTTTGGTCGTGCCCAGCAACGCAAACACGTAGTCCGGCGCCAATGCGCGCAAGCGATTCGACAGTATGTCAGCTTGCCATTCACTGACGTCCACAGTTGCGCCAAGGCCGACAAACTCCTTGCGAAATTCCTCGATGCGCTTCGAATCCGGGCGCACATGCGCAGTCGTCTCTATCTCGCGTTCGCATAAGGCGGCCACCACTTCCCGTCCCGTGTAGCCCGTGGCGCCAGCGACAAAAGCCCGGGTCACGGCGCCGCCCCGCTCGCGACGTTCGGCACGCCGCACGCCGCGGCCACACCGTCTCGGTACAAGAGCCAGTGCCGGAGCGCGCCAGCGACCGCGTCGACGACGGCCTGTCGCCGATCCGGCGCCACGGAGCCAAGCAACGTTCGCCACGCCGCCGCGCGATGCTCACCCTCGACCTTCCGATGGGCGCGGGTCAGGGCGAGGGCTTCCACCGAGAGGCCGTAGTGCAGGACAAGTGGGTGCTTCTCCAGCGGCGGCTGCGGTCGCTTTGGAGCGTCGGGCTCGAGCTCTCCTCGCTCGTAGCGGGTGCCCTCCACGAATAGCGTCGTCACCGCGGCTCCGACATCCCAATCTGAGGCGGTGGCGGCGTCGAGGAATGCGCGGTACCGCGCCGATGCGGGCAGAAGCTGCACTGCTTCGAAGCGAGACAGGTCCATGGCGAGTCCGCGCGGGACCTCCAGAAATAGCTCCGGATGAGGGCGTCCAGCGGCGAGGCCACCAGTTTCCTCCTCATACACGTTCTCGATCAGCTCGCGGCGCACGCTTGCGATGGGGCAGTTCACGTACGCACGGGCAACCAAGACCGGGAAATCGCGCACGTAAGTGGCGTACTCTTGCTCCAAGTGGATGTGCAGCTTGTCGCGTTGGACCTGGCCGCTGGTAAACGCAGACCAAGCAGCGTGGTGCTTGGACTCCATGATTTTTAGCAGTCGCTCTTTGAATTCCTGTTGATCCACGGGGCAGACTCTACTCTCTCGGATGGAGCCGCGAAAACCCGGGAATCTTTGTGCCCATTCGTGCGTCTCATGGGTGAGCGCTTGACGCGTGCCGGGAGGCGGGCTCGTTTGTGACCCTGAAGCGGGGCCACACGAAGTGACAAACCCCTCATCTCAGATCATGCTATCGAACTACGTCGTTGGATCTATGGAGCTTGGGAGAACCTGAATGGCGCGCATGTTCGCATTCATCGGAAACCGAGCGGATTTGGGGGCTCGGGTGCTGGCACTCCACGCCCCCACCCTGACCATCGCAACGGAACCCGGGCAGCCGGTCGGCTGGGGACTGGGGTTTTATCAGTCCGGCGAGGTGCTACTGCGCCGGCGCCCCATCGACGAACGCCCGAGCATCGACCTATCCGAAGCTGCTGAAAACGTGCGCACGGACGTCCTCCTCGGACACGTGCGGCGTGCCACCGTCGGCGCATTGCGCACGGAAAACACCCACCCTTTCCGCTACCGCTCCTGGCTTTTTGCTCAGACCGGAACCATCGTGGGCTTCGAGCAGCTTCGTGACCGACTTCTGGAGTCTCAGCCGGAGTTTTTGCGGCGCAACGTGCGCGGCGATACGGACAGCGAGATGTTTTTCTACTTGTTCTTGTCGTTTCTGCACGACGCAGGTCGCCTGAACGAGCCCCACGTCGGCCCGGACGCCGTCGCCCAAGCCTTGCGCTCGTCCATCGCGCTGGTGGATCGACTCAGTGCGGAGGAAGGCCATTCGCCTAATCGCGGGGACATCTTGGTGACCAACGGCGAACACATGGTCGCTGTGCATCGCAACGGCACCATGGCCTACCGAGTGCTGCGGGGGCGCCACGACGTCGAGGAGCTCCTTGGGGAAGAGACCTTGAGAAAGACGCGGATCCCCAGCATCGAGAGCACGCGCTTTTCGCTAATCGCTTCAGAACTCGGCAGCGTCCCGGCGAACTGGACAGCCGTCGAAGGACCGTGCATCGTCACCATGACGCGCACGGATGACCCGCAAATCGAACCGCTCTAGTCCCGCCACAGGATGGGTGCCGCCACGTATGTGCGGCATCGCGCCGCAGCCCGCTTTCCTGTTGCTGGCCTCCCTGTCAATTGGATGCGCTTCGGGTCGGGCACTTCAGTTCGAAACGCAGTCCGAGCCTGAGGAAGCGCCACGGCGCGCGCCCGGCGTGGCGATCGATCGTGCTCCCGAACTGCCTGCCGCCGCGCAGTCGGCCGTCACCGGCGCAGGAGTCGCCCAATTGACCACGCCTCCAGACACGTCCTTGGCTCGGAAAACCGCCCGCAGGTTTCTCGAACTCATGTTGCGCGGCTCGTTTCGTGAACTCGAGCCCATCATTGACGAGCAAGCCTGGTTCAACACAGGTCCGACGGGAGGCCGCCAGCGGGCGCGCCACTTCATGCAAACGCGCATGGCGCGCGTGGACTACTCCAAACTCAGCATCAACTCCCTCTACCGCCAAGCCGACGTCGAAACCTACCGCGCCGAAGACCTTCCCGGGTTGGGTAAGGGTCGCAGCGTTCCCCGCGTCGTGCAAGGCGACGACGTGCTCGTGCGGGTCTTCATATCCACGCCGCGGGTGGGACGCACACGGGTCTTCGGTGACGAAGTCAGTTTCGTGCTGCGCCCGAGTGACGGCGGCTTCTCCGTGGTCGAAATAGTCGAGGACTTCCAGCTACCGTGAACGTGCATCCTCAATGCCCGGCGTGCCAAGGCTTCGTCTCTACCGGCGGAGGGCGTTGCCCCACCTGCGGCGAAATGCTGCCGGACTTCGGCCAAAGCACGGCGCCGCAGCCGCGGCGCGGGGTGGTAGCCCGTCCGCAGCGTTCGAGGCGCTCCATGATCCCGGTCATCATCCTGAGCATCTCTGTGCTCACTGCCGGCGCCGCGATCCTGTATTGGACGCTCGGCCCGCAGCCGGAAGTTGGTTCCGCCGCAAGTGCGCCTCCGCCGCCAGAGCCGAGCGCAAGCGCCGTCGTCGCCACAAGCCTGGACCCCGACCAGGCGCTCAGCGACGCCTGGCGGAAGGCCCGCAGTTGGCACCGCGAAGCGGCCTTGGTCCGCCTCGAAATTTCTGCGGTGTCCTCGGGAAAGCTGGAACCGTCTGCGCAGCTGACTGCCACCTTTGCCAAGCCCAAGGCCCGGCTCGGTCCGGGGCAGCCGGTGGCCGCCGAGCGTTATCGGGTGAAACGCTCGCTGGACGGGCAAAGCAGCGAAGAGACAACGGGCAGTGAAACGGACAGAGCCGCGCCGGATCCGGCGTGCCCCGTGAGCGCCGCTTGGCGCGCAGCAGTTGCCTCCGGGCTGCCCTCCAAGCAACCGCTGCGCTTGAGTTACGCCTTCTCGGACACCTTTGGCCGTGCGATTTGGCAAGCCCGCCCGGAAACGGGCGACGACCATCGCAACCTCGACGGCGTCAGCTGCAATATTCTGGCGCGTTAGAAAACCGGCTTAGCCGTTTTCTCCGCCCTCCGCTCAGTTCGGCGGCCTTACTTGGGCCTGCCCTAGGACGTCGAACGCACCTTGTTCCTTGGCAACCACGAGTGCCTGCAGGGCGGCGCGGTAACCGCGCATGACGAGGGAGCGCGCCGCAAATCGGTTCAGGTAGCCGAATCGACCAATGTCCGGGGCAATGTCAATGAAGTGGCAGCGCGGGTGCGTATGCGAGTACAGGTCCAGCCCGCGGCGTTCCTTTTCCGTGAGCAGAATGTTCAAGGATTGGTTGATCACGGCAAGGGGCCCGCGCCGCGCCACGCTTCGACGTCCTCCAGGCGCGGCCGGCCGGTAGATGTTGGAGATGATCACTACATCGGCGCCAGCTTCCACGGCGACGTCTGCCGACAGCGTCCGGGCCACTTCACCGTCGAGATGATAGCGCCCGCCTATTTCGTAGGGTCGGAACAGTCCCGGGACACAACAACTCGCCGCAACCGCGCGGCTGATGGGGGTCTCCGCGTCAAACCCCTTGCCGAAAAGCACTCGCTCGGAGCGGTCGATGTCCACGGCCGTGACCAAGATCCGGCTCTCGACTTTTCGGAAGTCGTTTACGGGCAGGATCTTGGCGAGGTAGCGCTCCAACTTGTCTGCAGAAAACAGTCCGGAACTGAGGTATCCGGGGTCAAATAGATCCACCATGCGCGGTGCACCAAAGAACGTGTGCATGTGAAAACGCGGGCCCGAGTGGCGTCTTTTCCACGGCAAGCGATAGCCGTCGAGCAGCACGTCGAGGCCGATGCCTTGACCATAAGTCGCGCCCACGATGGCGCCGGCACTCGCACCCACGAAGATCTCGGGATAGATGCCTAGTTCCTCGCACGCTTTGAGCACACCCAAATGGGCGATCCCACGTGCTGCTCCCCCGGTCCCGACGAAAGCGACTTTCGGTTTTCGCATCAGAGTAGTCCCGTAAGCAGACCACTTCAGTGTGGCAGAACCGCCCTCACGGCACCAGTTTCTCGCTCTTGCAGCAGTCTTCGTGGGCCGCCTGCCCTGGGCTGGGCGGTTGGCTTTGGCTGCTCACATGCCGGAGACGATCTTGAACGCGTCGCCGTGGGGGACCAGCTCTAGACGATTGTCCGCCACCGTGCGCCGCCAGATGTCGCCGGTCGGCGTCGGGATCTTGTAGCTGGCGGAATACGTGAAATCGACGAACACGACGTCCTTGCGGCCGAGCCCGACTCGGCGGTATCGGATTTCATAACGGATCGCTTTCGTCTCCCGGAAGCGTTCCTCTAGGTAGTCCTTCAGCCCCGCGTAGTCGATGTCGTCCGTCGCATCGACGTTGCCGCCGTCTTCGTAATACGACGGGTGTGCCAGCTGCAGCAGGAGACCCACCTTGCGTTGCTCCACGGCGTGTCGGTATTCCTCGCAGAAGCTGATGACGCGACGGTTGTCGTCCGTGTCCTCCACGTCGGTATTCGGGATGGTGTGCGCGTTACATCCGAGCAAGGCGAACAGCACCAGAGGAAGCATCAGAGGCAGGATGATGCGCCGCAGCATTTGCAGCGGTCGTGCGGGCTGGGGACGTGGCATGTCTCCGGCATCAAACGCGGCGGAAGGGGTTGGCATTCCAGGCGCGACACTGCCAAACGTCGCGCTCCCGGGCAAGCGCTTGCATTTTTCAGCCACACGCGGCCCGAACGGCCTCGCAAAGCCCGCGCAAAGTGGCACCTGGGGCCTGTAGGCGGTCTTGGGTCCAAGCCGAATGGAGCGCCTCCCGGTTCAGCTGCCCAGCGCTTCCCGGAGGCGCCTGGGCGGCCAGGATGCACGCTGTGGCGCCCAAAACCAGCGGGGCACAGCCCCGGCGCCCCCAAAGCGCCGCCAGAAATGCCCCAGGCCATTCGAGGGCGATCACTAGGGCCGCCGGCGCGTCCCCGGCGGCGATCAGATCCGCCGCCACCACCGCGGCCTCAACGCCAGCGGCGTCGCTCGCGCCCACGGCAAACGCCGGTCCCTCGAGGCCCAGCGCGATGCTCACCGCGCAGGGCGCCAAGTTCGGGGACGTGGGCGGGAAGCGGCGCGGCTGGGCACCACGCTGACAGCGCTCCAGTTCGAACGCAGCGTTCAGCTCCAGGGTGGCGCCAGCCGTCCCGAGAACGACCGCCGCGTCCCGCGGGAGCGGTTGCCCACTACGCGTGCACGCGGACAGCGCCGCCGCGATGGCGAGGCGGGAAATGGGATCGAATCGCTGCAGGGCAGACAGCTCCGCGGAAAGCAGCGGGTGTGCGGACAGCTCGGCATCGGTCACCAACACGGGTTCCGCGAGAAGTGCTACGGACTGCGCGGTACGGGCTGCTCTGGCAGCTGCGCCGCTGTGCGTCCACACCAAAGCTGCGTTGGCACCACCGAATGCGGCGCTGAGTTTCAAGCAGGACCTAGGCACTCCCGAACGGCCCGTGTCGAGAACCTGCCCTGCCAGATCTGCAATGACTTCCCCGGGCCCCGTCGTCGCGGGATACACCTCGTTCTGCATCGCCTGAAGCGCGCTCAGCGACTCAAGAGCCCCAGCAGCGCCGAGGGTATGCCCGACGCTGCCCTTGAAGCTGTAGACGATCGGACGACTCTTAAACGCCGCCCGAATGGCGAGCGCTTCCCGGGCGTCGTTGAGCGGCGTCGCGGTGCCGTGGCCACTGACCAGTTCCACGTCGCTCAGACCCGCGTCCGCAAGCGCACGACGGGCAGCCGCAATCAGCCCACGCCCTTCCGGGTGCGGCTGGGTGACATGGAACGCGTCCGACGTCGCGGCAAAACCTGTCAGACTCCCCAGGGAAGCCCCGGGAGCAGCGCGACCGAGCAGGAGCAACGCGGCCCCCTCCCCAAGCGCGAGGCCATCCCGGCGGTTGCGGTAGGGCAGCGGCCTTTGACTGGTGGCCCCGAGCGACTCGAAGCCGGCGGCAACGAAGGGCGTGACGGCGTCATAACCACCGGCGATCACTAGATCCGCTTCCCCCAGCTGTACGGCGCGAAGACCCAGGCCAAGGGCGATCGTGGACGAGGCACAAGCCGAGAGCACCTGCACGATCGGCATGCCGGCCCAGGACGCCTCCTGCGTCAGGTCGAGCAGCGGTCCAAAATAAGTGGCACCAGCAGCCTGCTCGGTCGTGACGCCTTCGCCTCGGCTCCACGCGTGCGCGCACAGGGCAGACATCTGCATCCCGCCGGAACTCGTGCCGATGTACACGCGGGTGCGTTCGGCGACCGGCCGGATCCCGAGCTGATGCATTTGCCGGCTCAGCTCACGGGCCACGCGGTTCACCAGCAGTCGCGCTCGGTCTCCTTCACCTTCCAGCTGGGCGCGGGCCACGAAGGGCTGGCGCACGCCCGCGCCTCGCAAGGGCACATCCAAGCGCACGTGGCACGGTGCGCGCGCAACCGCAGCGCTCACGTCGATGGCCGCCGTGCCGGCCCCTTGGGCTGAAGCCGCGGCAAAGGCAAGGACGGAAACGGTCATGCCACGCTCACGCGCAGCAAGTGCGTCGCGCGAACGGCCGCGTCCCCCCCACTGACGACCAAGGCCTCGTCCAAATCTCCCGCGCGGAGTGCCGTCGCAGCCACGCCGATCCAATGGGCCGAGCCCGCTTCACCGATGAGCTCTGGCGGCGCGCTACGCTGCGCGACGGACTGCCAGGACGTTCCCGCCAGCGCAGCGGACAATGTGCCGGGTTCCGCCGTTGAGAAGACGGCAGCCCGGCGCGGATCGGCGCAAGTCGGCAGTGAAAGTGCGTGGCCTGGAGCCGCACACAAAGTGCGTCCGATTTCCGCCCAAGCGTCGGTCTCATCTGAGCCCAAGAGCACGAAACCGCCGACTTGACTGCCTGTCGGTGGCGACACCGAACCCACGACGGGAGCTAGCGTGCCGAGCACAATGGGGTCGTGCACTTCCACGGCCCCAGCAATCATCCGCGTAGCGGTGCCAGCGGCGACGCACACCGCGGCGACGTCGAGTGCCAGGTCTCCCCCAGCCGAAAGATCGCAGCAGCCAAGCACCGGTCCACGCAAACCGTTGTAAATACTGGCATTCCCGGCAAGCGCCCCTGGCACCAGGTGGGGAAACTCCGCGGGCGGAACCCCTTTGCGTCCGCGCTCGAACAAGCGACCCAGGAACGCCACACTTCGCTGAACGTTTCCGTAAGCGTTTGCACAAACGAGCCCCGTTTGGCCCGGGACGGCCCCAGCGGAGTCCAGCAACTCGGCTGCGGCCAGCGCGACCTGCGCGCTCGCCTCGTCGAAGCGGCGACTGCGCGCTGGGTCGACCTGTGCCCCCGACCTACCCGCGCTGAGTTCCGCCTCCGCGGCGGTGGTGCCCGCGACGCCAACGAAGCCCTGCACATACACGCGACGCTGCGCTGACCGAAGGCGCGGTGCGGGCGCGGCGGGCTCTCTGAACGCGAGCACCGCCCCGGCGCCGCCGAACCCGAACGAAGTGGAAATCGCCGAACGGATAGGCATGCTCGCGGACTTGGCCGGGCAGAATCGCAACGGGATCTCCGGGTCGGGGTGCTGCAGTCCGACGAGCGGCGGCAGCGTCTCGGCCGCGATGCACATGACCGTGAACGCTGCCTCGAGGGCACCCGATGCACCTAGGGTATGACCGACCTGCGGCTTCGAAGACGGGACATGGATGCGGCCACATCCCACACCCAGGGCCTGCCGCAACGCGAGGCCCTCGGCGAGATCGTTGTGACGCGTGCCGGTGCCATGGGCGTTGACGAAATCTACGTCGTCGGGAAGGAGCGCCGCATATGCGAGAGCCTGCGAGATGAGCGACGCAGCGGTCTCCCCGCTCGGCTCGGGCTGCGTGATGTGAAATGCTTCCGCGCCGAGCGCCCAGCCGTCAAGGTAGGCCAGTATCCGCGCCGACCGCCGGGCGGCGTGCTCCGCGTCTTCGAGCACGAGAAACGCTGCCCCCTCGCCCAGGTTCAACCCGGCGCGCGCCGCATCAAAGGGCCGGCTCGGTTCCGGATCCAGGGCACCCAGGGCGTCGAAACCGGCAAAGGTCAGCCGGCACAGGGCATCCGCGCCCCCCACAAGCGACAGTGGCACTTTGCGTCGCGCCACCCACGACGCCCCCAACGCGAGGGCGGCGGCTCCGCTGGAACACGCGCTGGAGAGGGTGGCGCGGGCCGGGCTGGACGCAACGAGCTCGACGAGACGCGCCGTCACCCGCGACAGTGGATACGACGCCAGGCGCCCGCGCACGTCGGCCGAGCCCTGCGCCAGCCATGCGGGATCCCCCAGCAAGGTCTCAGCCTCCGGCATGCCGCCGGTGGTGGTTCCGAGCACCACGGCCGCAGCCTCCGGGCGCTCGAGTCCGGCATGTGCCAAGGCCTCGCGGGCCGCTTGCATGGCCATTGCTTCGCAGCGTGACGCATATCCGCTCAGGTCCAAACCGTCGACCTGGGCCGCGATGCGGCAGCGATGTCCCTCCACCGCAAACAACTCGACCGACGACACACCACGCACGCCCGAGAGCAAATTCGCAAAACTGGTCGTCGCATTACTACCGAGGGCACTCACGATCCCCACGCCCGTCACAGCAACGCGCGCAGACCGCGCATGGGTGTTCAGGACAAGACCTCGCCGACGCCGAACACAAGCTCACGCTTCCGTTTCACTGTGCGTGTGCACAAAACTGGCAAGCGCCGAGATCGAGGCGAAGGCGACCCGGGCGCCGTCCCCCTCCGGGATCCGGACGCCAAATCGTTCTTCAATCGCCATGACCAGTTGCAGCGCGTCTAACGAATCGAGACCGAGTCCCTCGCCGAAGAGCGGAGCATCGTCGTCGATGTCCTCGGCTGCGCGGTCGCGCAGATCGAGTTCTTCCACGACCAATGCTTTGAGCGCGCGCTTCAGTTCCGCTAGGGCGTCGTCCGAACCAGTGGGCACTTCCAGAGCAGCTTAGCCCAAAAGCCCGACTCCGGAAGGGCTCGAT
The DNA here is from genome assembly GCA_937872925.1 of uncultured Myxococcales bacterium. GTDB lineage: Bacteria > Myxococcota_A > Polyangia > Polyangiales > Polyangiaceae > JACKEA01. The sequence goes on along the minus strand of CALMUT010000035.1, from coordinate 28,711 downwards.
TGCGCGGTGTTCCCAGGGCAAAGTGCGGATTTCTAGCGCCAAGCTGCTAGGCTGCGCTCCAGATCTTCCGGTCGGGGCCATGCGCTGGCCCTGGCGCTTTAATTGCGCGAGAAAGGACGCGACGACATATGGGCAATCTCGTCAACTACGAGACCGACCACGGCGTGGCGATCGTCACCCTGAACGATCCGCCCGTCAACGCTTACACCCACGAGATGATGAAGGAACTCGACGACGCGATTCTTGAAGCGCGCTTCGACTCCGACATCCACGTGATTGTCCTGACGGGCTCCGGTGATCGCTATTTCTGCTGCGGTGCCAACATCGACATGCTCCGGGAAGCAGACCCGACCTTCAAGTACTACTTCTGCCTGCACGCCAACGAGACCTTGCGCAGGCTCGAAGAAACTCCGAAGCTCTGCATCGCCGCGATCAATGGTCACTGCGTGGGGGGCGGCTTCGAAGTGGCGCTGGCGTGTGACATTCGCATCGCGCGAGTGGGGGCATTCAAGCTGGGGCTGCCAGAAGTGAAGCTCGGGGTCTTGCCCGGTACCGGTGGCACCCAAAGGCTCACGCACCTGGTGGGAAAAGCCCGGGCCATGCAGATCATGATCGAGGGAGAGAACTTCAGCCAAGAGCAAGGGCTGGAATGGGGCCTCCTGCACTACCTATGGGATACGGGCAGCCTCGCCACTTTTCAGGAAAAAGTCAGTGACTACGCCCACAAGTTCACCCCACCGGGCAAGGCACCGCTGGCCGTCGGGCGCATCAAACGCGCCGTGCAGGCAGCGTTGGACCTGCCGCTCGATCAAGGCTTGGCGCTAGAGCGGGAGCTCCAAGCGGAACTATTCGCGAGCGAGGATTGCCACGAGGGGCTGCAGGCGTTTTCGGACAAGCGGGCGCCGGGTTTCCGCGCGCGCTAGCCTCAGAGCACACGGCTGACCGCGGCCACCACGTCGGCGTCCCGCACGCCATCCGCTTCTGCGCGATAGCTCAGCACCAAGCGATGGCGAAGCGCAGGCAGTAGCAGTGCGCGCACGTCATCCAAATCAGCTGCGGCCTGACCGCAGACAGCCGCGCGCGCTTTCGCGGCCAGCACCAGAGCCTGGCTACCGCGAGGACCGGCACCGAAGCGGACGTAGTTCTTCACTTCCTGTGGCGCGTCCGCCGCGTCCGGGCGCGTACACCTGGAGGCACGCACGGCTAGGTCAACGGCTTCGTCGGTCACGGGTATGCGCGGAACCAGTGCGCCAAGGCTTCGCAGCTCCTCGACGCCCAACACGGCTTCGATCTCCGGCACGACACCAGAGGTTGTGCGCCGAGCGATTTCGCGTTCTTCCGTCTCGCTGGGATAGCCGACGTGGATTTCGAGCAGAAACCTGTCCAGTTGCGCTTCCGGCAATGGGTAGGTGCCCTCCTGTTCGATGGGATTGCGCGTCGCAAACACCTGGAACGGATCCGGCAGCGCATGGGTATCTCCCCCCACCGTGACGTGGCGCTCCTGCATCGCCTGAAGCAGAGCGGCCTGGGTCTTAGGCGGGGTCCGGTTGATCTCGTCCGCAAGCACGAGATTCTTGAAGATTGGACCGGGCATGAAGCGCACTTCCCGCCGGACGCTTCCGCCGACGTCCACTTCGTTGAGCACATCCGTTCCGGTGATGTCCGCCGGCAGCAGGTCCGGAGTGAATTGGACGCGACCAAAGCTCAGGCTCAATGCCCGCGCGACGGAAGCGACCAGCAGAGTCTTGGCTAGCCCTGGTACGCCGACAAGCAGACCGTGACCGCGAGCCATCAGCGTGATCAGCAGTGCGTCTACGACATCGTCCTGTCCAACCACGACTTTGGCGACCTGGGCCTTCAGTTTGCCGCAAGCCGACGCACAAGCGTCGAGCAACTCCGCATCCCCCCGCGGTGGCGCGGCAGGACTCTGTTGTGCAGTAGCCAAAGCCCTCGCAGCTTAGGTCCCATCGACCGGAAGCGGAAGCTCCGATCACACCAAGCTCCGCCTCCAGCAGGACTGCGGCTATCGCGGCGGCCAGCTGGGTTGCTCTGGGACCTCGCCGCATGCTAGCGGTTCGGCCGATGCAGGCTGCGGCGAGTTCCGGTATTCGCGAGGCCGGGAGTGCTCCTGGCGTGGCCATCGAGCGCCCAGCGCCGGGCCTTGCCCGGGGCAAGTACGCGTTTCCTGCGTGGGGGATCGCGACCCTGGGCGCAGTGGTGCTCCTGGTGGCCCTCGTCTACTTCGTGGTCCGCTGGCGACGTCGATGAAGAAGTTCCTTCGCCGCATCGTCATCGCCATGTTGCTTGGCGTGCTGCTATACGGCGCCTTCGTCATCTACAGCGGCTACAGCGAGATCCGCTCGAGCCTTTCCGGCTTTCAGTGGAGCGCTTTCGGGTTCGCGCTTCTGCTCGCCAGTGGAAACTACGGACTCAGGTTTCTCAAGTGGGAATACTACTTGGCTCGGCTGAACATCCGCGGCATTCCCAAGGGGGACAGCCTCCTGGTTTTTTTATCCGGGTTCGTGCTCACGATCACGCCGGGAAAGGTCGGGGAGGTGTTCAAGAGCGCCGTGCTGAGCGAAACCCACGGCGTTCCAACGGCTCGCGCCGCGCCTATCGTCGTAGCAGAACGCCTGACGGACGTGATCGGGGTCATCGCGCTCATTGTGATCGGCAGCGCGGGATTCTCCGGGGGGCTGTCCTGGGCGATCGCGGGGACCTGCTGCGTCGTCGTCGGCCTGACCCTGATCTTGTGGCGCCGTCCCGGAGAGTGGGTGTTGGGCGCCCTGGCTCGCCGGGGTGGCCGCTGGAGCAATCTGGCCGAGCGCGGCCGTGAGGCCTTCGACAGCTTGCGGATCGTGGCCAGCCCGGGCGCTCTGCTATGGCCCAGCTTTCTGAGCGTGCTCGGATGGGGAGCCGAGGGCATGGCCTTGTTGCTGATCTTGCGGGGATTCGAGGTGAACGTAGACCCCGCGCTGGCTGTGTTTTTCTACGCGACGGCCACCCTCGCGGGGGCCATCGTGCCCGTGCCGGGGGGGTTGGGCGTCGCGGAGGCCATGATTCAGGAGCAACTGATTCGACTCGGTCGCGTTCCCCAAGCGCCGGCCACGAGCGCGATGATCTTGATTCGATTCGCAACCTTGTGGTGGGCGGTCATTGTCGGATTCATCGCGCTCGCGCTGCTACGGAGGAGGTTCCCGAAGCTGCTCCGCGAAGGCGCCGACGAAGAGATCGACTAGTCGGAGGAGGCTACGGATCCGTTGGAAGTGCCGTTTGGCTGCCAAGGGCACCCAATGCGCTGACGAAGTCAGCGGGGAAATCTGCTGCGAATCGCAGCGCTTTGCCCGTGACGGGATGCACGAAGCCAAGAACGCGAGCATGCAGCGCTTGACGCCCAATCGCTGCTTCGGCAGCCAAGAGCTTCGGATCGCTTAACTTGCGCCCATAGACGGTATCCGCGAGCAGCGGGGTGTTGCGTTGCTCCGCCAAGTGCACGCGGATCTGATGCGTGCGTCCCGTTTCCAAGCGGCACGTCACCAGCGTCGCGAGGCCATCGAATAGCGACTCCACACGAGTGATCTCGGTGATCGCCACTTTGCCTTCCGAAGTGCGTGAAGTGAACTTGATTCGTGAGCGCGGGTGCCGGGCATGCATCGTGTCGATGCGCCCAGCCGCACAGTCCCCGATCACGATCGCCCAGTATTGACGTTCCATTTCTCGGGCTGACAGCTGTGCTTTGAGCCCTTCACGGGTGACGGGGTCTTTTGCCACGACCAGCACCCCGCTCGTATCTTTGTCCAGACGCTGGACAATGCCCGGCCGAAGCGCCCCGGTAGGGTCCTCTGGATCCGCGAGGTTCGGCGACATTCCGGGACGAGCCAGAAGGCCGTTGACCAGAGTCCCTTGCCAATGGCCACGCGCCGGATGCACGACGAGCCCGGGCGGCTTGTCGACCACGATCAGGTGCTCATCCTCGAACAAAACGGATAGCTGCACGCTGGCGTCTGGTAGCGCCGTGCTTGGCAACGCTGGCCCCGGCTCCGCTTCGACCACGTCTCCAGCGGACACTTCGTGTTTCGGGCGGCAAGCCTGCGCATTGAGCCGCACGCGCCCCTCCCGGATCCAGCGCTGCGCCGCGCCGCGAGACGTGCCCGGGATCAGTTGCGTGAGGACTTTGTCGAGGCGCAGCCCGGCATGCTCGGGACCGAGCGCAAAGCGCGCCACCCTGGGCTCACCAGATTTGGCTTTTGATATGGCCCTTGGATTTCACCAAGATGTCCACCAAGGCTCGATCGTAGAAGTTCTTGCCGTAGAGATCCGGCGAAACGCGGCTCTTGTACAGCGCGCGTCCTTCCTCGATCTCCTCCGAAAGCTCGCCAAACAGGCTATCTTGTTCGATGCCCCGAACGATCTTTTCCTCGTTGTACAGAGACAAATCGCTGGCAATGGCGCGCGCAAGCCGTCGAGCGGCCTCTTCGGTGTCAATCAAGGGCATCCGTCGAATTCTCCTGGGACGCAGTATCCCCTGGCTCAGCCTTGGCTGTCAAAAGGCTGCCGGAAAGCGCCCCCAGCACCACGAAGGTCACCATGCCATAGCGCCCCGCGCCGAAGAACACCGCGTGGGTCAGCGCCGTCATGGCTACCGCTGCCCAGGCAAAATAGGCGGGGCTGGACCACAGCAGGGGCCGAGGCCGCCTGGCAATCGGCGCCACGATGCCCAGCGCCAGATAGCCAAGCCAGCCCAGAGGCGTCAGCAGCGCCAGGGAGCCCGCGCCTACCAGCAGGCGACGCAAGCGACGGCGCGGCCCTGGGCCGACGAAACTGAGCAGTGCGAGCATGAGCAATACGCGCTGGTACGTGGTCTCGACGACGCCCAGAGTCAGCTTGGCAGACGAGTCGAATGCTGCCGGGTTCGCCGCGTGCAGGTACCAGCCCGCGGCGCCGCAATAGTCGAAGGTGTGGGCGAGCTTCTTCGGAATCAACCGGATCCACGCACCCGGTGCCCTGGCGATGTTGTGGCGCGCGGCCCGGGCGAAACACACGTCCTTTGCAACCTCGGGAAAGACGCTCCGGCACTGCTCCGGAACCGTGTCGCCTGCGACAGACAGGAAGGTACCGGTGGCATGGGGCGGCGCGCCGATCCACAAATTCCACCCGCCGTTGGCGCTGACAAACGCGCAGCGATCCATGCTTGTGCAATTGCGATAGGTCCAAGGCAGCACGCAGGCGACGGCCAGGGTGGTGACCAGGGCGGCGCGCAGCAATGCTGCTTTCATCGACGGAGCGCCAAACACCGCAAAGACCGGCGCGAGTAACAGCATCTGAGGACGCATCAGCACAAACGCCCCGAACAGCACGCCCACTGCCAACGCCCACACCAGCGGGCGTTGGGCTCGGGCCATGCGCAGGCACGACCACGCGATCACCGCCAGCACGGAGGCCGCGATGCCCTCGGTCATGACCGCGGGCGTGTAGAAGACCAGCGCGGGATGTGCCGCGACGAGACCGGCGCCGAGAAGCGCACCCAACCGAGACGCTCCGCGGGCTGCGATGCGGTGCGCGGCCAGCACGCCGACCCCGCCGATGATCGAGTTGACCGCCATTGCGAGCCAAGGCGCGACGCCGAACACCGAATAAGCTGCCGCCAGCAAAGCCGCATATCCTACGGGATAGTGGGCGACGGGCGTGACCACTCCGTCCGGCCAGAGCCAAGAGTAGCCCTCCCCAGCGGCCATGCGGGATGCCAGCACATGATAGAAGCGACCATCCTCGCTGGGCGGAAAACGTCCCGCGGCCCACAGGCTGACACCGGCCCGCAATGCGAAGCCAGCCAGCGCGACCCCCACCCCGTCGCGTAGGGGCGCTGTGGGTTTCACGGGAACTCCACCAAGAGGCCAAGTCGAACCAGATCCCTCACCACTTCGCAAATCGGCAGACCAACCACATTGGAGTACGAGCCTTCGATGCGGGTTATCAGAAACGCGCCGATCCCCTGCACGGCGTAGCCTCCTGCCTTGTCACTGCCCTCGCCGGTCGCGACATAGCGGCGCAATTCCACGTCCGTCGCGTCCCGCATCTGGACTCGCGTGACGACCGTCTGCTCCGCGCGGGCACGAGCCTCACCGGCGACAACGATGGCGTAGCGAGTCATCACTTCGTGACTGCGTCCCACCAATCGCGCGAGCATGTCAGCGCCCTCGGCTTCGTCCCCAGGTTTGCCCAAGATCGCACCGTCTACGACGACACTGGTGTCCGCGCAGAGGATCCCTGCGCTTTTCGGCGATTCTTGGAAGCCTAGTGCAGCCTGAGTCTTTGCCGTGACGATGCGGCTGAGATACGCCTGCGCCCCTTCGCCGGGGAGCTCACGCTCATCCACGACTGGCGCGCGAACCAGGATCGGGATCCGCATTTGCTCCAGCAATTCGCGCCGGCGCGGAGACCCCGAGCCGAGCAATAGCGGACACGCCGAGGAAATCACGGCCGGGGCCGGACCAGAGGGCGGCATGAGCGTTCGGGTATCACAGAACCGGGCCTGGTTGGCGGACGGATGCCGCGCGATGCGCTTTGTCTCGACTTCTCCCGGGTGGACGACAAAACTCCGCCCAAGCGATGCGCTTGCCTCTTCTCCTTTTGACTCTGGCCGGCGTGCTCCTGCCGGGTAAGCTTCACGCCACGGAATGCGAACCCGCCGGCGGCGTCAGTCCCTGCTTGGACGCCGAAGGGTTGTGGCTCGCCAGCGGACGCGCGGAGTTTCTAGGCCTTGAGCCCACGCGCGCGGCGCCCGCCGGTTACGTCGCGACCAGCGTTGGAACGAGTTACGCGCACAGGCCCGTGGTGCTGAACGTGCCGTCGCCGGATCCGGACGGACGCGACATCAACGTCGTCCGGCACCTGGTCACGACGACTGTGTTGATGAACTACGCGCCGTGGTCGGGCCTTGAACTCACTCTAAGCGCTCCATTTACTCCCCTCCAAGACGGAGCCGGCACCGAAGCCATTGCGTCCCGCGTGAGTCCGCCCTTGGTGAGTACAGCGGTGCGCGACCCGCGGCTGGGCGTTGCCTACGTGACGCCCCTCACAGAGTTCAGCAACCTGCGCGCCCAAGCGGACGTGATGCTTCCGCTGGGTGACGAACACGCCCTGGCGGGAGACCCTGCCCTGGGGATCGCACCGCGGGTCACGATTGGAGCCGAGCTAGCTCCCGTGCAGCTCTCGGGGGCTCTGGGTGCGCGGATCCGTGAGTCCGTCCCGTTTGCCTCGGCGCGCTGGGGCTCCGAGCTCAGCAGCGCGCTCGGCCTAGCTGCGCCCCTACTAGCCAAACAACGCCTCTCCGTCGCCCTGGAGGGCCACTTGCGCAGCTCCCTGTTGGAACAACCCGGCGGGGCGGTGCTGGCGCCGGCGGAATGGCTGCTTTCCCTTCGCTCCGCCCCCTTCGCCGACGAAGCCGTGGTGCTGCAGCTCGGCGGCGGCACCGCCCTGCCACTTTCCTCCGCGCAGCGCGACGGCGAAACCCAGCACTTCGCCGGTCTGACCGCACCACGCGTTCGAGGCGTATTCGTCGTGCGCTACGCGCCCAGGGTCTCGCCGTAGATCCCGCTCAGAACACGCGCTCGTGGATGTAGATCTGATCCCCGGCCTGCAGCGGGATGTCTCGGGAGCGTCCCTCAGTGATGGCATCCACGCTCAGCACGACGGTCTTTGAGCCACTCTTGCTGCGCCGCGTGAGATTCACGCGATCTTTGTTGGCGATGGATGTGAGCCCACCGGCTTGGCTGACGGCCTGGATCAGCGTCATTCCCGGCGTCAGCGGGAAGCTGCCCGGCTTCTGGACCTGCCCCAAAACCGTGATGCGCTTGCTGCTGTACTCCTTGACCGAAACCACAACGCTGGGATCCGTGAGGATCTTCTGCGCGACCAGCTTCTCGCGGATCAGCCGTGAGACCTCTTGGGGCTCGAGGCCGGACACCTTCACGGTCTGGATATAGGGCAGGTCGACGGTGCCGTCTGAGGCGACCTGATACTCCTCAGGCAGGTCCTTCTCGCCAACGATCTGCATCTGGAACACGTCCCCAGGCCCCAGGCTCGTGGTTTCCTCCGGAGCGCTGAGCTTGACATGGCTGTTGTCCATGTTGGACCCGCAGCCCAACAGGGAAAGCAGCAAGAGGACGATCAGGCCAAGTCGAGCGATGAGCATGCGAAGCGTGAGTGGTTATGACGCGCCGAAACGTTCAGCCGGTGCGGGGTTACCGCCTGCACCCGCCGCAGGCGGATCACATGAACCAACGCGCGCCGAGCCACACTTCGTAGCGCGAGAATTGCAGGTTGTCGGTCTGGGTGGGATCCGCGACGTTGGTCCGGATGCGGTTGTCATCGAGGGCGGCGTTGTAGCGCCCCGTCAGGTTCAACCCAACGGTGTCGCTCGGGCGGTACTCCACGAATGCCGTCGCATCCACGCGATTTTCGCCGAAACTGGCGTTTTTCAACGTGCCGTTCTGGAAGAAGGAATCCGAATGGGTGAGGTGGCTCAGGCCGCCCTCCGCGGAAAGCAGCACCATGCCGCCGATGAAGTATTGGAAGTTGGCGTAGCCGCGGTCGCGTCGGTAGTAGTCCCCGAGGTAGCTGTTGGCGTAGTCGCGAATGTAGCCCGCGGCGATGGAAGCGAGCCCCACCGTGGCGTCTCCCGGCTGCAGCTGGGGTTGTGGCAGCAAGAACCACTTGAGCTCTGCGTGGGCAACCGGGCCCTCGAAGTTGCGCTGCGGAACGACGGTGTTCTCGTAGAAACTCGCCGTGTAGCCACCCATTGCCAGCAGCGAAAAGGAATTCGTGATCAGACCGTTGACGCCGATCCGCGAGCGCACGACCTCAGCGTTGTTCTGGGTCACGTTGTCCGAATAGCGCAGGAAGCCGATCTCCCCGTCGTAGAGCAGCGCCGTGCGCGGCAGAAAGCGCCAGCGACCCCGTGTCTTCACGAAGTGCTGCGCGTTGTTCAGATCGTCGAAAGCTGCACGCTCGAAGTAGTGGTACTGGATCTCGTATCCCAGCCGCCACTCGAAGAGCCCGCCGCCCGGACGGGCGTTGACCCCAAGCCCGAGACGCAAGCTGTCGCGGTCGAACGACTGATCCGTGATCGCGTCGTTCGACGGCTCCACGGTGCGCAGGAAGTCGCCGTAGAGGTCGAAGCCCCAGGGGCGTTGCGGTAGGATGTCGAGGGCGAAGTTGGCGCCCGCGTTGAAGTGACGCTGGTCGCTCGCCGTGTCCGAGAAGTCAGAGTCCGTGGCAATCAGCTCGTTGTAGGACCCGAACACACCAGCTCGGAAGTTGACCTTGGGCGGTGCGCCCTGGTCACCTTCTCCGCGCCGCTGCGAGCCCAGCGTAGAGAGCGTCAGGTGCGGGGTGATCCGGATGCGAAGCATCGAGATCTGCGGGTCTTCGTCGTCTGCCCGCTGAAAATAGTTCGAGTCGTATCCGAACTCGCCCGCAACACCGGGATGCAGCTCAAGATTGCCCGTGCGAATGCCGATGCCCTCGCCGGTTTTGCGGTCTTTGAGCCACGGCTGCGTCTGAGCCGAAGCCGAAAGCGTCAGGGATGCGACGCCAAGCGTCGCCACAAGAAAGGCGCGTAGTTTCATCGTGGTTCAGGCCCGAGTGGGAAAAGCGCCCCCGCGCTCCCCCCGAGTCGGGATCACTGCGTGGGACTGCTAACCGGGGGGGGCTGGGAGATCAACGGGTCATCGGGGAAATTCGACGGGTCATCGGGAATGGTGGGATCGATGTCGGTCGTGACTTCGGTGTCACCGACAAATCCGGTTTCCTCGCCGATACACTGATTGGCTTCTGCGACGAGGCTCTTCACGCGTTCGCGCAGAGTCTGAATCACAGTGAACTCATGTTTGCCCTGGTCCTTGTCCTTCGACGTGACCGCGGCGTCCATATTCGGTTGGCGATCCCGCGCCGAGCGCGTGGCCACATCCGCTTGGTTCAGCTTGTCATCAAGGCACAAGACTTTTACGACGTCGCGCTTCTCCCGCGCCTCGGAGAGCATGCGACGGATGGCGCCGGAATCCTGCCCCATGGCGACCAGGTACTGGGTCACGAGCTCTTTCATCTGCTCAAGGCTGAGGGACTCGACGTTCGTCACGGCGAGCTCCGGCACTTGTTGCCCGCCACCACCGGCGGCCGGCTGCGCTCCGGCAACGCCAAGCGCTGCGACAACACTGACCGCTATGGCTCCTGCCCAAATTCGTTTGCGACTCACCCTAGGACTCCCTCTCTCCCTGGAACGACCGGCAGTATAGGGAGCGGGTTTTGTGCTGTCAACGAAGCGCTTTGATCGAAAAAGTTGCATGATTTTGGACCTTTGGGGGGCATACCGGCTGGCCAACGCGCAGGGGTCCGGCTCACGAGTTCGATGCAGCAGGCAGCGCCCATATTCATCGACCCGCCAGACCCCGTCCTCAAGAGGCCTGGGCGCGGGGTCTGGAGCTGCCAGCCCGGCAGTCCGGGCCTCTCAAATGCGCCGCAACGTAAGGACACGCCTTCCCCCCTTGGGCAGGCGACGCCGAAGAAAAACGCAGTCCCTTTGGCCTCGCGCCTTACTGCTTGACGAAGCTCACCGGCACCTGAATCACGGCACTGCCGCCCTCGGGTGGGTCGAACTGCGCTGCCGACGCGCGCGCTCGCACACAGCTCACGACGGAGCCCGGCAAATTGCCACTCGCCCCAGCACCCACGCTCTGCACTTCACCGCCGGGTCCGACACGAATCGTTAGGCGAATGCTGCCCTGGGCGTCGGGGTTTTCCGCGAGACCGCGGTTGTAGCAAGCGCGGAAGCCTGCACGCATACCGGCGACCACCCGCGAGGCGTTGCTGACGGTGCCGCCGCTCACGGCGGCGCCACCAACGCTGGCGCTGCCCTTCGGCCCTTTGACCTTTGTGGCTTCACCCGAGCCGCCGGTTCCAGCGCCCTTGCCCGTGTTCGCAAGTCCCGCAAGACCGCTGCCCGCACCAGTGCCCGGACGGATGGGTCCGCCGCCACCACCGAGGCGCAAGCTTCCCGGACCGCCCGCGGAAACGCCGGCGCCACTGGCCGCGGCCGCGTCGAGCGCGCTGGTCGGGACTTCCCCGCCCTTCAACACGCCCGCGGTCGCCGGCCCGTCGCTGGACAAAGCGCCCAGGGTCGCCATCTCGAGTTGATCCAGCTCCTGGGAGAGCTTGGCGGCCTGCGCGGCGGACATCGGCCCCGCCTTGCCACCTTCGCCCGCCTTGCCACCCGATGACTTCGTGGCGGACTTGGTCTCGGCTTTCTCGGCCTTTTCAGCGTTGGGATCGACTTCCGTCTCGACTTCCTCCACCGGAGGCGGCGGCGGCAGATTTTTCACGGAATCCACCAGACCGGCGATGTTCACCTCATCGTCGATGATGGGATCGAGCCAGTCCGAATAGATCGCCCCGATGGCGAGGAAGTGCAGCAAGAACGAGAACGCCGCAATCATGGTCGTGCCCCAGTCGATGCTGGTCGCACCGCTCGTCACGCTCACGGGCAGCTGCGGCTTCGGCTGTACTGGTGGCGGCGTGACGAACTGGAACAAGATCGTCGTGTTGCCGACCACGACCTTGCCCCGTGAGTCTTCCGTCAGCCGCACTTGATAGGCGCCCTGGGGCGTGCGGCGCGCCTGCCCCTTGAGCATGTTCAGATCGGAGATCCCCGTGGGCAGGGCGATGCGTCCGGACATGCCGTCTAGGAAGTTGAGTTGGTACTCGTTGCCAACCAGTTCAAACAGGCGAAAGCTCGGCGGCACATTCTGCGTCGCAATGACGAACATGCTCTTTTCGCTCGGCCCGACTGTCACGTGGGTGCGCTGCTTGATGATGCGCTCTTCGATGATGCGCCCGCCCTGCACCAAGCCAATGCGCAACACCTTCGGTCCACTCAGCGCGACGGCACGCATCACCGCCGTCATTTGTCCCGGACGTTGGGCGCCACCTGGGGCTGGGTAGGGCTGCTGGGTCATCGGTGCTCCTAAGGGTCGTCGAAGGCCCCCACGATATGCGTGGGGCAACGGGCGTCAGACAACGCGCTGAGCCCGAAAGTTCCGCTGGTCGGCAGAAAGATTAGTCAGCCTCGGGCCCCAGGTCCACTGGTGGGTTGTCGAGCGCTGGAGCCACTGTAGTCAAATGTGTGTCTTCCGTGACTTGTCCCAGGGCATCAAGCAGCCCAGTCCAGGCCTCCCGGCGCTGTTCGACCAGGGCGTCGAGCTGCCGCCCGACGAGCGCGCAGCCCACCGCGCCGGCGACCCCCGCGGCAAACGACAGGGCGGCCTCCTGCACCCCGACCTGCCCCGTGGGCACGGTCTGGGACAGCACCACCAAAGCCAGCAGCGTGCCGGTCGCCATGGACACCCGGGCCAAGACCCGAGGCAGGTAGCCCACTCGCCGCACTTCCCCTTGGGCCATCAAAGAAATCTCAGTGACAGCAAACATGGCCTCCCCGGCGTTGGTCGCCGACAGTACCGCCTGGATGGCGTCCCGCACCGGGCCCGCCGGTAGCTTTCTGATCTGAGCGGTCAACCCGGCAAGGGTCGGCGCCCGCGGCATCCGACCCAGCTCAACCAGGACCTTGCCGTCGGCCTGGCGCAGTTGGCGCAACGGCCGGTAGCTCAGCCACACACTGCCCGCCGCAACGAGTACGGCCACGCACAAGAGCGCGATCACGCGTCACTCGCGGCCGTCACGTGTCCCCGAGCGCGGCTCAGAAGGGATCGCTGTACAGCGCCTTTTCGATGCGGTGCAAGAACGGCTGCCGCAACTCCGCGAGGGTCAGCTTCGGCTGGATGCGGCTCACGTCTACGGCGGCGATGGGTTTTTGCACCCGACCGACGATGGTGACTTCGCTGATCGTGACGACCCGGCCCTTGCCCTGAGCGCTGGCCGAGCTACCGAGCAGCGAGAGAACGAGAGCGGCTGCAGCCGCAGGAAGCAGAGTTCGGTGCATCACTTCTTACCTCCGGAGTCTGGCATGGAGCCTGTGGCGGTGCCACCGGACGCAGCCTTTGGGTTCTCCGCAGCCTTGGGGTCGATGATCGCCTTCTTGGTCTTGGCGCGGGGGATCAACTCGTCCGTGTCGTCTTTTTCGCCGGCCTTCGCCCGCGGCTTCATCTTCTTGTATTTCTCGAACTCGTCGATGGCGCGGTCGACGGCTTGCGACTCCGACACGCCAGGCACACTGCTGCTGAACAAGTACAGGAGCCCAAGATTGTAGTGCACCTCCGCCAACTGCGGGTCTTTGCTGGCAACCCACTCAAGTTCTTTTTTCGCCTCCGCGGCCTTGCCAAGCAGTCGGTACGCATCGCCTAGATTCAGGCGCGCAAGCACATGGTCATTGTCGTATTTGAGTGCACCCTCAAGTAGCTGCACCGCGTTCGTCGCATTGCCACCCTCCAAGTGGTAGCTCGCAAGATGCACCCGCGCTTCGACCAGGTCGGGGCGCGTCTTCATCGCGCGCTCGAAGTCCTCCATGGCGCCTTTGCGGTTGCCCTGTTCTTTGTAGATCAGCGCGCGCAGCAGACGGGCTTCGGCGTTGTCCTTGTCCCGGGCCGGGTTCTCGTCGCCAAATCCGTCCAGGATTGCCTGTAGCGAGTAGAGCGCCAGGTCGAGGCGACGACGGCGGTAGTGATCCCGCGCGATCACGATCATTGCCGGGCGGTAGTCTGGATTGCGCTTCAGAGCTTCCTTCGCGTACTTCTGCGCTTCGCCACTGTCGCCCTGGATGCTCTTGACCTCCGCGAGCGCTGCGGGCACCGCTGCACTCTTGGGCATCTTGGCCATCTTGGAGTTCAAGAAGGACTCGGCCTCCGTCGTCTTGCCACTGCGCGCCGCGAGCACGGCGTAGGCGACGATCGCCGGTTCGTAGTCAGGAACTATGCTGACGGCCTTTTGGTAGGAACTCTGCGCTCCGCTCACTTCACCCAAACGCTCCCGAACAACACCGAGGGAGTAAAACGCCTGGTAGGCCTTGGCGTCTGCTTGGGTGGCTTGGATGAATTGCTGTTTGGCGCCCGCCAGATCGCCACCCTGAAACGCCGACATGCCGGCCTGGTAAGCGGCCTGTGCTTGTGCGTTCATGCGCGGCCGATTCGTTGCGGCCTCTCCACTGGAGGGGGCGTCGGTCACGGCGTACTGCTGCCCCGTGGGGGAATACACAGCACCCGGGCCGCCAGTAGACGGCGTGTCCACCCGCGTGCCCGTGGGCAGCTTGCTGTCGCCCTGTTTGCCACCACACGCGGCGCTGCCCATCGACAGCAGCGCAGCGAGGGCAAGCGCGTTCCATGACCTGAGTCGCACTGTTCGTCTCCTCACTGTGAAATCACCGGCAAAGGACGCGGCATGCCTTCGGGCTCCGGCGACGTCACCTGACCCGGGCGCATGCGCAGGAACATTCCGTCCGTGTAATTGAGGTCTTTCACGCCCGCAGCGTGCTGCTTCATCTTGGCCTCGCCGATCACGTCCGTCAGAAACGCGAGGCGCCGAATTGCGTGGGTCACGCCGGGGTTCGACACGCTGTAGCGCCGCGCCAACACGATCGCATTGCCGTAGCGGTCCACCACAATGCCGTCTGCGCTGTCGATTTCCTTGTCTCGAGCGTCACGCCAGGCGGTCTGCACCTTGATGCGAACGGCGTCCGCCTTTTCCTGCAGGTCCGGGTTGTCGCTGTTTTCCGCCTTCTTCAATAGCGCCTCGGTCTTCTTGTCGAACATCACCAACTCTGGCGGGCGAGTGTTGTACAGGCCGGTGCGCAGGGAGTCGTAGACCGTCCCCTGACGCGCGATGGAGACCGTCGTCCACTCCGGCGACACGTACTTGTCGTTGATGGCTTGGAGCTTGTCGTACCACTTCTTCGCTTCGAGGGCGTTCTTGCGGTAGTCGCCGATCACCTTCACGGCGGTGCCTTTGTACTTGTGTTTGGCCGAGTTGCCGTAGTCCCACTGCCGCTCGAGATCTTCGTCGACCATGGTGTAGGCGCCCTGGGCAGCCATGCTGGCTTCGCGGGAACCAATCGCGCTGCTCTTGCCGTCTTTCGTCGGCGCCACCTGCTTGTACTTGTCGTAGGCGTCGATGGTGCTCTGCCACCACTTGTTCGTATCGCCCTGGTTGGACGCGTGTTTCATCTTCGCGGTGTGGTACGCGGCGTGCACTACCCACTGAGCTGCCGCTCCGTTGCCCTTGTTCGCCGCGTAGTAGTTGCTCATCGCGGTCTGGGCGTTCTTGCGCGCGTTCTGGTTGGCGCCCGTGTCCGGCGAGTACTCGTCCCACTTCTTGAGATCCGAGCTAGCGATGATGAAATCCGCCTCCGCGATTTCCTTGGGAGACGCCCCCATATCCTTGAAGCGATTCCGAGCTTTGCTCATGCCGCCGCGGTCGCCCAAGCTGGCATAGAGGGACATCGCCTGCTTGGCCGCTTCACGGCGGCCATCTGGGGCAAAGTGCTCGATGCTCGAGATCTTGTCGAAGGTCGTGGCCGCTTTCGGGTAGTCGAAGAACAGCACATAAGAGCCCGCGAGGGCGTCGTAAGCCGTCTTCAAATATCCGACGCGCTTCTCGTACTCTTTCGGCCGCGCAGCGACGGGCGGTTTGGCCTTGGGGTCACCGTTCTTCAGCGTCTGCAGCAGCTTCTCACTGCCGTACTTGCTGATGAACAGCTCGTACATTTCGATGGCCTTATCGTACTCGCCGACCTGCTTGTAGGCGTACGCGCCGTTCATCGCGGCCTCAGGCGCCTCGTCGCGATCCGGCGCGGCGTCTAGGGCGACCTTGTACGCCGCCGCAGCTTGGCGCCAGGTCTTTTGGCGCTCCGGCCCGTCGGGCATTTTCTGTGCTTTTTCGAAGAGCTCCGCGGCGTCTTGGTACGCGGCCGTCTGCATCACCGGCTTGCGCTTCGCCTCCTCGGCAACCTTCGTCTCTTCGCTGTAAGCGCAGCTCTTGCCCTTGGCCAGTGCCGTAGTCGCCTTGGCATCGCGCTCAAGCGCCGCCATGTCGATCAGGCGTTCCCAAGCTTTGTAGCCCCACTCATTCTTGCCGCAATACTGGTCGTAGAGCGTCTTGAAGCGCGGGCGCGCTTGC
The DNA here is from genome assembly GCA_937872925.1 of uncultured Myxococcales bacterium. Lineage (GTDB taxonomy): Bacteria > Myxococcota_A > Polyangia > Polyangiales > Polyangiaceae > JACKEA01. The sequence goes on along the minus strand of CALMUT010000035.1, from coordinate 12,595 downwards.
TCGAACTGGCCGTACACGTAGTAGTTGTCAGCGGCTTGGAATGCGTACAGCGTTCCGTTCTGTTTCGGATCGCGCTCCGGAGCGATGCGAGCGTTGTATTCATCGCGCGCTGTGATGGTGTCCAGCACGGGCTGCGGCACAGGCACCTTCACCACCGGGGCGTCTGCGGCTTCGCTGGCCCGTTCCACGGCATCGCGCTTTTCGATGCCACGCGAACCCTTGCTCTCCTCGAACTGCCGGTGGTTGTCCTCCAGCACTTTGTCCGCCATTGTCACCACGTAATAGGCGGCGGGCTGCAGGTACTTGTCGTCCTCATTGGAGTCGCGCACCGCGATGGCCGCTTCCCGCGCAGAGGCAATTTCAGCCGCCGTCGGCGTGCGGTTGATGGTGACCTGAAGCACGACCACCCAGTAGCGCGCGTCTGCCAACCAGAACTTGCTCTCATATGCGTCCAGCGCATTGGGATCCTGCGCGATGTACGCGGCCCAGCCGGTTTCAGCGAGCTTGTACTCCTCGATGGATTTGTCGATCAGGACCTTCTGCTCGCCCGGGTCGCTACGCTCGGACGCCTGGTTGTACAGGTTGCGCGCCGCGTTGGTGTGATCCGCCGCTGCGCGTTTCAGTCCGCCTTTGACCAGCGCTTCTGCTTGGGCCAGTGCCTCGGGATCGTCTTTGTTGGCGTCCGTCCAGGGCGTCGTGCCGACGTACTGCGCCAGCATGGTGCGCGCCTTGAGCGCCTTGGCGCCGTACTCCGCCTTGGCGTCTGAGCCTTCCGGCGCCAGCCGCGACAGCTGATCGTATAGCTCGGCGACCTTGTTCTGCATGACCGGCGCGTCGCGATCCATCGGGAACTTCTGCAGCGTGATCTCCAACGTCCGGATGGCGTTGCGATTCTGCGTGATTTCGATGAACTCTTGAGCCAGAGCCTTGTAGATCTCGACAGTCCACTTCTTGTCCTGCGGGATCAGTTGTGGATCCTGAACACGGTCGATGGCGATTGCCATCTTCTGCTCGGCGATGATCGGATCGCTCTCTAGATCGAGCACGTCGTTACGGGCGATGTACGGGTCCTGTGCCGGCGGGCCGTCGAAGTCCACGTAGGTCAGCGAACCCGCGATGTACGTGAACGCCTCCTGACGGAAGTCCGCGCCGGGATCGCCGGTCTTTGCCTCTTGCTCGTCGGCATAGTGCAGCAGCTTGACGAACCAGTCGGTAGCCGTGCGGTAGCGCTGTTGCTTGAAGTAGGCCCAAGCCTGCTTGTACATGCTGACGCCGTATAGCGGCGGCTTCTTGTATTCGAGGCTGCGGTCGTAGGCACTGACGGCCCGGTTCAGGTTGTAGGGCCCGCCCTTCGGATCGATTTGATCGAAGTGGAAGTTGCCGAGCTGCCACCAGATTTCCGCCAAGTAGCGCGGCTCCTCGCCGGGCTTGAGGTTTTGCGGCAATGGGGTGCACTCCCCGTACGGATTCTTGTAGGAGAGCTCCTCTTCGTCCGTGCCCATGGGGGCTGCCTTGCCCGCCTTGGGTTTCGGCGCTTTGGCTCCGAGCTTGCCAATCTGATCCATCGGGATCGGGTGTTTGTTGTACCAATCGTTCCAGAACTTGTCGTCGTGGTCCTGCGGCAGAGCCTGCACTTCAATCTTGCCGGTATCCGCAGGATCGGTCTTGACCTGGAACTTATTCGAGCAGACCAGCACGCGCCACGCCTGTTGGCCCTCCTCAAGGCGCGCCGAGTCCGTATAGGCGTGTCCCAAGAAGTAGTGCACGGCCGCGGTCTCTTCGTAGTTCGGGTACTCCGTGATGATGCGCCGATACAAATTGATAGCGGGGTCGAGCCCGGTAGCGATGTCTGCGTCCTGGCTCTCCCGCGCCCGCTCCTCGTAGAGCGCGGCGAGGCGGAACATGGCGTCCGGAGTGGCTACGGGATGCGCGTTGTCGCCGCTGTAGATCGCGATGAATTTCTCAAGCCGCTTGATGGCCTCGGCCCGGGCGTCGCGCAGACCGGCTTTTTCAATGCCGATTTCGCGGTCCAATGCCGTCAGGATGCGGCGGCGGCGCTCTTCGTAGTGGTGCCGCACGATCATGGTGAGCGTGTCGCGGAAATGCTTGGCGCCCTTTTCGTACTCTTTGGCTTCCTGCTGCAGGATGCCCAGCGCACGCAACTGTGCCGCGCTCGGCGCAGGCGGTGGCGGTGCGTTGTTCTTGAGCTTGGGCGGCGTCGTCGGGGTCGTCGTTGGCGCAGGAGCGGTCGTCGGCAGCGCGGCGGAGGCGGCAGCTCCGGTGCCACCCGCAGCAGCCGGCGAGCTTGCGGCACCACCGGTGCCAGCCGCGGCCGGGGCGCTCGGCTGCGACCAAGCGACGCTGGGGCCTGCGAATACGGATAGGACGCCGACGCCAACTAGCCAGGCAATGGAGGATGCAGGGCGGGATCTCATAGATCACCTCCAGCATCGTCGAGCACTTCACGTAGCTCGTCGTTCAAGTTCTGCTCCTCACGGGCACGTTCCCGTTGCAGGTTCCGGACGCGGTGGCGTTGCTCTTCGCGCACCTCCCACGCCTGTTGCACGATCCCGACATCGGCGCGCAACACCACGCTCTTGAGCCGGTCCCGCACCAATCCGAAGTTCTTCATGGCAACCTCTCCGATGAGCAGGCGCGCCTGCTGGTCGAGGGCGTCCAGGTCGCTGGCGTATTTCTCGATGTTGCCCACCTCGCGGTCGACGGCGTCTTTCAGTCCGCGACTGCGCTCTTCGGCTTCGCGCTCCAGCCTTGCCTTGGTGCTCTCCAGGGAGTCTTCGACGCTATCCGCGCGGGTCACCAGTGCCTGAATCGACCGGGCGTAGGCGGAGGCGTCCGAGTTGTCCTGTCCCGAAGCCACCAGCTGCACTTCGCGTGCAAAGACCTGGCGAAAGCGCCTTCGCACTTTGTCGTCTTCCACGAAGCGTTGGTCGCCGAAGCCGATTTGCACGCGGCCCATTTCAACGGCGTCGCGGTACTCCTTGATCCGCTTGCGGTACTGCATCAGGTCGCGTTCGTTGGCTTCGATCTCAGCTTGGAAGCGCGTTCGGCTGGTCGGGTCCGACGTCACGCCGAACCGGTTGCCATCCTTGAGCACACGGCGGAGGCCGTTGATCAGCGCCTGCAGCCGATCCGACTCCAGCTCAAGTCGTTGGATCTTCTGGCCCACCTTGTTCCATTGGCGATCCCCGGCCGCTTCACGCTGAGCAAAGTCGCCCGGCGTCACCGGCAAGAATCCCATGCGCTTCATGAGCGCGCGGCGTTCCGCACGAACTTTGCCGAGTTCGCCGCCGGGACTGCCAGCTTCGGAGTCCATCCCCTTGGCCAGGGTGACGCGGGCCTGCGCTGTTCGATTGAGCAACCCGAGGGTGGACTCCATCGACGCCTGGAGCTCCGGGAACGCGCGGAACCGCGTAGGAGCACCGAGCACGGCGTTCAGCTTCAAGATCAACCGGCGCGAACGGCGCACCAAATCCCGAGAAGCGGCGACGTCGTCGATGACTGCGAATGCGCGGTCGTTCTCCGCTTCCTCGCGCGCCCATTGCACCACCACCGGAGACAGCGTGCCGCCGGGGCCATCCGTAATGCCTTCGGTTTCGACCAATCGATCATAGTAGACGGCCGGGTCGGTCACTTCCTTCAAGAACGTGTCGACTTGCTCGCGGATCGGGTCGAACTTGCTGCGCACGGTCCGATACAGAGTCAGGGCCTTGTCGAACTGGCCGCTGCGCAGCATGAGGTCCGCGCGGAGCAGTGAACCGTCGGCGAGGCGCAGGCTCTCCGGATCCGTGATGCTGAGCACCTCAAGGGCGCGTTGCGCGCGCTGGTAGTCGCCGAGCCGAACGTAGACCCACGCCAACTCGTAGAGCATGGTCGAGAATTCTGGGCTCGTGCGATCCACATGACTGTAGGCCTCAGCCGCATCCAGAAAGTTGTCGGACTCGTAGAAGAGCCGCCCGATCGCCATCCACGCCAGGTCGACGACGTGGCGGTGCTCCGTGGTGTCCGCCTTGAGACGGGTAACGCGACGGAACTGCTCGATGGCCGCGGCATAGCGCGCGCGGGATGGAGCAGCGGCAGGCGCCGCGCCGGGTTGGACGATTTCGGGTTGATCCACAGCGGGTGCGCCCTCCGCGGGCAACGCCGGCATGGCCTGTTTGACGAGCACGACGCCCAGCAAGTACTGCGCCTGGTGGTTGTAGGGAGATGCCGCGGCGACTCCGCTCACGGCGCTCTTCGAAGCTTCGTAGTCCTTCTTCGCAAACAGAAGCTTGCCCCGGGCGTACTGCAGGGACCCGGTGGAATCCGACGCCGGTAGCTGATTCAGTTTGGAGAAGACTTCGTCGAGTTTCTCCAGGGTGCTCGTGCGCAAGCTGACATCAACCAGGCGACTGACCGAGCGGCCCGCGTACTTGGCGTAGGGCCCCTGGCCGCCCTTATCGAGCACTTCCAGGTAGTGACGTCGCGCCGAAAGAAACTGCTTCGACGCAAAGTAGCTCTCCGCCAAATAGAAGATGCCGTCGGCGTGCGCGTTTGCATCGGCCTTGCCCTGCCGATGGAGTTCGACGACCTGCGAGAAGGTGTCGATGGCTCGAGCGTAGTCCTTGTTTCGATACAGGATGTCACCGGCTGCCACGCGCTGTGCCGGCGTCATACGCGTGTGTTGCACGCGCCTCGCCGCCTTCTGCACGTTCGGCAAATCACGCTCGACTGCCTGGACCGACAGCTGAGCCCGCCCGCGCGCGTCACCCGAAGTGAGCGCAGACGCGAATTGCGACACTGCGATTAGTGTCGCAAACGCGCCGATCGCCGTGAGGCGGGCGCGAAAAGCACGCATCACTTTCCTCCTGTGCCGATCGAGAATGAGCCGCCGAGACCACCCTTGGAGTCATTGCCGCCGCTGCTGCTGCCGCCGGACGAAGGCGCGTTGCCAGAGCGAACCTTTTCGACGTAGCGAATAGCTGGGCGCTGCTCCACGGGTGTCGTCACGCCACCCTTTTCCCAGGCGACGGCTTCGAGTTCCATGGTCTTGCCTTCGGTGACGGTGAAGGAGTGGCTCGACTTCACTTCGAAGCGATAACCGCGAAGGTAGGAAAAGACTCCGTAGCCGTGGCCGCGCAGCTGCAAAAGCACCTGCAGCGTGTGATCCCCGGGGGGCACGGAGCCACTGAAGATCGGGATCTTCTTCTGGTCCGCCAACGCGCCCGTATCATCCTGCTTGTTGTACTGGACCGCGCCGTCCAGCACGAAGAGCGCGCGATTGAGCTTGAAAATGTTGCTCATGTCGTTGGTGAAGACGATCTCCGCGCGCGCCCCGCCGACACCGCCCGATAGGATGGTCTCGCTGAGCAGACTCAGCCGCGTGTGGCTTCTGCGGATTTGCTCTTTCAGCTCGTCGACGCGCTGTTCCAGTTCGCGCAATCGGACCTGGTAGGTCGCACCATCGACCGCGGGCGTCGTGGCCGCAGCGGGCGCTGCATCCCCCGTCTTCGGTTGCTCGGTTTTTGCGTCTTCCGGCTTCGCCTCACCGGCCTTGGCGTCAGCGGGCTTTTCGTCACCCGCTTTGGCATCACCGGCTTTGGCATCGCCGGCTTTGGAGTCATCAGATTTCGTATCGGTGGCCGCGGCGGCTTCACCCTTGGTGTCCCCACCCTGTGCCCATGCGCCTCCCGTTCCCAGAACGAGAGCGCCAACCGTCGCCCAACACCCAATCCAACGCTGCATGATGATCCCTCTTAGTGGAATAAGACGAAGGGTAGAGCTATTGCTCGCACCCCCAGGAAACATTTCAAGTCCCCCTTATGTTCGGAATCCGGCCAGGCTGCAACAGGGGGCGCACCCCCAACCCAAAGTCAACGGACGACCGACCGGCCAGCGGGCCGGACTCGGGCCGCTTTTTGCGATGATGACCGGGGGACCGGCCTTCGGTAGATCGGAGAACGTGGTGGAACGTCGGATCAGCCGGAATCAGTCATGGACCCCGAACGCGGTAATTCCTTGGGTCGGGCCGCTCGGCGCGGCGTCGACGTGCGTGCGCGCACCCGAGTTGGGATAACGGCATGGGGGGCGGACGCGGCAACGCAACCGACGAAATGCTCATGGTGCGCTACCAGCGTGGCGACCGGGATGCGTTCGCGGAGATCGTGCAACGTTACAAGCGACCCATCTACAACTTCGTATATCGCCAGGTCAGAAACCCAGAGACAGCCGAAGACGTCACTCAGGACGCTTTCCTACGTGTCGTGCAGAACGCAGGCGAGTTCAAACATGAAGCGCGGTTTTCAACTTGGCTCTACACCATTGCGCGCAACCTATGTGTCGACCACCTGCGAAAGGCCAAACACCGACGCCACCCCTCCCTGGACCAGCCCGCAGGCGGTCAGAGCGAAGGCCGCCCTCTCGGTGAATCCATGCCGGACCCGCACCACAGCTCAAGCGTGGAGCGCACCGCAAGTGGCAACCAAATGCGCGACCACATTGTCGCCGCCGTGGACGCTTTGCCCGACGACCAACGCGAAGTTTTCCTGCTCCGTGAAGTCGGCAATCTCCCATTCAAAGAAATCGCAGAAGTCGTCGGAGTCGGAGAAAACACCGTCAAGAGCCGGATGCGCTACGCCCTTGAACGACTCAAGCAAGCACTCAGCGAGTTCGAGGAGTATGCCCGTGCCTTGCGCTGATCCATTCACGCGCGCCGGCGTGCGCTCTCCGCGCAACTGCGGCATATTTGCCGTATTTAGTGGAGGATCCTGAGCCGTGGACTGCGAACGATTCGACCGGGTATCGCTCGACCTGCTCTACGAAGAGCTCGATGAGTTGACCGGTGCGGCCGCAAAGCGGCACGTAGAGCATTGCGCACGCTGTCGCGAAATCCACGCCGAGCTGCGAGCAACTCGCGCGGTTGGCATCCTGCCAATGCTCGAACCTCCTTCCGACTTGGAGGCGCGCATCTTGGATGCCGAGCGTGCGGCCCATGCACGTCTGCCCCTGCGCAAACGCGCGGGTCGCGGCATTTCGATTCTTGCGGGCTACGCCATGCGTCCGCAGCTTGCCATGGCGGCATTGCTCTTGTTGATGGTTGGAACCAGTTTGCTTCTACTACGCGCTCGACCTGGGGATCGCGAAAGCGTACAGATCACCGAACGCGGAGTGCCAGAATCCGAAGGCGAGTCCGTCGCGATCGTGCCCGTCCCGGAGAAAGTCGCAAGCGACACTGCCGGAGAAGCACACGGCGCCAAACCCGGACGCTCGAAGAAGGAAAGCCGAGGCTCCGACGACGAGGATTTTGCGGCCGCCCCAATGGCCGTGGCTGAAGAAGCGGATAAGAACCGCGCCGCGGAGGGCGACGAGCAGAAGGACGGCGCGGACGCCGGGAGCGACGGTGTGTATGACCGCGGGCTCGAAGCCTATCGCGCTGCGCGCTACCCAGAAGCCATCAAAGATCTCGACGAAGTGGCCGCGAAGGGCGGCAAACAAGCGCCATCTGCCGCGCTTTTTGCGGCGCAAGCCGTGCGAAAATCCTCCGGCTGCAGTCAAGCCGCACCGCGCTTCGAGGCCGTCAGTTCGCGATTCCGCGGCGGTGGTATCGGGCATGAAGCAACGTGGCAAGCGGCGGATTGTTACCGCGCACTCGGTCGCGCCGACGACGCGCGCCGGTCCTACACGCAGCTGCTCGGTGTCGCCGGCTACGGCCAGCGCGCTCAACTCGCGCTCGCGTCATTGGATACCGGGGACCGTGTTGCTGCGAAACGGGCAGCGGCGGCGCCACCGGCGGGCGGCGCCACGGGCGGCCCCAAGGCGAAAGCTGCGCCGAAGGCGGCTGCACCACCTCCCAAACCCGCTGCCAAGCCCGCGCCGAACGACGCGTTCTGAGCCGTCAGCGCGGCTCAGTTCTTCGCAACTTCGCGCACGTACGCAATGGTCCGGATCGCCTCGACGATGCGCTCCCGATCGTCTGCCGTGAGATCAACGAAGCGCACCCCCATGCCCGGGTTCAGGTTTTCCGCGAGCACCCGCAAGGGGTTCACCCATTGCACCACTCCAGAAAGCACGAAGGGTTCCGCAACGCCTGGTGGCGCAAACTTCAAGGTCAAAGCCGTCCCGACCATCAGCGGCTGCTGCGTTCGAACGAAGATCCCCATTTCAGAGATGTTCGTAATGGACGCGTAGAGAAACGTGTCTTCGGTTTCGCAGTCCACGGACCAGACCACTTCGATGCGATCTGCCGCGCGGCGATCGTCATCGTCATCGCCTTGCTCCCTCTGTTCCCCGTCACCCACGCCCCCTTGGCGTAACCCCAATCCCGCAAGCTGTCACGGAGAATGGCGGGGCGGCGTGTCCGCGCCCAGAATTGTCAGGCCCCGCCTCAATCCACCCGCAAAAAGCCGGCCTCGATGCGGTTGTCATTGTGGGGGCCGCGTTTCACGTCCAAGCGGCGGTTGCCGATGAACAGCCCAAAATAGACGTTGTAGTTTCCAGGCGTGAAGTTGGGTTCGAGGGTGAACGGATGAACGTCGACGACGTAGTCCCCGACTCGCCACAAGTGGAACGGGTAGCGCCCTTCTAGGGTCTTGTGGTCGCCGTTGTAACGGCGCTGGAACCCGTCGATGTGAATGAACGTTTCCCAATTTCCAGAAATTGCGGAGGTCACTTTGTAGTAGATGCGGAAGTCGTAGGGGGTGCGCGGAACCACCGACTGCACGGCGCGTCCATCGCGCGTGGTCACATCCCACCCCATGACGTCCAGCTGCCCGCCGAGGTTATGCGGGAGCGGACGCGTCGGCGTGGGCTTTGATTCCGGCAACCAGGCTGCGAAGGGGTTTTCGTTGGCTTGGCCGTCCGCGAGCCGATTCGACGCGAGGAGGATCTCGCTGGAGCGCGCATCTAGCACCGGAAGATTCGTCGGTGGTGTATTGCGAGCGCGGTAGGAGCTGTTGAGCTGGGGCAAATCCGAGGCCCGAAGCACGAGCCAACGCCGCGTGTCCGGCTCGGCCATCAGCCACTCGAAGGCCTGCGGCGCGTTGGCAAAACTCGGGGCATCTCGCCCGGCGTAGTAGTTCGCACTTCCGGAGCCGACGCCCAGAATCGCTAGTCGCTCCCCGTTTTTGGACAGGCGCCGATAGGCGTCGAAGACCTCCTTGGGGGAAATCTGAGCGGCCAGTGCGGGGTAGTAGCGCATGCTCATCACGCCCCCGAACGCGACCACGGAAAGGAGAGCAATGCGCGCCCGGGGAATGGGCAAGCGGTCGAAGACAAAGCGAGTCAGATCTCGCGCTAGGATCAAGGCCGGCGGAACCAGGAATACCAGCGCTGGCAGCGCCAAGTATCCATAGTTCGCCAGGCCCTGAGCGGCGGGACTCATGCCGGCGAACTGTTTCCAGTGGAAGTACTTGGCGGACAGCAGCGACAGCAGCGCATACCCACCTAGGGCTGCTTCCGCCACGATTAGCGAAAACCAAACGTTCCCGTTGCCCGCAGAGCGCAGCGTCGAGAAGTAGCCTTGGATCTCGTCGATGCGGAAGCGCCGCTTGTCGCTAGACCGTTCGAGAAACGCCGCGAAGAACAGCGCGCTCATGGCCAGCGTGCCGTATTTGATGATTCGGGTCGCGCTCTCTTTAAAGCTGTCCGGAAAGCGTGCCCCTTCCACGACGAACGCGCTGAGCCCCTTCTCCGGGAAGTTCTTGAAGTCGGTATAAAACAGGATCGCAAAAGCGGCGACCCCCATGGCAAGGGCGCGGGACGCGGGCGCCCCTCGCTCATAGTCGCGGAAGGCCACCCCCACCATGCCCGCTAGCGCGCACACGCCAACGAAGGGCAGCATGCCGACCTTCGGAGCCAGAAACCCGTGGACGAGCAGCGCGACCGATGCCACCAAGATCAGCACGGCGCGCAAACCCGCCTGCCGATCCAGTTCCGAGCCCGCCGTATCGGGTGGAGCGCGAAACACCCGCCCGATGCAGAAGGGGATCACGGCGCTCCAGGGAAATAGTCCGTGCCCGAGGTAATGCATGACCGCGTCGTGCGTCGGCATTTGGCGCGGGGGGGACACGCTGGCACCGACTGCGGCGAAGAACCGAGTGGGTTCGGCCTCGGCTTGGGCGATGGCACGCGCTCCCAGCCAAAAAGCCGCGACCCCGAGCAATAGGAGCGGCCCGGCGAGCCAACGCGCCAGCGCAGAGCTCTCCCGTGGACGCGCCACGAAAAATGCCAGCGCAACCCCCAGGGCGGGCACGGCAACTCCGAGCAACGCGCCACGACTGGCGTACCCCGCCGCGGCACCCAAGAGCCCCACCAAGAACCAGAGCACGCGTCGCACAGTGGAAGTGCGGTCGTCGAAAAGCGCCAGGGCAAAACCGAGGGTGGCCACGGCGATCGCGCTCATGGACACGATGTCTCCGAGCATCGTCCTGGCGTGGAGGAAAAAGAGCGGCATGGTGACCAGGGCGAGTGCTGCGAATGCCGCGGCCACGCGGTCCGCAAGGCGGGCAAGCAACACGTACACCGCCCCAACCCCCACGATGCCCCAGATGGCTAGCGGCAATCGTCCGGCCCACTCGTGCAACCCGAACACTCGAAATCCAAGGGCGACGGAAGTGAACGGTAGCTGGCCGCGCGCGAGGTCCCCCATCGTCGGCACGTCGTTGGGGCCGTCCAGCAGAGCAAGATCCGGCCCGCCCCCAAGGAGCGTCAGGGCGATCCGCCGGGACAGGTCGGCGACGGCCAACTCGTGAGGATCCCAGATCCCACTCGAAGCCAAGGGTCCGAACAGGCTCGCGGCCGCCGCAATCAGCGCAAGGGCCGGGAGCCAGAGCCGGCTGGGGCCAGACGAAGGTGCTTTCGGGGCGGACTCCCCGACAGCTGGCTGTGGGCTGGCCGCGCTTGCCATATCCCGCCTCACTAGAACATTGACCGGGCGGAACACAAGCGCCTGCCAAGCCAGCCGCACAGAAATCGGCGAAAGCCCAGCAAAAGCTGGTCTCGCGTGCCGGACGCTGCATCGCCCTAGGCCTTTGGGCCACTCGCGCTATGCTCCGCCGCCCTATGCGTTTCGGAAGCGTCGCCCTCGTCGGCAGATCAAACGTCGGCAAGTCGACGTTTCTCAATGCGGTGCTGGGCGAAGCCCTCGCGATTGTCTCGAAGGTTCCCCAAACCACGCGAGATGCGCTTCTCGGCATCGCACATCTGCCCGATTGCCAGATCGCATTCCTGGATACGCCGGGGCTGCACCGGCCTCGCTCGGAATTGGGCCGTCGGATGAATTCCGCTGCCGTCGAAGCCGCACGGGGAGCGGACTTGATCCTGATGATGACGGACCTACCGAGACAGGTCGAAAGCGCGGATGTGGTGGTGCAGCGGGACGAGCCCGTCTTCGAGTTGCTGTCCGACACCACACCGGCGCTGCTGCTGGTGAATAAGGTCGACCTGTGGCGCAATAAAACGAAGCTCCTTCCGGTTTTGGAAGCGTATGCGGCACGCTTCGCATTCCAAGAGATCATTCCGGTCAGCGTTCGCCGCAAGGATGCTGTGGACCGCGTGCTGGAACTGGTTGCCGGGCGCATGCCTGAGGGACCCGCCGCTTTCGCGGAGGACGAACTCACCAACCGACCCACGGTGTTCTTCATTCGCGAATATGTGCGCGAGCAAGTGCTGGAAAACACCCGACGGGAGGTGCCGCATGCGGTCGCCGTTAGCGTCGACTCCGTGGATGAAAGCAAGAGCGTGCTCGTCATCCGGGCCACCGTGCACGTCGAAAAAGCCGGACAGCAGCGCATCGTGGTTGGGCGCGGCGGGGAGACCATCAAGGCCATCGGAACGGGCGCGCGTCTTCGCATCGAGGCCCTCACCGGGCGTCGCGTGCACTTGGAGCTCTTTGTCCGTGTGACTCCGCAGTGGAAGAACGTGCCGCGACAGCTGTCCGAACTCGGATACGAAGAAGCTCAATCCGCCGCGGAATATCCGCCCAACCCCGAAGAGAGCTAATGCGACCCATCGTGGCCATCGTGGGCCGCCCCAATGTGGGCAAGAGCACGCTGTTCAATCGCTTCGTCGGCAAACGACTCGCGATTGTGCATGATGAGCCAGGCGTGACGCGAGACCGTCACTACGCAGACGCCCATCTGTCCGGCCGAGACGTCGTGGTTGTCGACACGGGCGGATTCGATCCAGAGAGCGACGACCCCATGCGCATGGGCATCGCGCGACATGTGCGCGCGGCCATCGCAGAAGCGGATGTGACGGTGTGCGTGCTAGACGCCACCCAAAGCCCATTGCCGGCGGACCGCGAGGCCGTCGAATTGCTGCGCCGAAGTGAAAAGCCCGTCGTCTACGTCGCAAACAAAGCGGACACGCCAACCCAAGATGTGGCGGCGGCGGAGCTCTATGAACTCGGCCTCGATCATTTGATCGCCATTTCCGGACTGCACGGGCGCGGCCTCGCGGAAGTGGAACGTGCCATCACCGCTGCGCTTCCCGATGCCGTCGCAGCGGAGCCGCCGCCCGCAGACGGCCTGAAACGCGTTGCCTTGCTTGGGCGTCCGAATGCCGGCAAGTCGTCAGATCGGAAGAGCACACGTCTGAACTC